>ASPF01000013.1 GCA_000405685.1 Candidatus Geocrenenecus sp. JGI 0000106-J15 | reverse complement strand
CTAGATGGAAGGAGACTCTTCGACCCCGAGGAATTCAGTCGAAAAATCATGTTTATGGCTATAGGCCTCGGCATAGAAAATCCTGGATTATCAAAGCCGGATCCTAACATCAAGATACCAAATGACAAAAACAGCCAACAGTTAAGCACTCAAAAAAGATAAAAGATAAGAATGATTAATGTTTCTTGCTTTTGAGGTGTTGTGTGGTATGGGTAGGGATCAGGTGGTTGGGGGGTTGTTGATGGTGCTTGCTATGGCCGTGATAATAGTCTATGGATAGGTAGTATTCTTCACTGAATGGTCTCTTCTCCTACTCTAGATAACGGGCTTCATAGCGGTTGCAGGGGTTTTCGGGATACTGGCATGGATAGGATACACCTTGGCCACAACACCGCCACCAAAGCCAATAGAAGAAATAGAAAAGGAGCTTGAAAAAGAGTTCAAGGATCTTGAAAGTAAATCAGCCGAAGAAAAGACCGGGGAAACCAGTTCCTAAAAGTAAAAATTCCAAACAAGTAGTCTGAGAAGAGAAATTTTTGGTAAACATTCTAAAAATACAATCAATAACGTATTATTGAAAACCTAAAGAGAAAAATGTATGATCGTATCGCTTGCCTCAAAGTTTAGGGCTCTTACAGCGGCTCTTTCGATACTGATCTCTTTAGCGGTCTTCATTATCGCTAGCCTTTATTATCGGTCTTATCCTGCTGGTGGGCTCAGGCTTGTGGATATCTCCTTCTGGATACTCCTTATAGGCTCTGTGGCCGCTGGCCTCCTAGATCTTTCACTATTTTGGGGGAAGAGCCCCATACTCTCAATCCTCCTATTCACGGTCGTTGGCACGGGCATAGTCATTGTTGCCAGGATTTCCTCGGCAATCTACAGCCTTCTAAAGACCAGCTTCTACACATAGTTCATCATCTTACAAAAGTGAACTATTTTCTGGACAAGAAAGATAACAGGTTCAACTATTGAAAATAGAGAAGGTAGGAGAAGGAAAATGAAAAAATTTAAGGAGGAATGAGTTAAAGAATCTTCAGACCCAGTTATCAAAATTTAGCAGAAGAATTTCAGGTTTCAGAAAACTTCATGAGGAAAAGACTTGAATTTAAAAGATCGCTTAAAAGTCTTTATAACATAAAAGAAATTGATAACACGCATGGTGCCAATAACCTGACCTGAGAAGAGAATGGAATAAAATTTCGCTCTACCATAATTAAGCCATTAATGTTGTAAAAGTTTCCATTCTTAACTCTGAAAAGGAAAAATAAGAAGGAGGAGTGTTCAATATTCACGCCTAGCAATAGCTTAACATCATTTAACAAATGATTCAAACATCAATGCCGCCATTGCTTGAAGAAGATCTATTTGATTGTGACGTATAATTGTTGCCAAATCCCTTACGTTAGCTTCTCTAAGGTATTTTCTCCAGAGGAAGGCCACGTCCATTGCTGTTGTCCTTTTTTCACCGATATATGCTTCTGGTGCTGGGATGAGCTCCTCGAGCGTAGAGTACTTGAACTCGATCTCATCCGCTTTAACTCTCCATGGCTCCATATTTCCAGAAGCTGAAGGCTTTAATCCTGTATTGTTATTACCTTGATTCCCATAGTATCTTTAATTATATCGGCTTTCTTACCTATGTCTTTGTCAAGAGTAGCTATGGACTTTGCTCCAATGGCCTTGGCTATAGCAATGTGTAATAAATCAAGGGTTTTAAGCTTGAATATAGGAACATACCTTAAGCTTTCCTTTATGACGATGTTAAGATCTGCTTCAACTATTGAAGCTCCAAATCTCTTGATAGAATACATAGCCAGCGGTATTGGTTTCTCCAATTCAGCTCTTGCGTAAATAGATGCTAGCTCGAGTAGTGTGAGCTGGCTTACAATTCTCTCCTTATCCAATTGCATAGATATAGTCATCACTTTATCATGATTGGGATCTTTTTCATCGACATATGATATGATGACGTTTGTATCGATGTATATCATCTATGTCTCTCCTCTTCCAGCATCTTACTCAGTCCACCGTGAGCGATCTTGAAGCCCGACTTCTCGAGCTCCTCAACATCCTTATACACTTGCTCCCAGAACCCAACCTCCTTCACAACTTCATTCAAGCCCTTTTCAATGAGGATATTGAATGCATGAGACCTATTCCTAGCAAGCCCATACCTAATCATCTTATTAGCCAGGTCAACAACTTCTCTACGAACCTTAATCGATACCGTAGTGCTCATTTTACCATGCATACTCATTATTACCCTAGTATATAAGGTATACCTAGGCCATAGTAGTCTAACCTCTTAAAAACCTTGAACCTACAAAAAGGACTTAATATCAACGTATGAGTTGGCTAAAACCTACCATAAAGCCCCACCTCCTAAAGTAACCGCCTACGTAAAAATAGACCATATAGGAGAGAGCTTAGGAGGCTTTTCAACCATAGAGAAGGGTTGACGCCGAGTTCTTAAGAAGGGTTGAGAGGGAGTCATAGTGAAGCTATCAAGAAGCTAGAGGAATTAAAGTCCACGGGATCCTGTCAACTAGGTAATACACCTTCCTGAGTTTTTATTATTATGTGTAGGTTTCTTAATATTATTGTTATTGTTGATGTATAGTCTTCTATAGACTGGATCCTCCACGTGTTTATGTTGCTGTAGAATCTCTTGTCCTCTGCTTCAAATACTAGGAGAATCTCTCAGCAATACTCCTTCTACCAAACTCCTCATGCATATATTCTAATCAAGCTTATTCACTGCATATGAATACCATGGACTTCTATCAACTACTATTAATGACTTGTTACAGTATCTATCCAAGACCATCTTCAATGAAAGGCTTACAGGAATGGAGAAATATATAGCTGAGATTAAAGCCAGGTTGGGTTTGATATAGCTTAAAGCCCTCATAAACATGAGATGCTAGCAAATCTCTCTTCTTAAATGAGCTGACTATACAATATGTAGGAAAGAAGGATGTATCAATAATGTTCTATGGAAGCGTGAATTATGGAAGACTCTGGGAGTAGAGAGTCTTGAAGTTTGATGTAGTAATCCTGGCAGGTGGCTATGGTAAGAGGATGTGGCCTATAACATTGAATACAGCTAAACCTCTCCTACCAGTATGCGGTAAACCCATAATAGAATATATGTTATGGAGAAGCTAAATGAATTAGAATGTGTAGAACATGTAATCGTGTCAACAAACCTAAAGTTTGAGCATGACTTCAAAGAGTGGGCTAGAGCTCATACAGATGCTAGGATAGAAGTTACAGTTGAAGAATCCAGTTCAGAAGAAGAGAAGCTTGGTGCAGTTAAAGCATTATCTAGATTATCCCAACAGCTAGAACATGATGTATTAATAGTCGCAGGGGATAACTTATTCACAGGCTCGCTGAGACCTATGATTAAGAAATATTCTAGAAAACCAATTATAGCATTATATGATATTAGAGATGCTGAGCTTGCAAAACTATATGGAGTAGTCCAGATAGATGATGAAGCTAAGATAATAGATTTCGTGGAGAAGCCTGAAAAACCCTCCTCAACATTGGTCAGCACAGGAATCTACATCTTTCCTAAGCAAGTCTTTGAGATGATCGGAGAATATCTCCATGAAGGTGGTGGAAGAGATAGACTAGGAGACTTTATCCAGTGGCTGTATAAGAAGACTCCAATATATGGATACATACTAGATGGAGAATGGTGGGATATAGGAGACATTAAATCATATGAGAGAGAGCAGTAAAGACTCTTAGTAGAAGACTCAGCTGCAGATAATGTGTACACTGGATTCTAGAAGGAAAAAGTTAAAATCTAATAAATTTCGGTGATTAAATGTAGTGATGAGTTGTGAGTAGGGATCAAGTTATTGGAGTATTATTGATGCTTATTTCTATTGCTGTAATAATTGGATATGCTTGGATACTCTTCTTCACAGAATGGACTCTACTACTCATGCAGATAACTCTCATGATCGCTGTAATATGCCTTCTTGGGATAATTGCATGGATAGGATATACTCTTGCAACAACTCCTCCACCTAAACCTATAGAAGAGATTGAGAAGGAAATACAGCAGGAGCTTAAAAATTTAGAGAAAGAAGGTAGTCAAGAGGAAGGAAAACAGGAAGACTTTGGTGGAAGTAGTTAGCTAGATGTCCGAGCTACTTCTACACTTCTCTATACCTTTCGCTCTCGTCGCGCCTATACTTGGATTGAAGAGAGCTCTATTAGCAGGCTTTATAGCAACCCTACCAGACATCGATGCTTTAATGCATGTCCATAGATCTCTTACACACTCAATACTACTCCTCTCCGTACTGGCCATACTCTTCATACTTGTATCATGGAAGGCTGGGAGAGGCTTGCATACCGTGACCGCATGCAGTCTATCGCTCCTAAGCCATCCAATCATAGACTTGTTTCACTCACCTACACCGATCCTTTACCCGCTCTCACAATACTCATATCATCTCTCAGTAAAAATGAATGCATTGTTCTCCGAGAAGATCATCCCAGAGATCTCGGCAGAGATCGATTTCGAGAAGACAGACTTTACAAGATTCGAGTCGCTAGATGCTCCAATATTTACAGATGTAGGCTTCATAATATCATTAATGCTGGTTGCTTCTCCATCAATATATTATCTTGCGAAGAATCTGCGGCATATAAGTTTAGCAAGCTTATTCGAGGACAGATACAGTAAGCAATTAGATAAGAAAATTGATGTAAGCAGTCTAGGTAAAACTCAGAACGTCTCTAGGAACCTCCAGCCGTCTGTCTGCAAAGACGATGTAACCATTATAATACCTACACTGAATGAAGAAAAAGCGATAGGCAGGGTTATAGAAGAAGTTAGAGAAGCAGGCTACAAGAACATAATCATAGTAGATGGATACTCTTCTGATAGAACAGTCGAGATAGCTAGAAGCATGGGTGTGAGAGTAGTATATCAGACAGGTATGGGGAAGTCGATGGCCATAAAAACAGGGATAGAGATAGCTCAAACGCCATACATACTTGTAATGGATGGTGATGGAACATATGATCCAAGAGACGTTGAACGTATGCTTGAAGTCGCTATCGATGGGGGCTATGACGAAGTCATTGGATACCGTGTAAATAGGGAGAACATACCACTACTCCATAGGCTTGGCAATAGAGTGATAAGTACTGTGATAAGCTTACTGATGGGCCAGAGGGTTAAAGATCCTTGTAGTGGGATATATCTTCTAAGAACAGACTTCGCGAAGCAGCTTGAGATAACAGCTACAGGATTCGACATAGAAGCTGAAATAGTCTGTCAATCATTAACCTTTGGAAGGGTTGTGGAAGCCCCAGTAAGATATCGTAAACGTATCGGCAAACCTAAGCTAGCTACATGGAGTGCCGGCATTAGAATAGTTTTAACAGCATTAAAGATCTCTTGGCTATACAATCCAGTCTTAACATTCTCTTCGCTTGGCTCAATTCTAGGTGTAGGGGGGCTGGCGATACTTCTCTGGCAGCTCTACATGAGATATATCTTCGGAGAGAAGGCATGGAGTATTGGCTGGGCATGGCTTGGTCTAGTCTTACTGATAGTTGGGTTACAGTCATTTACTATAGCGATAATCTCGTTAATGCTAAAGAGGATGGAGAGGAGGCTGATGAGATTATGGTAGAAGCCTCTATCACGAAGTTTTAGACGTATCTGAGGAGAACCTCTACTCTAAACTTGGAAGAATGGTATGGGTCTGGGTGGATTGTTGAAGTCAAGCAGAGATAAGGATATCAGGAGAGTGTTAAAGGTCACGCTGACGATAACCGCTTTATCTATTCTTATTGTTGAGCCGAGAAGTTCAGCGATGCTGGATTATCAGCTCTGGATGATCTTCATCTGGACATCAACTGCTGTGTTAATAGATTTTGCTGAGCACTATCATTTCTCAGGACCCACCTCTACTCTCACATTCAACGTAATAGCATTTATCCTACTCTGTATCGGGAGGCTGAGTATAACAGTTCTCACCTTCTTCAGGTCAAGCTTCCTTGGACCCGTAGTCGGCCTACTAATATTTCACCATAATGATGTTTGGATTTATGGTCTGTTAATAGCAGGAGTTTTCCTCGGAATCGAGACAATAGTATTACATAGTATTCTAGGAAAGCCTATAATGCTTACTCCCTCTCCACCTTATTCTAAGTATCTCGGCAAAGGTAAGATATGTTTACTGAAACTATACCACTCCGCTCTATCTAGACCATCTCTTACAGGCTTCATATTCGGCTTCATAGTTAGAATCTTACCAGAGATATATTGGTGGCCATGGCATATTGGATGGGATACGGTCGAGTATCTTGCACACCTCAGAGACTTCACCAGTGATCTTAACCTCTTCCGACCCTACTATTGGATGGGTGGTCTAAGAAACATCCCACCACTCATGGACGTGTTCCTCACACCATTCGCAGTAGTAGTAGATGACTGGGTCTTGATGAAACTATACTCACCAGTATGCTATGGACTCTTCATATCCGCAATCACATACATGTCATCGAAGATCTTAGAGATCCGTGGGAAGTACCTGCTCATATTGATCATCTCCTCAACATTCTTCATCTTAAACCTAAGGATAAGCTGGGACTATCATAGACAGCTACTCGGGTCTGTCTTCATGATCCTAGCTATCTCATCGATGGAGGTGAACAGTTACTCAACCAGTATCAAGAGACAGTTGCTCCCAATCTCTCTACTCATCCTCTCATCAATGTCGCATGAGGTAACAGCCTACTTATCGGCGGCGCTCTCCATCTCAGCAGTAGCTTATAGTCTCGTTAGAGAGAAATCGTATAAGAAAGCATTGACGTATACTGCTCCAACCATCATTTCGATGATCTTGCTTATATTCTATGCTGGAGGAGTAACATGGAGGAGTAGCTTCTTCGGAGCCTTACCAGCAGGTTTAACATCCTATGGCGTAGAATCTACGGCTCAATGTATATCATATCTCGTAGCGGGATTTGGCCCGGTCATACCTTTAGCATTAATAAGTGTACGCCATACAGGGATATGGTATAAGCTTGCATTACTCATCCTCCTAATCGCTGGGACAAGCCCTCTCATCGCTCCTATGACTGCTGTTGTAACATGGTATAGATTCATGATAGGCGTGGCCCCGCTGATAACGCCTCTCGCTGTAAAAGGTGCTGAAAAACTCGGTACCTACTCCTTACTTCTATACCTAGTCTTCCTAGTAACTCCTGGATTCTTCTTCTATACACCTGAAGCTGGGCACGCCTCAATCCTAGTGTCAGCTATAAGAGAGTTCCCATCAGCATTAACGCCATCACCAGCGGTAAGAGCAGCTCTGGAAGACTTGAATAACCTGACGACAGTGGTTAAGGATCTCGACCCCGATATAACGATAGTAAGCGAGGCACCGTGGGCGAGATGGATACATCTAAGCTTAAGAAACCCGACCCCAGAACGGTTAGTCTGGATGTGGAGAGAAATAACGTTAAGAGACATAATCGATTACATGAATGCTACAAAGCAGACCAGCATATACGTGGTAACCTGGAGAGGCAAGCAGACTCTAGTCAAGGAAGCAGAGAACCTGAATTATCAGGATGATAAGTTGATAGATAGCTTACAGATAGAACTCGTAAGAGATGGAATATATAAAATCTACAAGGCATCAATAATCAACACATCACTGTTCGGTAATCGTATGTGAAGTAGAAGGTGGAGGAGGTGAAGGCGTTAAATCTTCAGTTGATATTTGGAAGGCTATAAGAAGGAGTAACTAAGACCTGAATGTTCTATTCATCCCTATTTAGGGCGTAAATGATAGGCGCAAATATTACCGCAGCTAACAGCATTAACATTATAGCTCTGACAGTGCTTGTTTTATTCAAAGACGATCACCCTCTAGGCGGTATAATTAATCGTATTCATTTTCCATTTCCTCCAGCTCTTTCTCAGCCTCCTGTGTCTCTAATCGGCTCCGCCTTACTTACATGAACTTCTTCATACATGATGGGTCTTCTATACCTCTTATAGATTGCAGATAAGCATGAATGGCGCTCTTTTTAATACTACTTGGTTTTATACATCTTACTTTTAGACTCCTCGTTGCTCAAAGGATGGACTAAAATAGAATGGTAACTATAGTTTTAAAGTTTTACTTAGTGATTACGTAAAAATTAGAGCAGTCAAGAGTGAAATAGACCGTACCTCAGAAAGAGTAAAAACTCTATTTTTTGAGATATATGAATTTACTTAAAAGATGGACTCAGATCAAAAGAGTATAAGAGTGAACGGCGAAACAAGAGGCTGACGGTACAAGGCCCTGCTTACAGATCTATTACTCTTACCAAGAAGTTATATATGCGTCTCATCAATTTCTAGGAGATGTCCAGTGATCTAGTGGACATTGCTGGTCAATCAGCTAAAGGCAGCTTCACCTTATTTGTAGGTGATGCGGTTTCAGCTATTGTGTTAGCTTTAGGCTCGATGTTGATAGCTAGGTTTCTCGGCCCCGAAGGCTATGGGGTCTACTCACTGGCGCTTGCTACACCAGCAATCTTTATTTCTCTGATAGGTTTAGGTGTGGACTCAGCTGTGGTAAGGTTTCTAGCAAAGTTTAGGTCTGAGGGGAAGCCTGGATATTCTCTCAGCTTGATGAAGACCGCTCTCACGTTCAGGTTCATTACGGGGCTTGCTACATGGCTAGTATGCTTTCTATCCTCAGACATATTGGCAATGTATCTTCTGAATAGACCTGAGGCAAGCTTCTACATCAAGCTCTCATCGTTCCTCATATTATTCCAAGCATTCTTCAACATTCTCTACAACATATCAGTAGGACTGGATAGATACGATATTGGAACAACTATTAAGATATGTATGTCGATAGTTAAATCATCCTTAGCCCCTCTCCTAGTGTTTATAGGCTTAGGAGTTGCAGGCGCAGTTATAGGTCACATTTTAGGCTTTGCCGTCGCCGTCGTAGTTAGTGTATTAACCATATATCTAGGTCCTTATAGAAATCTAAGAAAGGTTATGGCAAATAATGAAGGTTGTGAGGGTAGCTTCTTTGAAGATTTGAACATGATGATCGGTTACGGTCTACCGCTATACATCTCCTCTCTAATACTTCTACTTGCAGACCAGTACAGACTCATACTATTAGCGCATAACGTTTCAAACTTTGAGATTGGTAATTTCCAGGCAGCTGGAAACTTTGCAACGCTCTTAGTAGTCTTATCCACGCCTATAGCTACCGCTCTCTTCCCAGCCTTCTCGAAGCTGGACCCTGCAAGCAGTGAGATTAAGAGAGCTTTCCAGTACTCGGTCAAGTATACTGGGATGCTTATCGCTCCTGCAGCCTTCTTCACGATCATCATGTCTGGAATCCTCGTAGAAATAGTGTATGGTCATGGGTACTCAGCGGCTCCAGTATTTCTCTCACTTTACACAGTGGTTTTCCTATACTCTGTATTCGGCTCAATAGTGTTAGACAGTTTCTTTAATGGGATAGGTGAGACAAGGATAAATCTTAAGGCTACTATGATATACATATTCTCATTCATACCATTATCCGTGGTTTTAACATATTTTTATAGTGTTGTAGGGTTGATCACATCAATACTAGTATCATCTATCCTTAAAGTATTGTACGGTCTGTTTACTGCTGAGAGAAAGCTGAGAACCTCGATAGACATTAACAATTCTATGAGGATACTGATTGCATCTGGGGTTGCAGCTTTATCAATACTACCATTCAGTTTTAATCAATTGATGCCAAACTATGTAAGTCTGCTCATAGGGGGGATACTATACTTGATAGTGTATATGACTATGCTTCCGATAGTCAAAGCATTACAGAAAACTGACATCGATATTCTCAGAAATCTTTTTCAAAGCCAAGGTATTCTAAAACCAGTTGCAGAGTTACTTGTAAAATATGAGTCCAACCTTATAGAAAAAATAACAGCTCAACGAGAGTCAAAGAAAAATTCTAAGTAATGTTTACGAGCGACCTATTAAAAATTAGTTTCTGAAACTATAAGAAACGATTTGAGAGATAAGGTTTAGAAGTCTATTGTGCTAGAGATATTTAGTAAATATAAGTATCTTTGGAGAATATAATAAGTAAAAGATTGTTTACATGAAATCCTGATGTTTGATATGCCATCATCTATTTCTTAATGCGAGGTAAGTTAATGTCCCTATGACAACTATAATCAATGTATAGCTTAGGTCAATGTAGAAGTATATTGGAGGGGATCCGATATAAAATGGTAATGGAAAAGGTTGCTTATGTTTTGTCCAATCCATAGACACTCTCACTACCTCCCAATTCATCCAGACCGACACGATACCTACTATTAGCAAAAGAATAATGAATGCAGCTCTATAATCTCCTTTAACCATGCTTTCTACACATCTATCTAATATTGAATCCTATTAAGTATTGTAAGTTTACCATATATCGATATTTTAGCTGCCTGGTATTAGCAAGTTCAGACTAAATTAGACAAGACTACCTCATAGCCTCTAAAAGTAGCTTATCCCGTAACAATATTCTTCATGCCTCATTGGTTTTTCTAATCTTCTAATCTCTGCGACGTAGCCCTTCTTGAAGATAGATGTAAAAGTTTAAGAATGGGGATCACAGTAGAGAGGTTAGATCAATTATGCTCTTACAGGTATCTACTAGTTTATTATCTTTTCATAATACGTTTGGTCAATGTCTTGCCAGCAGCTTAAAGAATTACGTAGTTAGAGTAAAGAAGCTTAGGAGATGGCATCTAGTAGATTCATTGACGAAAGCATTTATAAAAGGATTCATGGTTATGAAGCTTAGAAACATTAAGAGCCTCTTGCTAATAAAGACTCTTATCAAAGTAATCAAGACGCTCAGGGAGCTTTCTTCAAAAGAATCTCTTGAATATTTTAGAGAAGGTGTAAAAGAAGCATGGAAATTAAGCATGATAGCGTCGAGTTGGGGCCATCCAGGAGCATCCTCATGGAGAAACAATAGAGCATACATAATGTGTATAGGGCTCACAGTGAAATGGATTTATCAATTATTAGGTATAGGGGACGGTAGGTAGGATAGATGAATGTAGCAGTTTATAGAGACCTCATAGATTAAATCTCGTATAGATGAGGGTGAAATTTCTGAAACTCTCAAGCATCAGTCTCATTACCTCATCATGTATAGTTTCGGTTCTCCTATTCACGATATTACTCTTAACGCCTAGTGTAAGATGCGGAGCAGAGGATGAACAGGCCATCATTTTATTGAGAGAAGTATATTCTAAGCTTGCAGAAGCTGAAGCATCTGGAGCCGATATAAGTAATGCGTCTCAACTATTGAACGAGGCTTTAACACTTTTAAAATCTATGGATGTAAACCCAGAAGATAGAGAAATGCTTCTACAGGAGGCAATTAAGATCGTTAACTATGTTGATTCAATGATTCCAACACTTATAGATGAGGGTCAGAAAAATATCTTCATGAGGAATGTCTATATGGTCTTGTCAGTCTCATCTATAGTCTCATCAATCGTATTAGCATACCTTCTCACACCAAGGATCTTCTGGAGCCTCTGGTTGAAAGCTAGGAGGAATTGGTTAGTTAAAGTATCTGGTAAGAGTGGTAGAGGGTCAATTGATAGACGACGAGGTTAAAGCAGTAATAATGGCAATAATAATTGTTGGAGGCGCCCTTTCTATATCTCAGATGGTGTTGTCTGAGAGAATTTCGGAACCTTTCTCAGCTTTAGGATTACTTGGGCCAAACATGAAGATAGGAGATTATCCGAAGATAGTTCTAGTAAACCAGACAGTAAACCTCTACCTGTTCATAGATAATCATGAAGGACGTACAATCTACTACATAATCTACGTAAAGCTTGGAGATAAGCTGACAGAAATTAGTGAGAACAAGTCGGCTGAAGCACTAATACTCTACACATATGAGGTAATCTTACCTCATGGAATGAATACAACCATCCCAGTCTCATTAAAATTCAGTAATCCAATGACGAATGCTAGGCTAATATTCGAGATGTGGATATATGACTCTGAAACACGTGCACCAAGATACCATGGGAGATGGAATCAGCTATGGCTAAACATAACAGCACCTACAACAGCTTAGAAGAAGACCTCAAGAAAGTATACAGTATCATTAAACAATCTGGGGAGAGAGACCTAGAATGGATTACCTCTAAAGTCTCAGAAAAGCTAAAGATCAAGAAGTATGAAGCTGCTAAGAGGATCTATAGATTAAGAGAGCATGGATTGGTAGACTTCATCGACCAAGACCCGCCGAGAACTCTACAGAGATACTTCTTCAGCACATACTGTACGTGGTTCTGGTTAATAGCTCTAGCGGTCTTCCTAATCTTCATAATGATATACGTCTTGCCTGGCTCGCCACCATTTATCTACCTTAGATACATTCTCGGCTCAATCTTCGTCCTCTATCTCCCGGGCTCATCACTAATCGAGCTACTGTATCCTAAGTCTGGAGAGCTCAGCCAGCTTGAGAGGCTAGCGCTCTCTATAGGCTTAAGCTTAGCACTGGTCCCACTGGTCGGGCTGATACTCAACTATACCCCATGGGGGATTAGGCTCGACCCTGTCTTCACATCTCTATCTCTCCTCACTATCGGCTTAGCAGGCGGTGCTGTTTATAGAAAGTTTACAATCTTCAAGCTAAGAATCTATGAAGAGCGAGAGCTGAAGTAGATGGATAAGCTAAATATTCTCGGTGCTTGCTTAACAGTCTTCGCCGCCGTCTTAACAATATGGAGCTACCTATTCCTCTCAAACATGCCCTTAACAGCTTTAGGGGTCGGTCTCATAGTCCTTGGAGTCTCATTTATCTTAACGCCGACCCATCCGATACCTCCGCATACAGTTAGGGCACTGTTAGAAGGAGCGACACTAAACATTGAAGCATTACTAGAGGAACTAAACATCTCTAATAGAGGATATTATGTGAGAGCTGCTGATGAGAGAGTATACGTTCTCATCCCAATAGGTAGAGATGCTGGCCCTCCAAGCAGAGAATTCGAAGTTAAAGGGCTTATCGCTAAGAACAATGATAGGAGGTATCTACTCGTGATCCCTCCATCTTCAGAGATAATTCAGTTGGAAGAAATATCGAAAGCTGGGTTTAATGATGCTCTAAGCTACGTGCTCGTCGATCTTACAGAGCTAGCGGAGTCTGTTGAAACGTCTAGTGGGGAGCGCTTCATAGTAAAGGTCAAGAAGCCAAGGGGGTATTTGACTTCATTGAGGTTTAGAAACGTTTTAGGTTCTCTCGAAGCATCGATAGCTGCTTCACTACTCGCTAAGACGTATGGTGTTGTAAGAATAGTGAATGAAGTAGATGAGGGGTATGAGAGAATAATCACTTTAGAAGTGTTCTAGCATGGATAAGAATATTCTGTTCAACATAGTCTTAGGCTCGATGATTGTGTCTACAGTCGCAGTCCTCAGCGGCTTAGGCGAGGTAAGGCTCGACGTGTATGTTAGCATGTATACTCTAGAATACTTTGTTGCTAAAGCTGTCCTGAGACCTAGGCGGAGATTCTTCGACATCCTTGGTCTAGCACTCTTTCTAGTATTCTCAATCATAGTCTGCTTCAGGGTCTGGGAGATACTTCAAACGTGAAGAAGCTAGCCATACTCTCTTTAACAATTATCTTCTTAGCTTCACTACCTATCATGCAGACCATGCCTAGACATGCAAACCCTAGTGAGCTCTCAGAAGAGTACCCCGAAATAATAAACCTGCTATCAGTATATGCGGCGATAATAGATAAAGCTCTACTAGAAGATTTTCGAGGATCGCTTAAGAATCTTAATGAATCGATGAAGATACATGTTCCGAGATATGTTAAATACATTTATGATAGATTTAATGAGCTGCTGAGAGATGAGCTGGATAGATTAAACTATACTAAGAGATGTATTGATGTTGCTAAGTTAAACATAGTTCTAGGGCTGTTAGAGTATGCTGGTGGAAACCTATCCCAGGCTACATACAGTCTAGCTCAAGCAAACTTGACATATATCGAGCTTAAACAATCTGTAAACGAGTTTGAAAGAATGCTTAGGATACCTAGAAACCAGCTTGCAGTAAAGCTTACATCTATAGAGAAGCTCTTAGCTAGATACCTTAATGAGATAAGAGAACTGAGAGATATACTGGAGAGTTTAAAGGAGGCTGGTTTAGAAGAGACTGAGGTATTGATATGGGTTGATAGAGCTAGTGTATGGGTGGGTGAATCGGTAAAGCTAAGCGGTTTTCTGAGAAGTAGTAGAGGCTATCCTTTAGAAGACAGGGCAGTCTCCGTATATCTGGATGGGGGGAGGGTCGATATGCCAGCGACTGATGAAAGAGGATTCTTCTCAACAATGCTATCAATGAGAGGAGTCTATAAATCCTCCGTACAAGTCTACGCAGAATATAACCCATCTAGGGAAGATGTTGGAAGATACAGAGCCTCTAGGTCTAATGTAATAACGATCTACATATTCTATGATAAGCCCATGATATATGCAGAGTTAAGCCATCATAAAGCACGCCCGGGTCAGACGATAAGTGTATATGGATGGGTAAACACTTCTCTAGGAAGACTGCCTGAGAAAATATACATGGACGCATTCAGTACGACTCTTTCAAGGAGTTTAAACAGTAATGGATTCTTTGATTTCGTATTCAAAGTTCCTGAAAACATAGGGGAGGGCTTCTACAAGGTAAGGCTCTATACTCAAGCTTCAGGGATAATTGCTCCATCAGAGAAGACTCTATCAATACTTATTGAGAAGATCCCTATAAACGTCACGTATCTAGCGTCTACTGTTGCTTTAAGCGGTGGAGAAGTCGTAGTTAGGGGTAGGGTTACCGCCTCAGCTGGCTCGCTTATTACACCAATACCATACTCCAAAATTATTATAATCGGTTTCGGCAACCAATCCGTAGCCTATTCTGACGAGGGTGGAGGATTTACAGCCTCAATTCGCATCCCATTATCTACAATGACTGGGCACTCAAAGATCTCTTTGTTCATTGAGCCTCCCAGCCAGCTATACAAGACTCATTCACTCTCGATAGAGGTTTTCATAGTAAACCCGTTGATTATGCTAGTACCTTCCATAGTATTCGCTATAGCTCTGGTTTATGCTACTCCATTAGTTAGAGAAGTGAGGAAGAGTATAGCTGAGAATAAGTCCACTGAAGTTTTAAAAGAGATTTATGTTCTAGAAACTCCTAGGGCTAGATTCTTCTATTTAGAGGCTATATTGATTGTAGGTGACGCAACAGGGCTGCATATTAAAGACTATGAAACGATCAGAGAATATCTTGCAAGAGTTGGAGGTCTTCTTGGGGAGGCATATCAAATATTCAAAGAGATAAGCATGTTGGCGGAGAAAGAACTGTATGGTCAAGAGCAAGCTAATAGGATGATCGTTAAAGAGCTTCTGAGAAAGCTTAAAGAGAGCTTACAGAAATGATGAAGACTGTAGTAAGTAGCTTAATATTAAGCATAGTGGTCTGCTCTATATTACTGGCATTATATCCAGAGGTGGACGACTTCAGGCTAGGAAATCCATTCTGGAATGGGATGAGGGAAGCCGATAGTCTACTTAAGCCTACAATACTGAATTCATATAGTGAGCTGCCTACAGTTGGCTACAATCTAACCTTACTCTTAATTGGGCCAGAGAGAGATTTTACAGTTGATGAAGCTGAGGCAATCAGGAGATTCATGAATAACGGTGGACAGGTGATATTGGCGGATGAGCTTGGATATGGAAACACTCTTCTCGAGAAGTTGAATCTACCTATTAGGATAGATAGTGGACTTGTTCTAGACCCGCTCTTCAAAGAGAGAAACGCTAAGCTTCCTAAAGCCCGCTACATCTCTGACAGCCACGCTGTAGAAGTCATACTAAACCATGCATCAATTATTCGAGGATGCAGTAAACCCATCCTCTTAACTACGAGCTACAGCTATCTGGATATAAACATGAATAATGCATGGGATCCGGGAGAAGAGAAGGGCCCCTTCACTGTGGGATGCATACTCAAAATAGGTGAAGGAGAATTAATAGTGTTTTCAGATTCAAGCCTCTTCATAAACTCTATGATTATCCTAGGTCAAAACAGAGAGTTCTTGCTCGATATTATAAAAGATAGGAAGATTTTGGTAGACTCTTTACATTGGTCTCAAACAATTTTTACTTTAGCCAAGAGCGCGGTTATGCAGGTCTTCGAGATACTTAATACTGTAGAAGCAAGGTATATTGTAGTAATATCGGCGATAATGCTCATAGCTAAATTTACGCCGACCCGGAGAAAGACTATAAATAGGATACCGGTTGAAGAGATCCTGAAGCTTAACCCTTCATGGGATAAGCAGGTTCTAGAGAAGTTGGCGAGGGAGATAAGAAGTGGCTAGCCAAACCATACAGCGGATAATTGGAGAAGTATCGAGATATGTCGTCGGAATGGAGGATGTAGTAGCGCTTATGCTTACCGCAATGCTTACTGAAGGACACATCCTTATTGAAGGCCCTGCTGGGACAGGTAAGACGCATCTAGCGAAGGTTTTTGCATCGACAATCGGTGGAAGCTTCAGCAGGATCCAGATGACACCGGACCTTCTCCCAGCAGACGTTATTGGAACAGTCTATTATGATATTGTATCAAAGACTTGGCAGCTTAAGAAGGGGCCTATCTTCGCGAATGTTATACTAGTTGATGAGCTTAATAGAGCTACGCCGAAAGCTCAATCAGCTCTAATAGAAGCAATGCAGGAGATGCAGGTAAGTATTGAGGGGAAGACCTACGAGCTTCCAAGACCCTTCCTCGTAATTGCTACCCAATTGCCTTATGGTGGAGAAGGGACTTACCCATTGACAGATGTGCAGAGAGATAGATTTGCATACAGTGTTCAGGTCTCGTACCCGAGCAGAGAGCAGGAGCTGGCTATAATCTCATCTATAGATTTCATCGAGAAGCCTAAGGTTATGCAGGTTGCTTCAGTATCTGAGCTTGCAAGATTAATTGAGACTGTGAAGAGAGTTAGAGTAGTGGATAGAGTCAAGAACTACATACTTGACATAGTAGCACATATAAGAAGTCTAGATGAAGTCTCCTCAGGTCCAGGTCCTAGGGCAAGCATCTGGTTGCTTAAAGGTAGCAGGGCTCTCGCATTTCTAGAAGGTAGAGACTACGTTATACCTGATGATGTGAAAAAGCTTGCATACCATATTCTTACACATAGGATTAAGGTGAAGCTGGAATATCAAACAGATAATATCTCTCCATTAAGCATTGTTGAGAAGGCCTTGAAAGAAGTAGAGGTTCCAAAGTATTGAAGTTAGCTAATCGAGGATTTAAACTCTTAATTGTCCAACTGATTTTAACGATATCCACGATAATCTATATGGATATCATGCTCCTCATAGCCACAGTATCAGCATTCGCAGCGATGATACTCTCAGCTTACAATATAATTAGGACGAAGACTATGTCAGATAAGATCGAATGTGAACCTAGGAATGTAAGGTTGAGGATGATGGCTGGCGAAGAGAAGAATGTAGACTTGATCATATATACGCCTGTCGAGTTGAAGCTGGTTAACCTTCCAGACTGGGTGAAAGCATCAACAGATACCTTGAAGAAAGGTGTTAACGAAGTTAAGTTAACGTTCTCGCCAAGAATAGGCAAGATCTATAAACTCGATTTCTTGACTACTACCTTTACAGATCCTCTGAGGGTACTCCATGAAGATTTTAAGATACCACTCGGCCTAGAAGTCCTTGCTTATCCAAGAACTCTACCATTCATCATAGAGGCATTAAAGATGATTGGTCAAACAGGCTACGGTGGGGAGGCGGCTGGCGCTAAGAAGGGTCGGGGGACAGAGTATCTCTGGAGTAGAGAGCATCAGATAGGCGATCCATTTACTTCAATCGATTGGAAAGCTTCTGCTAGGCTTGAGAAACTCATTGTAAAAGACTTCTCTCAAGAAGCCTATAAAGCTGTTGGATTGGTCTTCGATACGAGAGCCATTGGCCCTATCACGAGTGATGAAGTTAATGCGTTATTCCTCTCATCGATAATCTCAGCTGTTAGGCTCGGTCTACCTATAACCTTAATATTGAAGAATGGTTTGACTCTGATCTCAGAATACCGTTCCATCGACCCAGATATCGCTCTCAAGATAGCCGTCTCCTACTCGATGAAAAACTACATAACTGAGAGCTGGGATGTATACGAGATTCTTGAGCCTAAGACAGCTAGCCAAGTCCTCTCAATAATTAGAGAAGTGGAAGCCTCCGGCCTCCTAGAAGCTCTCCAGCTTAAGGTAGAGTCTATTGATGAAGTTATCTCAAAGCTGACGATTAGGGAAGCTATGATATACTATGTTGGAAACGTAATCTTGGACTCGGAATTTGTTCTAGAATTGTCTAGGATGGTTAAAATTAATAATGGTGAGCTGGTGGTGCTGACATCTGGAAAGCCTTGGGCTGACTTGGATAACTTGGAGGAGGCATATATAATGTACTCATCACATTACAAGTTGTTAGATGCTTTGCAGAAGGCGGGCTCAAAAGTGATATTTTATGGGGAATCCTCCAGAAGGATTCATGAACAAACCGTGCCTGTCTAGAGGGGAGAATCTAGACGTTGGAAATACTGCTTATATATTCAGCTTATATAGAATTCCATCCTTTAGTAAGTAATCTTCGCTGGTCGGGAGCTTCTCCTCCAGACTTACTTCTGTCACAATAATTGCGGCTAGGCTTTCACGATTAATCTCGCTTAGTAATTCATATACTAGCCGACTATTCTCTTCGTCGAGATTAGATGTAGGCTCATCTGCTAGGATTATATCAGGATTATTCACTGTAGCTCTTAGAATCGCTATCCTCTGCTGTTCTCCCCCGCTTAATTCCGTAGGGAATCTATTAGCAAGCATCTCCATGTGGAATCTCTCCAACAGCTCGATAGACCTCTTACGTCTAGCTTCCTTCTTTACTCCAAGAAGGGCCATAGGTAGTTCAATATTTTCTAAAACTGTTAGAGACGGGATCAGGTTGAATGATTGAAAGATGAAGCCTATGTGTTTAAGCCTTATCTTTGAAGCTTCCCCATCACTAATTTTAGAAGTTTCTGTTCCGAGGAGGATTATCTCTCCATTTGACGGCCGGTCAAGCAGCCCGATTAACCTTAAGAGAGTGGTTTTACCAGCGCCAGATCTTCCTCTTATAGAGATGAACGCTCCGACTGGAACTGATAAGCTGACACCTTTAAGGACTGGTAAGTTATTAGCGTAATTCTTCCATACATTTATGAGTTCTATAGCGTTGCTCATATACCATCTCTATATCCGCCCATCTGGAGATATTAAGTTTTAGATGATGATTCTACATTTAGCGTTCAAGAACCTGATAGGTGAGCCTAAGCGTCTATTATCATACATCTTGACGATAGGTTCACTAATTGCAGTAGTAGTTATCCCTCTAGCTATCGGGAATGCATATATCGAGCATTTAACGAGAATAATGCCTGCACAAGATTACCACCACTACCTAGTTATAAATTCTTCTGCAAACTCTCTAAGTGATAGTATAATTGAATACAAACTTCTTGAAGATATTCTGAAGCATAGGAACGTAGACTTCTCTCCACAGTTGATAAGATACTGTAAGGTAGGCAGTAATGCTGAAGATGTCGAGACAGTTTTGAGAGGAGCATCCTTAAACCACTTATACAAGTTTAGACATGTCAGTCTCACTGGCTCCATGCCTAAGAATATGTCTGAAGGCAATGTAGGGATATTGTTAGCCAGTAGACTTAATCTCTCTCTTAATGATTATATTGAAATTGAGCTGGGAGATGGGAGGCATACTCTCAAAGTGGCTGGAATATTGAGATGCAGCTGCCCATATGATGAAGAAGTTCTAGTACAGCTTGAAGATGCTTGGAGGCTATCTCCTGATGTTGATGGAAAGGTTACTTTACTGGAATTTATTGGAAAACTAGGTGATGAGGAATTAGCATCCTTAAACTTGAGAGTTATGCCTCTACAGCCTGCCTCCCAAGCAATTGAAAATATTGTAGAATCAACGTTTAATACTATTAGGAGCTGGGCTTTAGCTATAAGTGTAACAGTCTTCATCAGCTCATACTTTACTAGCTTAAAGATGTGTATAGACTCATTAGATAGGGTCTTGGCCCTCAGAAGAATCGGATTCTCGAAGAGGAAAGCAGCGTTATTCCTATTTTACAAAGCTTCGATAGTATCTCTGATGAGTATTCTTATCGGTATATCTATTGGGGTAGTCTCATCTCAAGTTATCTTCAGAGCACTCTCACTGATACTATCAGTAGAAGCTTACCAGCCACCAACCCTAACACTAAATGATCTCTCCTGGATCTCAGCGGCTGCAGGCATGATGTCTATAACAGGCTCTATACCTCCGATAATTAAACTAACTAGGATGAAGCTCTAAGATATGTCAACGACTCTACTCAAGATTATAAAATGGAAGAAGCTTACCCTGATTCTCTTGACAGTATCAGTTGCATCAGCCATCGTAGCCTTTACAGCATGCATCTCGTTAGGAGTATTCTCTACGATGTCAAACCTGCTGACAACAGATGTTGGAGACGTTATGATAATCTATGGGGCTGATGCCATGTCCCCTCAAACCAGCGTCATCTCTCTAGCAATATACAGTGAGCTTATGTCTATGGAAGGCATAGAAGCTATAAGTCCAGAAACGGTCTCAGTTTCGGTGTTATTAAATGATGCACCGATTGTTGTGAGAGGAGTAGATCCAGGTTCTCTAGAATACTTTTTAGACCTTAAAATGCTGGACGGTGTATTCATAAGCGGTGAGAGATACTTTGAGGCGGTCGTAGGTTTAGAAGCTTCTAAGAGATTTGGCTTAAAGACTGGTGATAGAGTGCTTCTCCGCTCAATCCTTACAAGAAACTTCATCGAGGTGGAGATAGTTGGAGTATATGAATCTAAGACATCGCTTGATGACGAGATACTCATACTGGTACAAGCTGCACAGTGGTTGAGAGGCTTACCCCCCAATTCAGTGTCGATGATGAGAGTTAAGATGGATGAGAAGCTTCTATCTCGAGAGAAGCTATCAGAAGCTGTTGGTTGGGGCGGGACTGGAGAGAAGGCAGCCTCAGAAGCAAGCAGGATCATAAGTCTACTATTTTCAGTAAGCCAAGAAGCTTTACCATCAAGATATGTTGTGAGGGGTGCAAGTGAATCTATGCAAGAATTCATGGCAAGAGAGTTTAAATTAAATGAGGCATCCTTCTGGAGTATAGCGATACTTGTCTTCGCCGGCTCAATATCTACGATAATCCTTGCATCAACGGTTTTCATACAAGATCATGCTAGAGAGATCTCTATTATTAAAAGCATAGGTGGGTCCAAGAGGATAAACTCTACGTTTCTAATAGTAGTATTGGTCTCCTCTCTTCTAGCCGGCTTAGCTGGCTCAACGATTGGATATCTAATGTCTAAGTTCTACTCTGAGAGCAATCTACTCATCATCGGTACATATACTATTAAGCCTATAATCGATGTCTTGATACTACTGGCCTCAGCTGGATTAACATGTATACCCAGCTTGATAGCTACGAAAACTGCTATAGACTCAGTAGAAACGTGAAGCTACAGGTATGGATAGGTTTTCCATACTATTCACGATAATTATCATACTATCATTCTCTATACGTTTATACCCAACGTTCCTGACCGGGCTGCCACTCTCTACAGATTCATGGCCTCTTATACTGAACACTGAGAATCTACTAAGATATACACCGATTAACTTAGAAGAAAATGTCTTTGACGGTTACAATAATTACTGGCCTGCAAGTCAAGTCTTCGGAGCCATCTCATCAATAGTACTTAATGCTAGAGTCTTAGATGTAGAACGTATACTCTTCCCAGCTATCGCCTCGCTTACACCAGTCATACTCTACATCATAGTTAAGAAGAATATAGGCAATAGAGCCACGGCCATCATCTCATCTCTACTGTTAGCTTTAGGAGGCTACCAAGCTATATTTACATCTGGGGTAACAAAAGAAACATTTACCCTGCTAGTCTTCTTCACTCTCCTATATCTAGTCTTCATAGCCGGCAACACCGTGACGAGAAGCATTCTCTTATCCATTATCGGGATGGCTATCGTTATGAGTCATCACCTCCAATACTTCCTCCTACTAATAATCTTCTCATATATACTTGTCTTGAGACTTCTGCTAAGACGGGTCGATGACGATAACCTCACAAGATTGATAGTAGCTCTGGTTACACTATTAATCCTAGGGGCGACCTACTATTCTCTATATGCTTTAAGAGGTGTTCGGTATTCTTTAACCTTATCGGACATGCTATCTCTTATTTCATTCCAAGCATTCTCTCTTCTGATCTCATATTATCTATTGGCTGGGTCTAAGGCTAATAGACCGCCTATAAGCTTGTTCATGGTCTTAGCAACTTCATATATTTGTCTCTTTGCGAATCAGCTTATCCCAGTGATGCCAGGCTCTCCAAAGATACCAGTGAATCTACTAATACAGATCTTGATACTACTTATGCTCGGCTTCTTCATTATCATTGGATTCCACACTTCTAGGCAGCAAGCTGGAATAGCCAACATATATTTTGTATTCGGTTGGCTCTCAGCAACGTTATCTCTTGAAGCATATTCTATGTTTGGTGCTCAGCCAAGCATGTCTCTAACACTCTTCTACAGGCTTGCAAACCATATACTTCCACCAGCCTCTATACTAGCATCCATTGGACTAGTTAGAGTAATGAACTTCTTCAAAAGAAAGTATTTGGGTGTACTGTCTCTAGCCATTATACTGCTTCCAATCTCATTAACAATGGTTTACCAGCATTACTCTTCAATAATACTCCAAGAAAACCATCTAGGATACCAATGGAACTATAATACAGCAGAATACGAGTTTGCTAGCTGGCTCTCAAGAAAAGTCATTGATGATCTTAAGGTTTGCGGAGACATGAAAGTAAAATATCTACTAGAAGGATACTTTAAGATAAAGGTAGATGAAGGTGGAGGATTCAAGATACTTAATGGAGGAAAACCCGCTGAAGAAAGCCTCATAGCAACATATAAGATTATGGAGAAGAATGGGTACGTGCTAGGACCATACGGTGTAGAACTCAAGCAAGGATGGATCAAAAACATTTCAAACAGAGCCAATAAAATATTCTCAAACACTTTCACCGAAGCCTACAGCATTAGCTAACCTAAATTGCTATCCAATCATGGATAACAACATCATCACCAACGGAAATATAGAGCTCCTAGAAAACTACTAAGATTTTATTAGGACTAGTAATTCAGGGATATCAGCTATCCTCTTCCACCCTCAACATCACTAGTAACTATACATCGTCTGAGTCTATACTTTTTATCCAATTCAATGAATTCGTCTACTATTTTCTCAGCTGCTCTTCACTACTTGATAGAGAAGTTCTTCATCATTTTAAATCTTGAATAACGCTTTATAATTTCCCGTAGGTAACCTGAAGATTCTGCTTCACCTGCAATCTTAACATGTTAAGTCTAACAGCTGTGGGGACCACTAGCTGGTTGAGCTTGCTAACTACGCATTGCCTGTCTCCGGAGTCTTACTATAAAGACTACAAATTTCCCTAGAGCTTATTGATGCCATGATAGATATTACGGTGTCAACATAATCCAGACTTCTACATGAGATTTAGGACACCTATACTTTTTTTAAGAACACACGTACTTTAATTGCTAGAAAGTATGCTACCTAGGAAGTTTATCCTACCTCTAGGGTCAATCTACCTATACTTTAAGGATGGGAGGTTGAAGGTTCTAGCAGATATAGACCATGTATATATTAT
Organism: Candidatus Geocrenenecus sp. JGI 0000106-J15; assembly: GCA_000405685.1. Taxonomy (GTDB): domain Archaea; phylum Thermoproteota; class Nitrososphaeria_A; order Caldarchaeales; family Wolframiiraptoraceae; genus Geocrenenecus. The sequence continues at coordinate 68,656 of ASPF01000013.1, read as the reverse complement.
AGATGTATGAGGGGTTGAGAGATAATATTGTATTCCTCTATGGGATGTTTGATTATTCTAGGTCTATAGGGTATGATGTAGCTGTTGTTGGTGAGGCTTTCGATGATGATCTATATGCTCATATTATAGGAAGTGTTAAAGAGAAGGGGATAGAGTATAATGGTTTATATGTATATGTTTTTGGTAGTTTTTCAAGTACTGAGTGGTTTGAGAAGATGAATTGGTATATGCAGGGTGTAGATGAAGATGTTATCTTAGAAGCTATAAATGAATATGGAGGAAATAAGCAGAGTATAGATTGAATATGAGGTATAACATATAATTTATAGGCTTATCAAGTTTATTGTTTCTATCCTCTTTATAGGGGTATGTATGTTGTTTGTTTAGATGTAGGGGTTCTGGAAATGTATCTGATATAGAACTCCTCAGAATATATATAGATGTTTATCTTATTATGTGTTGGTATATGTTTATGGTTTGGCTTGTTAGGGTTTCTAAGTTTTCTAGGCTAGACTTTTTAACACTATCTCCTATATCCTGCTTAGTGATGGTTTATGGATAGGTGTTGTTTCGATGGATGTTCTGGTGAGTGTAGATGGATACGTGTTAAGGATGGCAGGGTTTTAGGATATTACTGTGATAAGCACATGACATACTTAGCCTTAAGAGAAGACTCCATGAATAATGGATTGCATAGAGGTTCAAGATGGTTTAGGATGGGAGATTATAAGGAGAGGGCTTTAAGAGAAGTTCTATAAAGAGAGGGTGGTGAGGCGACAGTAGAAAGAGTAGCATATCTGCTAGGTAGGGCTGTCAATGAAGTATTATATGGAAGATTAAGCTATGGAAATATTATTATTAGTAAATAAATTAGTAAAATAATAATATTCTTAATAATATTCTCAATTCTCACTTATCATTGGATAAGTGAAAATATAGTAAGCTTCGTAGAAGAACCCCATAGTGGAATAGCTGGAGATAAGAAAGAAGAAGCAGTCCTTAACTTAACATCTAGTAAGAGTAGAGATGTTAGAAAGACCTCAGTAGACTTAATCTCAGAGAATCCTTCTAAACTAGTTAGACTTATAAATCTCTCCCTAAATAGACAGGAAACATTAACAAGATGGATGGATATTGATTTTGAAGTACAAACACCTCCACATCTTAATATGCCTAGAAAGATAAACTGGAAAGCAGTTAAGAAGGCATACGATATAAAACCAGGCAAATATGAAGAACTAATCCAGATAGAAGGAGTAGGAGCGTCAACCCTTAGAGCTTTAGCTCTAATCTCTACACTAGTATATGGAGTCCAGATAGATTGGAGGGACCCCCTAAAATTTACTTTCGCTCATGGTGGAAAAGATGGTGTACCATACCCAGTATCGAGAAAAAAGATGGATGAATCAATAAGTTTTCTAAAATCTATACTTGATTCAACAAATATAGATAGAGAAGAGAAACTCAAAGCGTTTAGAAGATTGGTAGATCTTGAGAGAAGATTATATCTATAAGAGGCTAGCGTTGAATAATTCTTGAGAGTCTTATGGTTACTGTTAATTCCTGATACTATATGCATAGTCTATATAAGTAATACTTCATGTACGTCATTGCTTATTCATGTTGCTTAAGCTACCGCCATGATGGTTGTAACTTAGTATTAATCTACCGTGGTACGTACAACCAATATCTGCCAAAACACTTTGCCAATCGAGCCTAATATTTTTAAATAAATTTAGAAAATCATGCTAAACCATATTATAATGTCGGGATAAGAATTAGATCGCAGATGTAGTATAACAATCTCTCAGCCTTCATAGATCTCAAAATTCTCTGAAAATCAAGAAATTTGCTAAAGCTTTTAGTTTCTCTTTAGCTTGAGAATTTGGCAAGACCTTGTCTAGTTCATTCCATGCCTTAGATACAAGTTCAACGCATATTTTTCTAGCATAGTCTATTGACCCAGATTCTTTTAGGAGATTGATTGCTTCTCTGATCAAATCTTCATGGTTCGTTCTTAGCTTTAGTATTTCTCTTAAACGTTCAGCTTTATGTGTAGGTAAGATTCTTAGAGCTTTAACTACTAAAAGTGTCCTCTTCCCCTCTTTTATATCTCCTCCAATCTCTTTTCCATATTTCGATTCTTCACCGATAATATTCAATATATCATCTTGAATCTGGAAAGCAACTGCAAGAGTTTCAGAGAACCTTGTTATCTTCTCTTCAATCTCTCTAGGTGTATCAGCTATTATGCAAGCTATTTTTACTGAGAGCCTCGCTAATGCTCCAGTCTTAAATAGGGTCATCTGCATATACTGTTCTTCTGTAATATCGTCGATCATTCCTCTATGCCATGCAATGTCCATCGCCTGGCCGATGCTTAACTCTATCATTGTTTTAACATATTCTTGAAGTATCCTCAGCTTCTTATCATCTGATAGATTAATCTTAGACAGTGTTAACAATGGGAGAAAATACATTGTATTACCCATGTTTATCGCTATATCCACACCGTAAGTCTTATGTATACATGGTTTCCCTCTTCTATAATCACTTTCATCTTCTACATCATCTACTACTAGTGTCCCATTGTGTATAACTTCTGGTATAACAGTTAGTGGCAAGATGTCCTCGATCTTTCCATCTAAGGCTTCATAAACAATAATCATTAATGCAGGTCTCCATCTTTTTCCACCTCTACTTATTAAATCCCAGAAAGGCTCTAGTATTGATTTATTTATTGATTCTGGCTCATACTTGAATAATGGTTTACCGATTAATTTAGATAGAGATTCTTCATCAACCTTCTTGGGGATAAGCTTCTCTATCTCTTCTGTAATTCTTCTCCCATAATCTTCTAGGATGTCTAGTATATTTCTTTCCTCTCCACCCATACTAGTGATATTTGATATGTCTTCTTTAAATAAGTTTACTGGCTAGATTCTAAACAAGTTCTCTCTGAGATACTTGATTAAGACTTCATTTTCCTTCTCTGTTTCCTTTGTCAACTCTGTCTTTGCTTTAATGTATTCAATATATTTTCCATCTTTTCCAGTGTATTTCTTAACATAGTTCTCATATTCCATATGCTTATCGAGATTCGATATGAAGTCTTTTAACTCTTCAGTAGTAGGATCTCTATATGTATCTTCATGTAAGATAATGTTTAAAGAGAGTCTAGGTCTTAGTGGGGGTGATTCTCCTTTAACACCAATGCATATTAATGCAAACGGGACAACACCTTTCGGAAGCTGGAATAATTGTGCAATAATTGGAGCATAGAGTAGAGGGCAATCAAGTATAACTGAACCTAGACCTAGAGATTCTGCCGCAATAATAATGTTTTCTACAGCTAATGCAGTATCAAATATGCTCATTATAGTCTCGACTGGATGTTTATCTGAAGATAAAACATGTCTATGCTCTAGCATTTCTAGCATTTTAGATAATCTTCTTAAATCTCCACATGCTAATAAGATTATCGATGCATTCCTTACGATTTCACCACTACATAACTCAGCTAGCTTCTCTCTTTTCTCCGAGCTCTTAACCCAGATAAATGAATACATCTGGAAAAATGTTGGAGCTCTTAAACCAGCTTCTACAAGTAGTTTTACGATCTCGCTAGGCAAGGGAACAGGCTTAAATATCCTAATACTTCTCCTAGATTTCAATAGATTGATAATGCTTCTCCTTCTCCTATAACTCATTCTGCCCTCACCATAGCCGACAATCTAATAAGCAGCTTACTCTTTAATAATCTTCAAGTAATATGACGGCATGAATAACTCCCTCGATACTGATTTAACATTAAGATTTTTAAACTGCCATGACTATTCTAAGACTTAGGGAAGGATAGATCTACGCCCGGGTGGCCGAGTGGTTTAGGCGGCGGGCTGCAGACCCGCTCTACGGGGGTTCAAATCCCTCCCCGGGCTCATCAAGATTTTATCATATTATAGGCAGGTTAAAAACAACATGGTAAGATAATTTATTAATTCAATAAAAGAATGAAGATGATATAGTAATGTATTGAGTGAATGCTTAGAGCTAAATTGGTGGATATACTATATTCAAAGACTATGGAGAAGTCTATTATCCGAGATGGATTTATTTTTAAACAATGCGTTTAGAAGTCTTAACATGTCTTCTGGGATACCTTATCTTGATGCATCCTTTAAGTTCTTCCCGCATACCTATCCCCTTAAATGTGTATGATGCTTTTAGATCATAATTAGATAAGAATATGCTTTAGATCTTGAAATTCTTAACCGTTGTATTTATCCCGATATATATTACATGGATGAGCTGAATTTCATACATGTTTTTTACCTACTTTTTAGCAAATCGCATTGTAGAAAATGAGCAACATTATTAGGGTTGGTGCTGAAGCTGTAATTTCAAGATGTACTTTGATGGGGTTCGACGTTGTATCAAAGCATAGAGTTCCTAAACCATATAGAATTTCTGAGCTTGATAAGAAAGTTAGAGAATCTAGGATGATTCATGAAGTTAGAGTGATTTTAAATTTGAAGAGAGCTGGGATTCCATGTCCCGCAGTATTATTATTTGATAGAAAGGAGACAACAATCTACATGCAGTATATTGACGGAGTAGAGCTTCGAAGATGGCTTGATGGAAAAGGAGAAGAAGAGATAATCAATGTTTCATATTCCCTAGGTAGGTTAGTTGGGAGAATGCATAAGCTGGGAATTGCACATGGCGACCTAACAACATCCAACATCTTGATAGATGATTCTGGTAAACTATACTTTGTAGATTTTGGATTAAGTATATTTACAAATGAATTAGAAGATCTCGCAGTAGATATTCATCTATTAGATAGAAGCTTGGAGAGTGGGCATTTCAGTATAAAGGAGGTTTTCATGAATAGTTTTCTCCAAGGGTATGTTAATATTATGGGAAGAGACTTTACTAGAGGTCTAATCTATAAGATAAGAGAGATAAGGAAGAGAGGTAGATATGTAGAGGAGAGGAAGGAATGAGGTTTACGTTAGTTACAACAAATAAAAGTAAGATAGAAGAATTCATAGACATCTTTAAACAATATAATCTAAAATATAGGATAGAACTTTTAAAGACAAAGGAGATACAATCTACAGATCTTAAAGAGATAGCTAAGGAAAGTGTAATCTATGCATACAATATTCTAAGAGAACCTGTCATGGTTGAAGATGCTGGTCTCTTCATTAGATCTCTTAAAGGGTTCCCTGGACCATACTCTTCCTACGTATACAGTACGGTAGGAGTAATAGGTATCTTGAGATTGATGAGCGACGTGACAGATAGGTCGGCAGTCTTTCAGTCGGTAATTGCATTTTATTCACCCTATACTGGGATTAAACTATTCTCTGGAGAAGTGAATGGTATAATATCTTATGAACCTAAAGGTTTAGGTGGTTTTGGATTTGATCCTATCTTCATACCAGAAGAAGGAGATGGAAGAACATTTGCAGAGATGGAGATACATGAAAAGAATAAGATTTCACATAGAGGTAGAGCAGCTATGAAATTCATAGAATGGGTTACGAGTTTAAAGAGTCCTCTACCTTATGTATCGATGGAGTAGAGGCAGCAAGCATATAAGATGTCTTCTTTTTACAGTATCCCAATTTTCTTCTCAAGATAGATATTAGAGATGTTTCTAATCCATCTAAGATCATTAAAGTAGAATGTTCTTATATCTTCTAGATCGTATAGAGCTAATGCGAGCCGTTCAAGCCCTCCACCCCAAGCTAGGACTGGATACTTTACTCCTAGAGGCTGGGTAACTTCAGGTCTGAATATTCCCATACCTATTAACTCAAGCCATGTATTCTTCTCTCTAAGATATACTATAGCTTCAGCTGAAGGCTCAGTGTAAGGAAAGTAGCTCGGCCTAAATTTTACATCTCTTAAACCTAGGCGAGAATAGAATTCTTTGATTAACCCGATTAAGTCTCTAAAAGACACAGCTTTATCCATTACTATCCCTTCAATTTGATGGAATTCTGCTAGATGCTTCCAGTCTACTTTCTCATTTCTATATATCCTATCTACTGAGAATACTTTTATAGGTGGATCTGGATGTTCAGCTAGATATCTTATAGTAGTAGCAGTTGTATGAGTTCTAAGAACTAGTTTTTCAGCCTCCTCTCTCTTCCATAGATATCTCCATCCAAGAGATCCTGTTAAACCTCCTGTTTCATGTACTTCTTTTATTTTTTCTACTAGATTTTCAGGAGGATCACCGAACCTCGGCTGATCTAGGTAGAAGGTATCATGCATGTCTCTTGCAGGATGATCTTGAGGCTGGAATAAAGCATCAAAATTCCAGAAAGCAAGCTCAACGATAGGTCCTCTTATTTCTTCAAAACCCATTTCAACAAATATCTCTTTAACAATTTTTATTAATCTTTGGAGGGGATGTCTCTTACCAGCGTAGACTGGTTTAGATGGAGCATAAACATTAAACCTACTAAATCTATACTGTCTCCAAGAACCTGATATAAGCATGTCTTGAGTCAATCTAGTAACTTCTTCTATTTCTAACTCTTCTTCTGGAATCTGTAAAGCTTTCTCTGTAAGTCTTACATAATATTTCTTGACTTCATTCATCTTGATGACAGACTGTCTACTCTTTAAATTTAGGCAAGCTTTCTTCAAATCTTCATCAAGGCTTTCAAACTCAAGCGATTTCTTCTCTCTCAACTGTTTAAGGATCTTCTCTTCACTCGTTTCTCCTGGATGATATATGAGCTTAACTAGTTTTTCAGAATCTCGAGTCTCTATCTGTATCCATCCATTCTTCTTTGCCCATAGTAAACCTATCTGGAAAAGATTTTCATTAAAATTTCTCCTTAATTCATCTATATTTGTTAAACCACCTAGATCTGAGAGCAGATTTATCAGCCTCTTCTCGGGAAGCCCCTCAAAAGAATAGATCTCTCCTTCTAGACCAAGTGAGATGAAATGGATTGTTTTAGCTTCTACCTCGGCGAGGTCTTTCTCTTTAAGCCATTGGGCAGTTTTAGCTACTGTTCCAACATCTCTATTTAGAAGATTTGCGGCTTCTTCAAAACTTAAGGGTCTACCTAAACTCCTCAAAGTCTTGATAAGATTCTTCTCAAGCCAATGGAGCACAATTCCAGAAACAATAAGCTACCCCTCTAAGCAATACTTACCAATTTCAGTTGAATTTAAGTTTTTAATGAGAAGATTTTGAGAAAGGACATTAGATCCTGCAACCAGGTAACTCTTCTTCTTGAGTATGAGTTTCTATTATTGTAAGTAGGTTTCTTATTATTGCTATTGTTGATGCATAGTCTTCTATCGGCTTAGTCTTCCATGTATTATCAATGGCTTGTTTATACACATCGCAATTTAGAAGGATTATTATAAGGTATGGGAAGCTAGCATCCACATATAAAGCCCTAGCAACAATAACATCTATGAATATACACCTAAGATACAGAATCTAGAGATAAGTTCAATGTTAAGGAGTAGCTATTTCCCGACCTAGGCAATTATAACAGGTCTTCTTAGCCATATAAAGCCTTATCCTGAAACTACATAGAGATAAAAAGAAAAACTTAAGTAAAAGTTGACAGCATCACGCTACCTACAGAGACTCTATCTAATAGATGCTATCCTCTTGAATATCTCATCCCAGACGCCTTCATCCTGCCATCTCTTAAGCCTACTCCAAGCAGTCTTACATGAACCATACCTAGTAGGAATATCCATCCACCTACAAACAGGATGAGAAAGTATAGTATACCATTTGAGATAAATTTAAAAATTTAAGCGTTCTCTTAACTAGAAACCTAGACCCTCTTGTACTTTTAATAGTCTTTGTTGTTCTTCCAAACTTTGTTGCATTAATATTCACTGTCCATACACTAGTATACGGAATAGCTGCATTAGCAGTAATTATAATGTATGGCTATGGAGGATTGTTATCTTTTGGTCATGCATTATTGCTCGGTCTAGGTTCTGTGGTACAGCTTTTGCATGAACTACTTTACTGACAATATTGTCCTAGCAGTAGCACTTGGTGTTCTTCTTTCTATATCAGTAGGATTACCTATTAGTTATACGGCAATTTACAATCCTTCTATCGCAGAGGGAGTAGCTTATCTCTTAATGATTATCGTTTTGTTAATTAAACCAGAAGGATTGTTTAGGAAGTAGAAGAGAGGAATCGATAATCAAAGATTAAGACTTTGACATTCACGTTGATTAAATTAAGACTGCAAATATCTATCACTATCAGCCTCAACATATTCACCATCAATATAATTCGAAAGCTTACCATAACCCTCTGAAAGCTTCGTCAAAAACTGCCACCACATCATCTGAATATTGTTGGCTTCTATTTATTCCTTATTAAAGTTGAGTGTGAAATTGTAAGAAAAAGTTTCCTGAGTGTTTCAACTAACGTCTTCAAGAACCCTTATATGCGGCTTCATTAGTATTAGCTAAAGAATTCCATGTCTGATGGTTATACGCTGCTAATGACGTATAGTCTATGTAATATTTGTTTTCAGAAAATAGTTGCTAAAATAGTCAGAATTGGAATGAACGTTTATCTAGAGAAGACTTGCCCACAGCATGGAAGATCAAGGTAATCATTTGGAGGGGGAAGCCGGAGCTATGGGCTATCTGGGAGAGATTTAATGATTGGGAACCTGAACAGTTTGATGAATATTATTTTAAGATGACGAGTGAAAAAGGTTGTCCTTTTGACTGTGGACTATGCCCCGAGCACTTGAGAAAACCATGTTTCATAGTCATGGAAGCCACGAACAAGTGCAACCTTAACTGTCCTGTATGTTTCGCAAACGCAAATATGAAAAGTTACACATATGAGCCAGATATTGAAATCCTGGATGAAATGTACAAACATATTCTAAAGTATGAGATAGGCGATAATCCTCAAAGCACAGATCTTGACATAAACGCTCTAATAGGCTATTGTAGAAATAGCATGTCTCTTCCAGCCTTAAAGTTAAGTGGAGGGGAGCCGACTATCAGAGATGACCTTCCAGATATAGTTTATCTTGGCAAGAAAAAAGAGGTTTCAATATTGTTTTAGATACAAATGGAGTAAGAATAGCTAAAGATATTAAATATTTAGAGTATCTAAAAGATTCTGGGCTAGACTTAATTTATTTACAGTTTGACTGTGTCTCCGAAAGTGTTCACTACAAGTTTAGGGGAGCTGATCTTTTCAAAATTAAACTTAAGGTTTTGGAAAACTGTGTAAAGATCGGTATATGAGTAATACTTGTTCCAACCATAGTCGATAAAGTGAATATGGACCAAGCTGGTGAAATAATTTCCCCTGCATCGAGGTATTCAAGAGCCGTAAAGGGAGTGATGTTTCAGCCTATAAGCTATTTTGGAAGATATCCTGAAAATCTAGTAGAGAATAGGGTTACCATGCCTGATATGTTGCATACCATAGAGGAGCAAACACGAGGTCTTATCAAGATTAGTAATTTTATACCTATTAGAGCTGGTATTGGATGTGAGGCTCATTGTGGTTTTTCTTGCTTGGTCATTGTGATGAACAATAGATTGCTTTCAGTAACCAGCTTGCCTAAAAATATTGATAGGTATGTGGGGACTAGAATGATGAACAGGGAGAGAAAAACATGTAAACATGCTAGAGAACTATTGAGGAAGTATTGGTTTTCAACGGACATCGAGGATGACTCTAACAACCATTTATGGATATCTAGAATGCAATTCCAAGATTTCTAGAATATCGATATACGTAAGTTAAGGAAATGTTGTATCCATGAAATAACACCCAGCGGACATTTGATACCATTTTGCATATTTAATCTTACAAATGTGGAGGGAAAAACTCCTTATCGGGACAAATTCTTAAGCATTAGTAAAATATAGACCTAAGAAAGATTACCAATTGAAAAATAGGGGAATTTTAAATTTTTTGGATTCATGGACGATAACAGTAATTCTTGGTGAGGATTCTAAGAAGTTAGAATTAATGATAACTTCAAAAAGAAAAGAAGTTGAAAACCTTTAGAAGTAACAGAATAAAATGGAAGATAAAGGAGTTGTAAACTATTTATATTTAAGATATTTTTAAAGCTCTCAAAGTTTCTGTCTTAGGGATCCGCTTTCATCTCAACCTCTTATACTATAGTATTCTTAATAGCTGCCTGTAGTTCTCCTTCATCTACTTTCACAGTCTTGTCAGCAACTTTAACAGGTTCTGTAAAGAACCTTTTTGAGATAGTGTCTTTTGCAGTTTAAGTTAGAAATAGCTACTTCAACAGTATTTTAAGCCTTAATTTAGACGTCTTTTTCTTCTAGCCATGAGAATCAACTCGAGATATCTACTCTCTAGAGAGATGTTGGGGGGATGAGCAGATCTCACATCTCCACCACAGTATGGGCAGATGTCTCTCCTTAAAGTATATCTTCCACACTCTAAGCATTTATTTATTAGCGTCTTCAATCCTCTTCTACCAATCTACCTTCTCCACCGAATTCTCTCATAACACTAATACATCTATCTGCTACTTCTTGAAGTAATTGTTTTACTCTTTCTTCTGTATCTGCCTCGACTCTCAGCAAGTATCTAGGAGAGCCCTTAGTTGTAATGTTTACAGTCTCACCTTTTTGAGATATTTTTAAACCTTCTTCTATAGCTTTACGGATATATTCAACTCCGTTACCTTTCTTACATGTTAGGATTAAGTCTTTCTTCAAGACTACTTTCTTCATTTTAATCTCTTGTTTTGTAAGCTCGACAAGCTTACTTGATATGCTGTTATCAAGCTTAAGCCATTCAGGTAGAGAATCGTTTTCAACCGCATCTAGTAATACATCATAGAGTTGTAAACCTCTCTGTTGAGCAGGCTCGACGATCATCTTCTTTATTTCATCTTTACTGATGCCTGTTTTTTCAGATAAAAGATTCAAAACACGTTGAACTTTTTGTTTCCTCTTTAATTCTAGTATCTTCTGGTCTCTTTCCGTCTTCTCAACTCTTCTTAATGAAAGATCAACTTGACGTAGATGGGGGTTTGTTCTAAGTATCTTAAAGACTTCTTTCTGACCTTCTCTCAAATAGTCTCTTATATTCCTTATCCATTTAAGAGAGATTTCAGAAATATGGACAAATCCTTCCCATCCTGGATAGTTAACCAACTCTACGTATGCTCCAAATCTCTCTATCTTTTTCACTAGTCCTACAACTACTTCTCCTAAAGATGGTGATTCTTTCTCAATAAATTCAGCCATAATGTTCAACTACCTTTCCTAAGATCTGTGCTTTACCCCCTGTCGGTTTCGTAAGAATTGATCCACATACTTGGCATGGAACTTCAGTTTTCGCATGATCAAAGACTATCTGCCTATGTCCACATTCATTACATTGGACTAGTAGAAAAGACGATCTAGGCTTTAGTATTAGCTTAGCCCATTCTATCTCCAATGACTCCCACCTTGGTCCAATAACTTGAATGTACAGGTAATTAAAAAGAATATTTTTCCAAGTCTAATAAAGGAATAAGTACAAGGTTTCAGTTGAGATCTTACCTTATTCTTGTTAGCATAAATTCTTATCGTAGGAGGAGAAGGTTAACGAGGGAATAATTTGCATAGGACAAGCTTAAGAGAGATAATTCTTTTCTCTTTGATTACTATTATTCTAGCATTCTTTATTGACTATCTCTTCTATCTGAATTTAGGAGTTTTAGATAGTTTAACACTACTTGCTTGGGGGGCACTTAGGATGTATACCCCCACAGTGACTACATACATAGTTGGTGGATTGAATCCGATAAAGAGTTCGCTGAAAGTTAGCAGACGAGTAATTTATTTATATTTTCTTGCTCCATTCGTAACATTTCTAACATTTTCGTTCTACATACTGATAATCTACTTTATAGGAGCGTTCACATTTAACTATATTGAAAGGACAATTCAAGTTACTTCAATTAATGTACCGATCTTTCTACTTCTTACATTCATTAACGTGTATATTGCAGCAATATCATTAAATGCATTATATGCTATAGGTGAAGAGATAGGGTGGAGAGGATTTCTACAACAGAGATTCGAATCTCTTGGTTTAAGCTTCGTTAAATCTTCTTTGATGGTCGGATTAGTATGGGGGGTTTGGCATGCTTCAGCAATAATACTTCTAGGATATAATTATCCAGAAAATAGACTGTTAGGAATACCTTTATTTACGCTTTTCACGATCTCAGCCTCGATACCTCACTCTATTATTACAAAGAGCTCTTCGAGCATCCTTCCAGCAGCATCTCTTCATGGTGCAATTAATGCTATATGGGGATTAACAATATTAACAACCACACTACCCAGAGAATTAGCAGGTCTAGGACCAATAGCATTCATATCGTGGACGGCGACCTCGCTAATAATGTTCATTATATTCAGTCGTATGTTGAAGCAGAGATGAGGTTATCTAGCTTGATGTAAAATTCTTACTGCTTTAGAGAAGTCTCCCACTTTAGAGCTAAAGTATGTCGTGAAGATTATGTTCCCAATGGTTATAACTCCGATGAAGACTGTAATGATATATTCGAGATAGATTAGTGAGTATGTAAAGGGTATGAGCGGACATAACATAGATGCTAAAACTCCTGAAGCATACATAATAGCTACCTTGTTTCTAGAAATGTTCAATATAGATGTTTTATCAATCTTTATACCTAAAACTGGGACAACTCCTAGTATAGATGTAACTAAAGGTAACCTCATTCTTATAAGACTAGATCTGCCTACGAAGTAGTATAGGAACCTTATCCCGAGAATCCTTCCGACGATAAAGTGTGCTAAACAATGGGGGAAATACCAGAAACACATCCATGAGATAATTATTACTAAGAATTTTACTAGTATATCAGTAATGAAACTTAGAGAGAATAATAATATGAAGCCTATAATTGTACCAGTAACTTCAATGGTGTTACCAACCCATAGACTTATTATCCTCCTAGGACGATTCATGCTCCGAGACCGTATCAATGAGTAGTTAATCATAATATATAATTTCTAGGCAAACTAGATTTTCATCATTCATTCTTAATCTGCTAACTTAACCTTCTTTAACAATTGTTATACTCTGCTCTCTCATGAAACTTAGCAGATAATTCGGTCCTCCAACTCCTTTACCTGTAGCTCCGCTTGCTTTCCATCCAACGAAGGTTTGAGCCCCTGGCCATGCTCCAGTTGTTGCACCACCTCTTCTATTCACGTAGGTAACGCCGAATTCAATATTTTTCAAGAAGTATTCTATCTCTTGAGGGTCTTCAGAGAATATACCCGCTGTAAGACCATAATCTGTATTATTTGCTTCTCTTAATGCTTCTTCAAGATTGTTGAACATATCCACCAGTAGTATAGGGACAAACAATTCTTTCCTGAATAATTCATGGTTTCTATCTAAACCAGTTATGATCGTTGGCTCAACATAGAATCCTCTAGCGAGTTCTCCATCTCTCAACACTTGACCTCCATGAATTATGCTTCCACCATCTTTCCTAGCTACTTCTATATAATTCATGTAGCTTTCTAATGCTCTCCTATTTATGACAGGCCCCATGAAGACGTCACGGTTACGTGGATCTCCTACTTTTATCTTCTTAGCTTCTTCGATTAACCTCTTAATGAATTTCTCCGCAATATCTTTCTGAACATATACTCTTGACGTAGCTGAACATTTCTGCCCACTATATCCGAATGCTGCTCTAATGACTCCTTGTACAGCTTTATCTAAATCTGCTTTGCTTGTAACTATTACTGGATTCTTACTACCCATCTCGAGTATTATCGGTTTAGGGTAAGGTTGGGAAGAAGTGAACCTTCTGTACAGCCGCATTCCTACATCTCTAGAACCAGTAAAAGCTATTCCTGCAACCTTCTTGTTTGTGATTATTTCATCTTCAAAAACATCTCCAGGTCCAGTCACATAATTTAATACGCCGGCAGGTACTCCAGCATCTATAAAGAGTTTGTATAGTATTAGCCCTGTTAAGGGTGCTTCACTTGTAGGTTTAAAGACAACTGTATTACCAGTTAATAATGCTCCCTGTATCATTCCGTTAGCTAACATGAATGGAAAATTGAAAGGTGAAATTACAACCCATACACCATAAGGTTTACAGATCATTCTACATTTTTCTCCAGGACCACCAGGACCAAGCTCTTTCTCATATCCGTTATTTTCCTGCATAACTTTTGCATAATATCTTAAAGCATCAATAGCTTCATAACATTCTGCGAGAGCTTCCATCCTGTTCTTACCAACTTCATAGGTTATGATAGCAGCTATCTCATATTTTCTCTCATCAATTAGCTTAGATGCATTCTGCATTATCTTAACTCTTTCCCTCCAATCATGATTAGCCCATATAGGAAAACTCTCATAGGCTTTATCAATAGCTTCTCTAACATGTTCTCTAGATCCCTTCTGAAAATATCCAACTATTATAGAGGTATCTATTGGGCTTCTATCTTCAAACTCTCCATACTCTGAGAAAACTTCTCTACCTGCAATATACATTGAGTAATGTTTCCCAAAATATTTAGTCTCGACTTCTCTTACTGCTTTCTCATATTCAGCATGAGTATCCTCACTAGTTAACATCGATACATATGTGATCTTCCTCTCCTTAGACATGCTATATCCGTTTAAAAATTTATTATTCATGCTTATGGATCTTCCTAACATACTTAACACTGAGTAATTAATGCTGTGGCCATTCTATCACATTTATTCAGATCTTTATTTTTACACGGCATCAAATGCTATTCTTAGGATGCATCTATAAGATATAAAATTCAGTTTAATAGTACAAATCCTTAAGAGAAGGTTGCTTTTCATTGATGTTTGAGAAGATTGAAAAAGACCACGGTCGCCGTAGTTGCTTTTCTAGGCAGTTTCCTAGTCTTTAGTGTAAAGTTTATCTCTTTTCTTATCTCAAATTCTGTTGCTCTACTGTCCGATGCTCTCGAATCTATAGTAAACATCTTAGCTTCAAGCATAATGCTTTTTTCAATATATATCTCTGGAAAACCTCCTGATGAAAGCCACCAATATGGTCATCAGAAGATTGAAGAAATATCTAGACTAATTGAAGGCATACTCATAGTATTGGTCTCGATATTTCTTATCTATACTGCTTTCAGTAGATTCTTCAATCCAGTTGAATTGTATTCCCTAGATCTTGCAATCTCAGTATCTGTATTAGCAGCAGGAATAAATTCTGGGATAGCATATAAACTCTTAAAAGAGTCGAAGATTAAAAATTCACCTGCTTTTGAAGGAGACGCTAAGCATCTCTTCTCAGATGTTTTATCTTCTATAGCTATTTGGGTAGGTCTAGGAATAATGTATTTTACAGGATATGTATTTATTGATTCACTTCTTGCAATAAGTATAGCTGCATTCATTGCGAAGATGGGGATCGACCTAATTATAAAATCGTCAAACTATCTTATGGATCCAGCATCGAGAGAAGCTGATAAGAAGATACGTGAGATACTTGAAAGTCATAGATTTCTTTTTTCCGAATATCATGAACTTAAAACTCGCAAAAGTGGGAACATGATATTCTCAGAACTACATCTAGTTGTTAATGATAAGATGAGTGTAAAAGAAGCACATGATATTGCAGACCATCTAGAAGAAGAGATAAAGCGAGAACTCCCAGATATAAACTTGACGATACATGTTGAGCCTGAATCAGAAAGAAAAGATCTCAAGTCTACCAAAGGATACAAAAGATAGATGCTCTTATAGGGAGATGTGATGAATCTAAGTTGAAGAGATAACCCAGAAATTGGAACCCATGAGATAGTGACAGTAATAGTTTATGTAAGTTTGCAGAGCTATCTAAGCATAACACTTAGTTGAATATCAAAGTATTTACCATAATATTCTTAGTGGTTTATAAGATCTTGTTTTGTTAGGTATGTTGAAGCATTAAAGAATAATCTTTATCTTCCTTTTGAGAAATCTCCTAGTTTTGGCTTGATCAATCTTAGCATATCTTCTGACCTCATATGTATGGAGACCGTATGCAGACCTGCATTGAAGTTTACCCACTTATTCTCTAAAACAGATCTATCGAGATATGTTTGAAGACCATAAAGATTCCCGAAGGGATGGACTGATCCAACCTCGCATCCAGTTTTTTCTAATACTTCGTTAGGTGATGCAAGCTTAAGCTTCTTAACGCCTACAATCTTTGCAAGTCTTTCTAAATCTATCTTTCTATCAGCAGCTACTAACGCTAAGATAAATTCTCCATTGGATGTTTTTAGGACGAGAGCTTTAACACCAGTTTTTAATTCTACTCCCCTGACTTTAGCTGCTTGCTCAGAGGTATACACAGGATCATGCTCATGTACTGTATATTCTACACCATTCTCATCTAACAACTTCTTAAGTAGATGAAATTCATTAAGCCCCATTTAAACCATTCAACTTAGAACTTAGCCTAGAGATAAATATTCGATAGATTACTAAGTTCTTAAATAAAGCGTGTAGAATAATCTAAAATGTTAAAGTTTCAAGTCTGAATCTATTAAATCTTTGACTGAGTAGAGTTAGAGAATTAATTTGAAAATCTAAAAAGAATTTTCTTATGATTCTTCTCTAGAAGATTATACTAAATTAAGATTAAGTTAAAGCATCTGGCATATTCTCTAACCTCTAGTCTCCGTATATTTTCTTTTCACTTATTCTTAATGTTGCAGGGAAGTTTTCTAGCTTCTTCAAGAATCTCTGTTTTTCCTGCAAGGATTATCCCGTTCTCTAGTATTTCTTTTCCAAACCTTCTCTCTTCCTTAATAATATCAAAGAACTCGTTAATTCTCAGAACTCTTGGTTCAATATCTAGAGGAAGCTTCGGGTCTATGTACTTACTTATTCTATCGATAGGGTTAGGTGGAGCATCCTTTACTAGAATTAATACATCAATATCTGAGAAAGGTGAATAAGTCCCTTTAGCAAGAGAGCCAAATAGTATTACTGCTTGAGCGCTTCCTTTACTAACTAATTCCTCAGCATAGCTTTTTACCTTTTCCATGATATATTCAATGTTAAGCTTGAACACCTTTACTTCTGCAGAATTCAATAATTTCCCTTGCATATTGTATCGCCCCTTATTGCATCGTTCTTAGTATAGTAATCCATTGGGGCGCCTTCAACATGGAAGTTAGGATATCGTGTTGGTATATAGTTTCTATCAAGTTCTTTTGCTTTCTCAATAAAGCTCGAATCAAGTTTAAGCTCATCTCTGAGATTTTCAAGCATTCTTAACACTGAATACCCCGCAACCTCCATATTCCTACTCTCATAGAGAGCTTTAACAGCTTTCTCAGCAGCCTGCTGAGCTGCAAAACACGCCCACTCATAGCTCCCAAACTCCATAGATAATTCTGCATGCTGTAAATCTCTTAATGCCTGCTTCATCCAATCCTTAGCTCTAGAAGTCAGTTTAAACCCCACGACAAATATTTGAACGTTTACATATATTCTTTCATCGTAGTTTTTAATGCAAGGATTACAATAGGTGTAAAGATTATTAGAGTACAGTTATTCATGTGGGATAAGAAGACATCAATCTAGAAATTTTAAAACCGAGTCTAGCAATATACAGGTATTAATCCATGTTAACTATGTTCTTCTCTAGCTCTTTTCCATTCCTTCGCTATTCTTACAGAAAGATTTGCAACTTCTACAGCGTTTTCTCCAATCAATACGAAGAGGGGTTCTTTACCGATTCCAGGGGATTCATAGAATATCCTTGGGATAGTATTGTACTTTCTCAGTAGATATTCTACTTTCCATGGGATTGATCTTCCTTCAATCTTAGAGATTTCTTCAGGTTCTTGAAACCTATCTATGTATCCATATAAGATATTGTTTTTATTGGACCATTCTTCAAGCCATTTTGAGAATTCTTCACTCCATGAGAAGTTTATTCCAGCTCTCAAACTCTTGTCTATCTTCATGATCTCAATAATTAATCTGGCCATGTGACTTGAGGCACCGAAAGCTGGATAACCACAAGCTTTAGGCCTGTTATTAATTTTAGTTATTCTTCCTTCTATTGCAGCAACCTCATCTATTGTCTGAGCATTTGGTAATGCATATACTATGTTTGTTCTAACTTCAGGTATAAGGTCAGCGAATTCAAAGCATTCTTCTAAGATTTTGACAGCTCTTACGAGATTTCCTAAAACTTTGTCAACCTCGTTTTTATTCAATGTTTTTCACCTTAAAGTTCTAAAGTAAGCTTCCCAGAAGGGATCATTTTCAACAGGCTTGATTTTCTCCTCGCTACCATCTTTCCTTATTAAGATCTTTTCTTTTGACTCTGTGAACTCTCCTATGACTGCTGAAGTTATGTTCTTCTTCCTTAAAGCTTTCCTTATCATTCCAATATTCTTTTTCGGAGCTGCTATTACTAAGGTACCTTCACTTATAGAGGTTAATGGATCTATCTCGAAATAAGCACATATTTTTTCGGCTGGTTCTGGAATTATTATATCTTTTCCATAAACTATCACTCCTAGATTTGAGGCTTCAGCCATCTCATAAACAGCGTTAATCAATCCGCCTTCTGTAGCATCATGCATTGCATGGCAGTATCTAGCAGAGGTTAAAGCATCTTCTACTACGCTCATCTGAAAGAAGAGTTTCTTTGCATCTTCAACAAATTCGGAGCCATATATTTTCTTCAATTCTTCTTCTGCTTGATAGGCTAGGATTCCAGCAGCTTCAATTGCTACACCTTTAGTAATGAGTAAGACGTCGCCAGCCTTAGCGTTTGATGCAGGTCTAAGATCTCTCTTCCTACAGAAACCTATCATTACACATCCACCATTTAGAGGATAACTAATCCCAGGATAGACTCCTGTATGTCCTCCAACTATAGAGATGCCTAACTTTTTGCATTCATCGTTTATCTGATTCCAAACCATCTTGAATGTTTCTATTAGAGTATTCGGTGGTAAGAGAAGAGATATAAGCATATATCTCGGCTTAGCTCCGAGTACTGCTACATCGCTTGCACATATATGAACTATGGCCCAACCAAAGAAAGGCATTAACACAGGCATACCAAAAGTAGGGTCTTCGGCAACTACCATAACGGCATCTCTTGATATCCTTATAGCAGCAGCATCTACTCCATGCATAGGTGGTATTAGTACATTTTTATCTCTTCTTCCAAGCTTTGGTAAGATTACTTCATCGAAAACCTTCTTATCTAATTTACCAATGTTCGGCAACTTCATACTGACACCACTTCACTCATTTAATGAATAAACAAACAATATAAACTGCTACATAAGCCACTTATACAAAAATCCAAGAACAACTTTACAATCTCCTCAAACAACTTGAAATTAGAAATCGAATAGTTTAAAGAGATAACCGCCTATCTATCAACTAAGTGTCCCATTAGACAAATACAAATTTTATGACAATTCGAAGAGGATCTGTAGATGTCTATCTATCTTTCATCTCTTTAAAAATTAATGGCTTAAATAAGCTTTAACTAAGGATAGATAGTAGGTCTTGGAACGTTTTGAAGAAGCGAAGAGGTGGGCTGCACAGTCTCTAAGAGATTTGAAAGCAGCTGAAGATAGTTTTAGGTTTAAGAATTATGAATGGAGTTGTTTCCAGTCTCAGCAAGCTGTTGAGAAAGCTGTTAAAGCTCTCCTATATGTTTATGGTAGGAGTAGTTGGGGACATAGCATAACTGAATTACTAGACTATGTAAGAGATCTTGAAAGAGTAGATGAGGAACTATATATCGCGGGCAGTGAACTAGATAGACATTACATTCCATCAAGAGACCCTAATGCTTTCGAGTCTGGATATCCAGGCATGTACTATGATGAGGCGACAGCTATGAAAGCATTAGAATCTGCTAGGAGAATAATTAATTGGGTGAGAGGATGCTTAGAGAAAGCTGGACTAGAAATATAGAAGAACTAGTTGAGAAGATAAGCAGAGTGTTCGAGATAGAAGGAGTAATGGTTTTTGGGTCATGGAGTAGAAGAGGGGGAGGGAGTGGAGCGACTTAGACCTATTGATAGTGAGCGATCAGGTTAAGAACATAAATATATTTGATAGATTCAAGATCACGTTTGAGTTAGGAATTCCAAGGACAGATGTATTCATTTACACCTATGAAGAAGTTGAATCAATGTTAAATAGGATGAATCCTCTAATTCTCTCCGCACTTACAGAAGGGATAATCATTAGATCTAGTGAGAGAATCAGGGATCTCATTGAATATGCAAGAAAAAGATTTACTAGAAGAAAACGTTTATGGATTATGAAAGACTAAACTCTGAACAACTAATATGTATACGATGTTTAGAGAGTTCATCTAGAAAGAGCTTCGAGTCTCTGATTACTGCTTCTGGAGGTTTAACTCCAATAAAATCTAATTCTCCCCTAATGAGTTTTACTGCTCCTAAAGCTGCTGGCAGTGCTGTCAACTTTCTCATTCTATCCATCAATATAAACGATATCTTCCTGCCTTTTCCCTCTGCATCAACCTTTACAGCGCTAAGCTGTAAACCTCCAGCTCTGAAAATATCCTCAATTCTATGAATCCATCTTGATAGATTTTCAACCTTGACATCTGAATCTATCTTTAAGATTTTGAGTAAGAACCTAGCTAAACCATTCTGCCACGAAGGTACAAGTCCACCATGCACGGTCACATTATTTTTTACCTTAATATATCTAGGTATTGTAATAGGTTCTGGATGACCAGTATAGTATAATTTAATGACCCCAATAGGTTTTGGGAACTCTATATTTACTCCACCGCTTCCTGAATCTACATAGACGTATTCTCCTCCCCGATACATGGGAACCCTACCTATGAGTGCATGGAATAAATGCATTACTACAGCTAACCCTCTTGAATCTGCTGCCGAGCCAACCCAGTAAATATAGATGTTATCTACTTCTCCTATTCTCTTTGAAGCTTCTAAAGCAAGAATATTTGATAAGCCTGGTGTCCATCCTAGACCCATAACCCCTGATACTTGTTTCTTGACCGCTTCTTCATCAAGGTTTAAAATTTCTTGAGCTGCATCATAATCATCACATACATCAATGAAGTTTAGACCTGTATAAACTAGGTTCTTTGCGATCCTGAATCCATACTTATAGAATGGGCCGACAGCATTAACAACTAATTCAACTCCTTTTGAGGCTTCTCTCAATGAATCAATATTTAGAGCATCAACCTTAGAGATATATACTTCATAACCTCTAGATATAAGAGATCTAGATGCTTCTTCAGCTTTAGCTAGATTAATATCGCCGATAATTATTTCACCAATGTTAAATGAGCAGAGGATTTCTACAATCGCTGATCCTATATCTCCAGCTCCTCCTAAAACAAGGATCTTCATCTGTAATCTATTAATGAGAACGATATAGATAAGCTTATAATGTTGTGAGAACTTAATGTAATCGTTTAGACTTGGAAACTCTCATGATAACTTCCAAAAATTGCAGGATAATAGATGTTACAAAGATGTGTCTGAGTAATGTGGAGAGAATATAAAAAATGTTGATAGATAATTAGTAGAATTGAGCCGAGTGATAAGAAGACTAGTTTATTGTATTGTGCTTCTAATAGTCTCAACATGTCTAAGGTTTATGAAATATCGTTCTCTCATATTCTCAATAATTATTACAGGAGGATCAGAATCTAAGCTATAGCCGATTAATTTTCCGTATATCGGCTCACCTCTAACTGTAATTACCTCTACTTCTTTATCTATAGATTGATGTAGATATGCTCTAAACATCGTAATCTTCCTGAGCACCTCACTCATGCTATCTACACCTTATAATCAAGCTAAGGATAATTGATAATCGTATTTAATAGATTTTTTCCCCATGTTTATGAGAGACCTAGAGAAGCTTGAGGAAAAATATCTTTAACCACCATCTGAGCATTGTAATAATAGGTTATATTATATCGGTCCAGTCTATTTGAGCTAGATAAATACTTATAATAACTTTGTAGAGTTATAATTTGATCTTTATGAAGTCTTTCAGTGTCCAGTTTAGAGTTTCATGGGTTGAGACAGACGCTGCTAATGTAGTACATTTCTCAAACTATTTTAGATATTTTGAGAGAGCTGAAGAAGAATTCTATAATTCTCTTGGTATAGATTTCCAATCATTTTCTAGTTCAGGTATATGGTTTCCCAGAATTGAAGCATACTGTAGATATCTTTCACCATGCAAGTTTAATGATTTAATAGAAGTAACATTGCAGATAGACGAGATTAGAGAGAAAGCGATACGATACCGCTTTATTGTTAATAATCTTACAAGCGGTAAGAAAGCTGCAGAAGGATATTTCGTTATAGTTTCCGCAAATATTAAAGAGAATCAAGCTATTCCTTTGCCGAGAGAGATAGTAGAGAAGCTCAAGGCTTTTTGCAGTAAAAACACTAAATCTAATCACATGTCCTTCACTACTCAAGGTTAACAAGTTCTCTAAGTTATTCAATATTCCATATACATTTAAAGTCCTAGTCTCCAGTAGATTATAACAGACTCTTTGTCTTCACAGAGATAAACTACTCGAAGCATCTTAAAGTAGAATAAAAAAGATAACGTAGAAGTCGACCTATTTTATCTCCCAGCCTAACAATGTTAAATCAAAATCTGTAACTAGCCCTAATAATTTATTATTAGAGTCTACTACTGGGATTCTCCTAAGATGCTTATTCTTCATGATTTTTACAACCTCTAAGACTGTTGATGTAGGGCTACATGTTATAGGATTCCTAGTCATTATATCTTCAACTCTAAGTTCTTTTATGTCCGCCTGCTTTAGTACAGCCTTTGTGACAACATCTCTGAATGTAATTAAACCATGCAAAACACCTACAGAATCTATTACTGGAAGACATTCAACATCGTATTCAATCATCCTCTTTACAGCATCTTCAACACTACTTCCCAGGGTAACAGTAACTAAATTCCTAGTCATAATCTCATCAACAAGAATCTTAGCAGTTTCCAACTTATCCATCTCTATTGCTGCTTACATAATCAAGGATGCTTAAATACTATTTGCTGAATATAATTTTATTAATATCTGTTTAGAGGTAGCTAACAAGGTAGATTTAGTTAAATGATAATAGACATACCACCTATCTTGAGAAGAGTATTCTAAAGTTAACACGTAATAGAGAACAGAATATCTTAAATCTGATCGTCAAAGTTCTTTAGCCTGCTTCATCGAGGTTCCTACTGTTAATGATCCACCAGATCCTGAAAATAGGTGAAGATGGTTAACATAACATAAAATTAAATATTTAATAAAGACCTGCAACTCTAGAGCCTAACCAACTGAAGTTCTACCTTGACTTGTCTATTTTAAAGACATTAACACAGGCTAACAGAAGATCTTATATGTGACCCTAATACTAATTAATCGAGTCTGCCATAGACATATTTAGGTAGTTCACTGATGAAGGATGTCTACATAGTTGATGCTATAAGGACTCCAATAGGGAAGTTTGGTGGATCATTGATGAACTTTTCAGCTATTGAATTAGGTGCTCTCTTAATTAAGAAAATAATTGAGAGGAACAATCTCGATCCATCGAATTTAAATATTGTTGTAATGGGACAAGTTATCCGTGATGGAACTGGACAGAATACTGCACGTCAAGCAAGCATTATGGCTGGGGTCCCGAATAATGTAGATGCATTTAACGTAGATATGGTTTGTGCTTCAGGCATGATGGCGGTTATCAATGGAGCATCACTCATCAAGTCTGGGGATGCCGACCTAGTAATTGCAGGAGGCATGGAGAGTATGAGTAGGTCTCCATTCATAATACCATATCAATATAGATGGGGGGTTAGAATCGATTACACTAGAGATCTAAAGATATTAGATTCACTAGTCTATGATGGTATTCAAGATCCTTTTAATGGTCTAGTTATGTTACAGGAAGCAGACATGGTTGCTGCTGAGAGAAGATATACCCGTGAAAGATTGGAAGAGATAGCTTATGAGAGTCATATGAGAGCCCATAATGCGACGAAACATGGATACTTTAAGAAAGAAATAATTCCCATAACGAATAATAATAAAATAATCTTGGAGATAGATGAAGGAATAAGACCAGATACTTCTTTAGAGAAGATGTCTAAGCTACCTCCAGTCTTCATTGGTGGGATACATACTGCAGCTACATCAAGCCAGATTAGTGATGGTGCATCCACGATCTTACTAGCAAGTGAAGAAGCTATCGGAAAATATAATTTGAGAGCCAGAGCTAAGATAGTGGGATATAGCTGGGCCGCATTAGATTCATGGCGTTTTTCAGAGGCACCAATCTATGCTGTTAGAAAACTATTAACTAAAACAGGGTATACGGTTAAAGAGGTAGATCTGTTTGAAAATAATGAGGCTTTCGCAGTATCCACGGCATTGTTTGAAGATTTATTAGATGTAAGTAGAGATAGATTAAATATTTTTGGCGGGGCCATCGCTCTTGGACATCCATTAGGTGCAAGTGGAGCAAGAATAATAACTACGTTAATAAATGCGATGGAACAATACAATTACTTCAGGGGTGTAGCAGCTCTTTGTCATGGCACGGGTGGTGCAACTTCTATAATGATTGAGAAAGCGGACTAACAATACATGTATGTTGAAGTTAAATTATGAAATCAACAATTCTAGGAATTAATATAACAAATATATTTAAGAATAATGACTGTAAATTCTTCAAGAAGTCTTATCTTTCTTGCACATCTCTTAATTCTTCTTCTCTATTATAATGTGAATGCCATGTTGTTAATCCATGTATTCTCTCATAGACTATGCAGTTTGTATTGAATATGCCTAAGAAGAAATCTGGTGAGTCTATGCTAATCAATGTTACTTTAATATTCGACCTACGTATTCAAGGATACTTAGATGGTATTATTTTAGATATCTTGAATATCATGATTTCGTGATACCTATTGGTGTGCTTCTTCTATCCTATTAGCGACATAGCAGGCTAACAAGATAGTTATTGAAATAGAGTAGATGGTAGAGCCATGAATATATTATGCGTCATTAAGAATAGGATGCCCAGCGAAATTTACGAAAGCATAATCTTTTTAACTACCATGATATATGAGAACTCTAGAGTCATGTCTATCTTCGATAGATTTGCTGAAAAATACTATATGGAGTCTCTGAAAGATCTTGAGAGAGCTAGGAAAGCTCTAAGATATGAAGATTATCCTCAAGCGGTCTTCTACGCTCAACAAACTGTTGAGAAAAGTGTTAAGGCTATGTTGGAAGCAAAGAGACGGGTCATCTATAATCATGGTCCAGAGCTTATAAGCATATTCGTTGACGTATTTGAAAATGAGTGGGAGGATGAATTTGAAAAGATTTTAGGAGCCTTAGAATATTTGACGGAATACTATACTAGGTCCAGATATCCTTTCCTATTAAGAGGAGAAGTTATAGGACCTGAAGACGTCGTAACAAAGGAAATCGCAGAAAAGGGTTTAAGCCTAGCAGAGAGAACAGTAGAAGTGGTGGGAAATTATCTTAGAAGAAGAAATATTATCTAAGATTAAGAATGTCGTGGCAGCTTATTCAAAGAAGCTTAGAACGATAGCTATATTTGGGAGTAGTGTGTATAATCCAGTGAAAGCAAGAGACTTAGACATACTGATTATCGTTGATAAACTTCTAGATGTAAAAGAGAAGACTAATTTAGAGATCGAGATTCTCAAAAACCTTAAGGATTTTCAGGCCAAGACCCTAATTGATATAATAGTCTTAGATGAAGAATCTTTTAAAGAGAATTTAGAGCCTGGAGGCCTAGCTTCAGGACTAGTAGCTGGATACAAAATTCTTTATGATGAGATAAGGATAGAGTCGTTCATCTATGAAGCAGCTAAGAAAATTGCTAATGAGAAATATGTTATCCTTAAGAATAGGAAAAAGATTGATCTCTCAACAATAGCTAAACTAAAGCTAAAAGCTGATCATAGAACATAAACAAAGGCTTGCTACCTTGTAGGCAGAAATTCTAGATAAGTCGACTATTTGTCATCAGAACTTCTTACTGTACTTACTACTGCCTCCTATTTATTCACATTTCTGAATTAGTCTTTAAAATCTTAACAAGACTTCTTATATCAAATAGATAGTCCCTCCATAATGAAGACTGACACCGTAGTTAAGACTAAGAGAGAATTAATTACCACGCTTGATAAAGCCTATTAATCAGCAACATGTGAAATCCATAGGCTACATAAGGTTGATAAATAGCCATCTATAACAAATAATTGAGCCCTGGTAGTATAGTCCGGTTAGTATGGCGGCCTGTCGAGCCGCAGACCCGGGTTCAAATCCCGGCCAGGGCGTTTAAGACTTACTTTTCTAAGAGAGCTACATAATAGAAGTTTTCTATATGTAATAATCAACCCATCTCATGAAGAGTTACATGAGACCTATCTTATGCTTAGTGGCTGGTTTACGGTTTATAGAGATCTCCTCTAATAGGCTAGATGAACATGGACCACATTCTTCATGTTATCTTGGCTTAGGTTAGAAATACTTAGAAAGATAGCGTCCTTTAATCTATATGTTCAAAACAGTCCTAAAGCAAGAAATCATCAAGGTTACAGTTATCATATAAAGAAAAATACGCACACTTTAGATAAAATTCTACTCAACTATTCTTTACTGCAGGGAAATATGTTAATTAGTATACGGGCCCGGCGGGCTTTGAACCCGCGACCCCCGGGTTAAAAGCTTCACCAGAAGCTAGAAAGCTTCTTCCGGTGCTCTATCCTGGCTGAGCTACGGGCCCATCCACGGTGCTCAATAGCATATTTAGGTATTTCTTTATCCGTATTAGATATGATTCTAGGGAGGCGGAGCATTAGACAGCTCACAGCTTGATAAGAGTCTCAAGCAGTATTTAGAGTTTAATCAATCATTATTAGAGAGCGGAGACATTATTCGCTAATCAAGGTTCTAGATTGTATGGGTAATGATCTAAGTTTAAACTAGATTGATGATCTGTTATCAGTAGACGTTGAAACCCTTATAAATTTGCTTCAGCGATAGAGAAACAAGCTTATTTATGAAGCAGGTCTCAAGATACTTCAGTTCGAAGTATATCTAGTTAGAAGTTTCTTCTCATATCATGAAGTAGAGGTCCCTTCTAAGAAGCTCAAGATTCTTAGAAGGAACGGGGAGAGCAAGAATTGATAGAGCTCCAGGCCCATCAAAGCTATAGAAGCTCGTAGTGAGTTCTAACTTCTCACAGAGGCGTTAAGCAATAATGATGTGGCCCTAGTAGGTGTGAGGCTTAGCGAATGCTTCAGCATTAGACGTGAGCATGTATGCCTTGGACGAGGCTTTATCATGATTCCAGCTGAGAATAGTAAGATGGGCCACAGTCTTGAGATCCCGAATCTAACAGAGCCTAGAAATGAATCAGAAAACTATTTTGCCAAATATTTCAGGTATGGATAAGGATAGATGGAGTTGCAAGTTATGAAGGGCTTCATCGGGCTTTAAAAGACCTTCTAATAGTTAAGGATCTAAAAATTTCAGGAAAGTCGACTTTCAATCAAGAACTACGCTTATTAGTTTTAAGAGAGTTGACAAAAATCTACAAAGGGAAAAAGACCAATTTATATGCTTCCCAATAGAGTGAAGGAAATATCTTCAGCTAGAGGATGGGTAGAATAGCATCTTAAGAATTTAAATATAGTTATCGGGAAGATACATTTTCGATCTGAGTTGGAAAGGTTGAGAAATATCAGAGCCTTATACCTTATAGTCAAAACAAAATTAAACCTGTTATTGAGTGAGCTTCTATCAAATGCTATTTAAGTTGAAGATCTGGACGAGCAAATATATTACTTCATGCAACAGTTAGGTGGGGGAATTAACTTAATGCGCAAAATTAACTCTAGAAGAAAAAGTCGAAATATCTGATATTGCTAAAGCAGAAAAAATTAGGAACTCGTATTTGATTGAGTTTCTGATCAGAGAAACATGTATAAAGAATGTTATTCACTAGAGTAAAGTTTTTGCTTATGTTTGCTATAGCTTTCTTCTTCGCTTCC
Source organism: Candidatus Geocrenenecus sp. JGI 0000106-J15 (assembly GCA_000405685.1). Classification (GTDB taxonomy): domain Archaea; phylum Thermoproteota; class Nitrososphaeria_A; order Caldarchaeales; family Wolframiiraptoraceae; genus Geocrenenecus. The sequence goes on along the minus strand of ASPF01000013.1, from coordinate 40,473 downwards.
TTGTGAACCATCCCCATATTTAGACTTGGATGACCAGCATATAACAAGCTAAGTCTTCTTTCTAAACTCTAAAAATAAGTTGTACACTCTCTAGTAAAAAAGGTGGTTGCACTCTTCGGTTACAAGAGTGCTAGAGGTATTGCTTTCTCTACTGGTAGAACGGGTGCGATTTTGTAGGTAGTGAATATGCCTGGCATAGCGTTTAGCCAAGCTAGAAGATTCTTAAATACTGATTCTTCATTTTCAGCTTCATACACTATAGTACCCCAGAAGGGAGTACTCGGCGTCATATACCATGATACAATCTTCACTCCGTCAACAGGCCATTTTCCAGATTTTCTTAATTCAGCTGCTACTTTCCCTACTTCTCTAATGTCTTTTTGAGGGTTCAGTTCCCAATAAGCCATGAATAACATTTTCTTCCTCGTCGTGTAATGATCCGCGTATGTGATAAAGAAGGTCAGGTCACCTGTGTTCAAGTAGTTCAAGCATTGTTAAGTATATGTGTCAATCCCTCTAGGCCACTCACCATATTTTATTATGTTTTCTTGATTATTTTTGAAAGACTTACTACAAGATCATCTAATGTTTTTATGAATTCCTCTTCATTTGTTAAGACTAGGTTTCTCGCTTTTTCTATCTTATTTCTTATTTCTTTAAGTTCTGTTGATTCTCCTCTATACTTTTCCATTAATATGCTTATGAGTTTTTCAGCTGCATCGATTAATCTTAGAGGACCGTATATTGGAGGTTCATCGATGCATCCTCTAGCAGATGTTAATAGGAAAGCTAGTAGCTGAAAATGCTTATCTTCTAAGATTTTTTCCATATGCATTTACATGCACCACCTCTTCCAAGGGTCTTTTCTCAGGTGCACGTGGCCATTCATCAGGATAACCTAAACTAATCATTAAGACTGGGTCAACTTCTTCAGGTATTTCGAGTAATTCTCTTAAGCCTGATTTATTGAATGATACTATCGGGCAGGACCCTATTCCTAGAGAGTAAGCCATCAGCATCATGTTTTGAGCGGCCATCGATATATCCATGACTGCTAAGCTTGGCCCAAGCCTCCCAGCCTTCTCTGTTCTCTTCTTATTCATGCATAGAATTATCAATGCTTTAGGTACACCATACAATCCAGGAGATAAAAGCTTAATCTTCTTGATCAATGTAGAGTCATTGACAAGTATAAACTCCCAAGGCTGAATATTACTTCCAGAAGGAGCCCATATTCCAGCTTCTAGGATTGCTAGGAGATGATCTTCTGGTATCTCTTTATCTTGAAAACTCCTTATAGACCTCCTACCTTTAATAATACTTAAGAGATCCATCATGAAGAGCCTCAAAAAATTAATCATTGCTTACAAAATAAACATTTCTAGTAAAGCTGTAATTGCCAAGCTACTGAATTGTGTTCTAGAGATGTAGATTACTCTTAATGATTTATATAGAAGTCTCAGACGAATATATCGGTCCAAAATATTTTAGATGAAAAATCTCTGTCAATAATTCTCATTGAGAGATACTAGCCTTTACATGATGATTTTGAATAATGGAGTTGACCTTATAATCTTAGTTACATCTTCACCTCACCGACACGTAGGATTAAAATAAGGTCCTCGAAGAATTATCTTGAAATTTATAAACTTGTTTCTGTATGTAGTTAATTAAGACTTATTAGAGACCTATGGATCATCTTGATGGATTGAAGAGTAAGAATAAAGAGTGTGGACAAAGTTATAGGCAGAGTGATACTGCATCCTTGGGTGAAAAAGAGGTTAAGTCTGTCCGTGATGTAAGAGAAAGTATTGAGCTGATAGTATCGGGGACGGCTATAATGAATACAGAGTATGGAGGTTTTAGTATAGAAGTTATAGATCCTGTACGTTTTCCATATGGTGATGTTATTACAACCTTGTTAAGACATGGTTTTGAAGTTTGGATTACCTTGAGAGATGACCATCCTTTAATTATGGCCTGCATTAAAGGAGATTAAGCAGACATTAAAGGTAACTGGATCATCAGCATTAATGTAGCAAGTCCGATGGTTGGTAGAGTTACAGCAACTCCATACGGTATCCAGTACCTTAGAGTAAGATGTATTCCAATTCTTTTCTCTAAGGCTCCTATTGCTACTATGTTAGCTGTGCTCCCAATCAAGGTTAAGTTCCCCCAGAAAGTTCCAGTGAATAATAGCGCCCACCAAAGCGGGTAGGTGTTTACTCCTAGTCCTCCCATAGTCTGTATTATAGGTATCCATGTAGCAACTGCTAAAACATTATCCATGAAAGCTGTCATAAGTCCACCAGCAAAAAGTATAGTTAAGATTATGTATTCGAGAACTCCTCCTGTAGAGTTATAAACTACTTTAGCTAGTACATCTACTGTTCCAACATGTTTCAATGTACCTACGCTTGCAAAGAATATTAAGAAAAACATTAGCGTCCACCAATCAATTCTTCTCTCTACTATCTCTCTTGCATGTTCCCTTTCAAAAAAGAGTACTATTCCAGCGAAAAAGAATGGAACTCCTAGAAGCATAGAATTCTTTTCCAGTCCAAGCAATTCTTCTAATGGTGTATGGAAGACTAAACCAAGTATAGTTGCAAGAAAAACTATTGCAGGTATACGGATGTCAGGTATATTTCGGACCACTTCTTCTATTTCCTTACTTTTACCTCTTTCATCTAATACCGTTTTCTCTAATCTCATTATCTCATTCTTGAATACGATGCGGACAATTACCAAGGTGAGAAAAAGAGACGCTATGGCAATCGGCGTAGCCCATCTAAGAAATTCTATAAAGCTTAGCTTCGCATTGAATGCTATCATTACTCCGACTGGATTTCCAACGACAGTTGCTGAGCTTCCTATATTCGTTGCGAATATAGACATGACGATAAAGGGGACAGGGTTAATCTTGTATCTTGAAGTATAGTCCAAGATAATTGCAACCATTATCAAGATAGATGTAACTTCATCTACTAGTGCAGCGAGAAAAGCAGACATAACCAAGAAGAAGATCATGACGAGAGCAGGTTTATCTCCAATAATTCCGACTAATCTATCCATTAATACTTCAAAGAATCTTTTTTCTTCAAGATACCCAACTATAACCATCATAGATGCTAGGAAAAGTATAGTATCAAGTTGAGCGAAATCCTTTATTAGCCTTACTTCTATTAAACCCACACCTAACATGAAAGATAAAGCAATAAATGCAAATAAGACTCTGTATCTCCAGAACATTAAGGTTGCTCCAATCATACTTCCCAATATAAGTAGAGAAAACATCTGAATGTTATTCAAATTCAGTAGATTCGAGAGTATAACCAGCCCGAAAAGTATTCCAGCAAACTTAATCACAGGGCTAGAGAACTTCACTACAAATCACCCAAACCCTCTATGCTGGCTCATTATAGTAAATGGTATTATATTAAGTAGAATTGCATGGGCCCGGTGGGATTCGAACCCACGACCAACGGGTTATGAGCCCGCTGCTCTACCAGGCTGAGCTACGGGCCCTACCTTCTAGATATTTAATGGTTAAATTTAATTCTTATCTATATTCTTCTTAGAGGCTTCTACCTATTCCACTTTTTCAAATTGTTTTAATTTATTAGAGTTTAAATTTCAATGTTTGTAATATTTTTTAGCTTTGAGGGTTGCTGTTGTAGGTGTAGGCATAGCGGGCTCATATCTTCTATCAAGACTTAGAGAAGAACATGAAGTCGAAGGATTCGAGATGCTTGACCGTTCTAGATATTTTCCTATATGTGCATGGGGCACCTCTAGAAACGTGATGAAGGATTTCGCTAAGAAGGTAGGGTTGAGCTTCGAAGAATATCTACTCTTTACTGGTAGAGAGATGATAGTAGACCTTGGTAGAGAGCTTTATCACATCAAGTTGAGGGGGCTATGCACCTTTGATAAAAAAAAGTTTGAGGAAGATTTGATAAGAGATTCTAAGGTAAAATTCGGTGTAAGAGTATCGTCTGCACTTAACGATTATGACTTAATCATAGATTCAACTGGATTTAACAGATCTCTTCTAGGACGGAGCAAGAATGAGTATTTTATTCCAACATTAGAATATCGTGTAAAGTTTAGTAACCCTCCCTTTGATGATTTCTATATTAAGCCTTTCAAAGAGCTTTCTGGATATTTATGGTATTTCCCTCTTGGTGGAAACGTATACCATGTTGGTGCAGGCGACTACTTTAATAGACATTGTAGAATCGTAAATGAATTTGTTAAGAAGCATGGAGGTGAAGTCTTAATGAGGATCGGTAGACCTGTTAGGATTACTCCTCCACTCTATTGTCAACCATTCTATATCGAGAACATCGTAGGAGTAGGCGAATCTATCGGAACAGTATACCCAATGCTAGGTGAAGGAATCATTCCAAGCTTATATTCTGCAGAAGCACTTCTCGAGAACCTAGATAATCTTGAAAGATATCGGAAAACTATTCTAAAGATGTTTAAACCATACGTTACTGTTTTTGAATTTATCCGCAAAAAATTGACTGGTAAGTTTAATCTTGAGAGGGACTGGATACTACTCTTTAAGATATATCTACATATGAGATTTAGAGAGGAGAGATATGGTATTCAAGCAAGGATAAGAGACTTTCTTAAAGTTATGAATGTTACAGGACGTAAGATGTAGACTTCTTTTATAGTTAACTAGACCTGAGGAAAATCTATTATGAAAGAATCTTCTCTAGTATCTTCAAATATATCTTTGAAGCATCAACTAGTTCTATTACATTTATAGATTCATCTATTATGTGTGCATCTCCTATTTTTCCTGGACCTAGAATGATTGTAGGTATCCTTGCTTGATTAACTAGGAAGCTCATATCACATGTGGCAGGGAACCCTCGAACCCTAGTCTTTTTACCTGTTATTTCATTTATTGTTTTTAGAGCTATTCTCACTAAGGCATCACTAGAAGATGTTTCTGCAGGTGAGATATAATTTACTATTCTAATATGATAATCTTTCTTATGTGTATCTTTCTCTATAAGCCTTCCAATCTTTTTTAATACTTGGTTAAGCTTCATCGAGGGAAGTATTCTGAGGTCTAAGGTTACTGTACACTTATCTGGGATGACATTATCTTTAACTCCACCTTTAATCAATGTAACAGTGCATGTTGGATGACCTAGAAGTTCATGCTTCTCTGTAAATTTCGTTTTCTGGATTCTTCTTATAAATTCAGATGCATAGTATATTGCATTCTTCCCTTTAGATGGTGTACTTGCATGGGCTGATCGTCCATGAAAATCTACTTGAACTACTACTCTTCCTTTATGAGCTGTACATACATTAAGTGATGTAGGTTCTCCAACTATTGCATAATCTGTTCTTAAACCGGCTGCAACTAGTTTCTTAGTACCTTTACCTTCTACTTCCTCATCTGCTACTGCAGCTAGAACTACTCTGCCTCTTATTGGCCAATCTTTATCAGCTAGTTCTTTTAAAGCTCCAAGAAATGATGCTAAAATTCCTTTAGCATCTACTGCTCCTCTACCGTATATCCTGCCATCTCTTACTTCTCCACTGAAGGGTGGAAAACTCCATCTTTCTCTATCTCCTACTGGGACAGTATCCAAATGGGTGTTCAACATTATTGATGGATGAATGTTTTCTTCTCCATATACTCCGATTACATTAGCTCTCGAATCTTCAAATCTATCAACTACTGTCTTCATCCCAATTTTCGCTAATTCATCTGCTACGAAACTTGCAGCATCGAATTCTCTTCCAGGAGGATTTTCACTATTAATTCTTATCAGCCTTCTTGTAAGCTCTACGACATATTCTACACTAACCATAACCCTGACAGTAGTTATTCAATCTAAATATAAATCATTAACAGTCTTAGTGGGGGTTGTTGACGATGCTTAATGATTTCTGCAGATTGCCTGTTGAGGTACCTTATCTTACGCCGTCTTTATAGCTACTTCTAATTTACTAGACTCTTTCTCTATCTCTGGGGGAACTTTTATAACCTTTGTATTTCTGAGAGATTTCTTTTTTCTAGGTGAATTCCTTAAGAGTATTCCGCAGTATGGGCATCTAACACTGTCTGTCAGGTAGTAGACCCTGCATCTTGAACAATATTTATAGCCGTTTGCATAACTCCTCCTTAGAGACATTTTTGGCTGTTCTAACAACATCTTGCCCTCGCCTCCTGCTATAAGACTGTTTCTAGAAGCTCTTAAATTTTATCTAATAGATGTATATAGGTGTATATAGGCGAAAGAGCGTGGAGACAAGCGAACAGTATAGGAGGATACAGCAAGTAGGCGAGGGAACATATAGTATAACCCTTCCTAAGCAATGGGTTGTTGAGAAAGGGTTGAAGAGAGGAGATATGCTGGCCATTATCGAGGAGCCAGATGGTTCTCTAAAGATTCAGCCTCCCGTCAAGATGCAGAGAGAGTTGACTGCAACTATAAACGCCGAGTTATGTACTTCTTCTGTTCAGCTTGCTAGAATGATAATTGGATGCTATGTCCAAGGATATGATGTTGTTAAGATAGAATCTATGAAAGGCTTTACAACAGAACAAACCGATGAAATATCAAAGATTATTGATAGACTACCAGCTTTTGAGATAGTAGAACATAACCCTCAAAACATATTAATCCAGAGCTTCATTGATCCTGGTAGATTCCCGATTGAAGGATTACTAAAGAGATTCCAGGTCATGGTATCATCTATGCTCAGTCAGCTATCAGACTTAATAAGTATGGGTGATGAAAACATAATAAAGAATATTGAGAAACAAGAAGAAAGAATAGATGAATTATACTTTCTTATAGTAAGACTACTCTTCACCTATCTTAGAAGAAGAGAACTTGGAAAAATACTCGGAGTAGATAGTCCTCTATACGTAGTAGGTGCTAGGATAGCTGTTAAATCTCTTGAAGAAATCGCAGATTATATTTACGATGTTTCACATGAATGCTTGAACCTGAAGCGGAGGGGTTTATGGCTTGATAAAAATGTATCGGTAGAGCTTCGAAAGATGGCGGATAGAGTACAAGAAATATTTGATAAGTGTATGAAAGCTTTCTTCAGTCTTGACATCAACATAGCGGATGAAGTAATTAAAGAAATCGATGAAAACATTAGACTAAGTAGGACAAGCCTTGCATTAACAGGTGACCCGAGAGTACTTCCTTCAGCCAGATACATCTCATGGGCCCTTGGATACGTTGCTAATGAATGTAAAGTTATCGCTGAAATAGTGTTTAATAGATTTGTTAGAGAGAATACATCTATATGTAGTCTTACCTGAAGAGTATACTAAAGTTTCTTCAAGATCAATACTAGTGGTAAAGCTGATAAGATTACAAGAGATGTTATCGTGAAAGCCATCCATACATTTAGGTAGTCTAGTAGTAAACCAACAAATGCTGGTCCAATAATAAATCCAACCCCTATTATACTCTCAAGAAAACCAATTGAGATACTTCTGTATCCAGACTCAACTTTCTTGCTAATAACGCTAAATGATGCAACAAAGTATGCTCCATTGATAATTCCTGCGACAGCTAATACCGGAAACAGTATCTCAGGACGGGTGTAGACTAGTAGAAATATCACTAGTGATTGTAATACTATCGATAATGTTAGTGTTTTAGCTTCATCTATCTTCTTAAGCCTGCTTAACCATAGGTACCCGATAGTTCTAGCTATTCCAAATACTGTGAAGATCGCTCCAACCATAAAATTGCTCCATCCAGTTTCATAGAAATATGAGGGGGCGAGAAGAATAAGACATGCCATGCCGATTGCAAAGAGGAAGACAGTAACATACAGAGGCCAGATATGAATGAATTTTCCATCTTTGAATTTTATCTTGCTAATATTTTTTAGACGTAGCTCACCCATAAGATACATCAATGGAATAGCTACTGCACATATAACTCCTGAAATAGCGAATAAAGTTCTAAGGTCAGCTAACTCTGCTAATGCTCCTCCTAATATAGGTCCAAGAAAGTATGCTGTAGACCACGAAGCAGAAAAGCTTGAGTATACCTTCCACTTCGAGTCTTCTGGAAAGAATTCAGCAATAATAGATTCAGCTATAGGCCAGTAGAACACCATTGATATGCCTAGTAAAAAGTTAGCTAAACCTATCTCTAAGTAGCTTTGGGAGAATGATAAGAGGATGAAGCCTATGAATGATAAAATTGAACTGAGGATATACAATTTCCTCATATCATATCTGCTCATGATAAAGCCTGTCAGTATAGGTAGAATAGCGTATGGAGTTGACCTAATGCTTCCCATAATACCGATCAAGGTATAGCTTGCCCCTAGTTTCTGGAGAAATATAGGGATGAAATATGCTGGAGCAGATAATCCAAGCCCTACTATAAAAGCTGAAGCATGCAGTTTCAGTTCAAGTGAAGATATGTTTCTCAAATACCGTCTCTCCACTTTCTGCATTCACATGTTTTCCTAACTAGTATAATTCACATAACAGATATGCTATAAAGCCTGCGGCAACTATTGCTGAGTAATTAGAGACTAGATTCCAGTTAATAGACAACCCTATACCTGCGAAAAGCATTACAATAAATCTTCTCAATAATTTTGAAATATTCATCACTTCACTTCATATATTCTTATCATATAAACCTATACTATATCTTCTTACCTTCTCTATATAGTCCTCTCAAGCCTATGAATGGATTATAGATCCTCTCTACACCTATAGTTGTTGAGGGGCCATGGCCAGGATAAACTGAGTAATGGTCTGGTAGATTCAATAGCTTATTTAGTGATTTAAGAAGCTGCTCTAAGTTTCCTCCAGGGAAATCATGCCTACCGATAGCTCCAGCGAAGAGGGTGTCTCCAGTGAATACAACGTCATCTGTTAGATATGATACGCTACCTGGCGTATGACCTGGTGTATGCAATACTCTAATTACATTTTCTCCAACCGTTATCTTATCTCCATCTTTAACATATCCATCTGGTCTAGGAGGATCACTACATCCTCTTCCAAGCAGCCTTCTACAAGATTCTGCAGCTTTTTCAACTATTGGTGAATCGTCTTGATGTATATAGAATTTACATTCTAAGTAGTCTTTTAGTTCTCCGATAGCTAATACATGGTCGAAGTGTCCGTGAGTAGCATATATTCTTTTTACTTCAACATTATTCTTCTTTATGACTTCTATGATCTTGTCTGCATCGTCTCCAGCATCTATCAAAATTCCCTCATTCGTGACGTTATCAAAGACGAGATACACATTACTCATCAATGAGCCGACTATGATTCTTTCAATCAACAACATAATCCATCACTACCTAGAATTACATGTTCTCATCGAATATATATCCTATCTACTTACAGGTCTTTTCAACATAACAAGAAAATATTATCATCAAACCTTAATAGACGCATTCTAGAAGTGGATTGACTTTGAATTACTTGATAACTTGTCATCACGAGAGGTTTAAATCTGAAAAGTCTTTTTTATAACTGGAATTATTTATGAAGCCTACGGATGTTTTGAAGAATGAGCATGTAGAGATTAAAGAGATGCTATCCATCTTGGATAAGATTATCAGTAAGGCTACTTTAGAACAAAATGTCTCAGTAGAAGATTTGGAGAAGATATTAAATTTCATCAAGACATTTGCAGATAAATGTCATCATGGAAAAGAAGAAAACATTCTATTTCCAGCCTTGGAGGATGCTGGCATACCTAGGGATGGTGGTCCTATAGCTGTTATGTTAATAGAGCATGAAGAAGGGAGGAGTTATGTTAAAGCTATGAATAAAGCTGTTGAGAAATATAAACAAGGTTCTCGAATAGCTTTAGATGAATTCATTGAAAATGCTAGAAACTATATCTCTCTTCTTGAACAACATATATGGAAAGAAGACAATATACTATTTAATCTAGCAGACCAATATATTCCTATAGAGGTTCAAGTAGAGATTATGGATAGATTTAAAGAATTTGAAGAAAAAGAAATAGGAGAAGAACATGAGAAACAGGTTAGAATGCTAAGAAGACTTAAAGAAACCTACCTAGAGTGAGAAAATATCGAAACATGAGATACAACTCCTCTAATTCCATTTGATCGCTGGGTAAGATTATAAAGAGAGAAATTTAATAATCAGTAGCATTTAATTCTTCTCAGCATGAAGGTCCCTGAAAAAATTAATACTTATTGTCCGAGATGCCGTAAATATACTGAGCATAAAGTGACTTTATACAAGAAGGGTAAGGATAGAGCTTTAGCAGCAGGTGCACGTAGACATGAGAGGGAACTACATGGATATGGTGGACAGAAGTATCCACTCCAACGCAAGAAGTCTAAGACGACTCAAAAGCAGACTCTTAAGCTTATCTGTAAAGAATGTAACTATGCTATACATAAAGAAGGTAGCAGGTTAAAGAAACTTGAAATAACACGTTAGAATCTTGCTCTAACTCTGTACAGCTCTCTTAACTTAGCATCGAGAATCTCTAAACCCTTCTCTAATACTTCTTCTTTAATATTTAACGGGGGAGAAATTACAATAGTTGATTCTCTATGTATTTTGAGTAGTAACCCATTTCTAAAACATTCGGTTGTAAGTTCTCTTCCAAGAATTCTAGATTGTTTATCTTCTTCCCCCAGCTCTAATCCTATGTACATTCCTTTTCCATTTATTCTAGAAATGAACTCAAGCTCTTCTTTAAGCTCTTCAAGCCTCTTCTTTATCAGCCTACCAATTCTTTCAGCACGTTCAATTAATCCCTCATCCTTCAATATCTCTAAGACTTTTGACGCTATAGTTATTGTAAGAATGTTTCCGCCAATTTCTGGTTCAAGATAATTTGGCTCTAGGTCGAGCAGTCTGCTTCTCGATAGAAAGACCCCGATCGGGTTTCCTTGAGAGATTTGTGAGGCCAGAATTAGGCAATCTACATCTACATTATAGTAATCTAGGATAAACCATCTACCTGTTCTTGCGGGGGCTGATAATGATTCATCTACAACTAATAGTATCTTGTTTTCTCTACAGATCTTTTTGAGATTCTTAAGATACTCTTCAGGAGGAGAGACACCATCACTTCTTAATGGTTGTAGAATTATTGCACCAGTATTCTCTAAGATATCTAGCTTGAGAAACTCTTCAAGATAATCTAGGCAATCTCTCCTGCATTCATTATTTTTGAGATGAAAGAAGCATCTGGAACAATCTGGGTAAGGAATTTTAACGAAGCCTGGAGCTTCTTCAAATCTCTTCCATTTTGTAGGTATATCAGTTGATATAGATTGAGCTCCAAGAGTTAGCCCATGATATGAGCCTGTAAACCCTATAATTAATCTTCTCCCAGTATAAAGTCTAGCTATTCTAATAGCAGCTTCTACTGCTTCAGATCTAGAATCAAGTATCAATGCTCGAGCTTCATCTCTGATAGGTGAGACTCTTAAGAGTTCTTCAATGAATTCTATGAAGTCTCTGTTGTATGATTTCGGGAAAGTGAACAGATTCTTCTGTTCTAATAGTTTTGTGATAGCTTCAATGATTTTTGGATGGTTTCCACCTAGTAGTAGGGTTCCACCTCCAGATGTGAAATCTATATATTCATTCTCATTAATATCAATTACTGTTCCTTCACCTAATTGTTTAATAATTAGAGGATATTGAGGCTGGAAGGAGCGAGAAAAAATTCTACATGCTTTCTCTAATATCTCTACAACTTCTTCTGAGAAGAAGTTTATAGAAGCTCCGTCGAGGTCTCGAGACATTTCACTCATTATTTCAATATCATTTAACTCTATAACTCTTTAGTTATGTGAGGGATCTATTCTAGTTAAGTATGAATCCTACCTTGAATTATCTAGATACCAGTATCTCGATAAAGCTTACGTATCTTCTTCTATTCCCTTCTAATTCTGCCTCATCATACCCAATAGCTATATTCTTTATCTTTAAATCAGAGTAGAAGCTCTTCTTAAGTAGGAATGCAACATCTATACAATTATTAATGCTTCTACCCCTAGCTCTAAGCAGGATCTCTTTCTCACCCTTGTTAAATAGAGTTATACATGCAGTAACATATCTCATCTTAGGCTTCTTTCCAACTATGACCATGGCTCTACCCAAACCCTCTCTAACCTCTTTGAATAGATCCAGGCTCAGTGAAATAAAATTTTTCTATTATTTAAAACTTGGTCAAACCAAAAATAAGGTAATCAATCCAGAAGCAGTTAAAGTTAACAATATAGTTATGTAAAAGAGTCTGAGAGATTTGAAAGTTTTCTCTGCAGCTTCTGCTAAAAAGTCATTGGACATCACTTTAACATTTCTGAATACGGTTGAGACTCTTGAGACCTCCATCTCCTTCAGGTTTGACATAGCTCTCTTTAAAGCTTGAGTTACTGATGATGATACTACTTCTATAGGAATTACCTCCCCGAGAGGGTGGTATCCTCTGCCCCCTAGCTTGATGCCATTCACTATATGGGTATCAGTTGTTAAGACTTCACAGTGATCTACGCCTAGGTCTGAAGCATCTTCAAGTATTCTTTCACGGATCTCTGGTACAGCATTATTACTGTCGAGTACGATTATTGCAGTAAAATGATTATCATTTCTAAATGTTAAGACTCTTACACCTAGTGGACCTATACCATCCTCTAGACCGTATCCTTCTATCATGCTTTCACTATATCCAACTTGAATCTGTGAGCTCTTCTCAACTATAGTCTCTGATGCCATGGTCAATAGATTCCTAATGTCTTTGAAGCCGTTCCCATCTAGTTCTTTAACATCTTCTGAAAAACTATTATGAGTATCAATCACGATTATATCATCTCTTTTTATTCCATCCATTACTTGGGGAGGTATATCTTCCATACCTTTTGGATGAAGAGTCAGCAATACGAGTGATGCATCCCCAATCGGTATTAGAGAAGCTGTAGCAGATCCATATTTTAAAATCTTTGCTAAGCCGATTCTCCTAGAATAGTTAGAATTACAATTAATTATTTTATTTGAAATCTCTTCAGCTATGAATTCACAGTCTCTCCTAGAGATAATGTTCTTAGAGTGATCTGAGAGTCCTCTTGCAATCACAGTCTTGATACCTTTACTTGAGAGCTTCTCATCGATTAGATATGGGAGTATGCTGCTACCAAAATCTCTAAAAGGTCCAGGGTGAAAGTCAGGTATTATGAATGCTATTTCTATATTTCTTCTCTCTACTTCTCTGAAAACAAGACATTCAACAGTGATATCTGATCTAGTGTTAAGTTTCTCTGCTAAATTCTCTAAAGATTCCTTCTTTCCATCAAGAAATATAGCCAACATTGCTGATAAGAGTTTTATAGGCTTTAATCCATGAATTCTAGAAAAGTGGTTAATAATCGAAGAGTAAAAGATATGTAAAAGATTTCCTGTAATTTGTCCAACAAGCATCGGTATTAGAAGATTATTTAAACTAGGAGTCAGAAACGGAAGAATTAGGAGTCCTGAGACTACGCTAGAGTATTTTAAAGTGTATAATAAATCATCTTCTGTGAGAACTTTTACCACTAGACCTCTCAGTAAGGTAGCTAGAGCTGTAAAGGATGAAAATATAATGAGACCACTTACATGAGACTTAGCAAAAACACTAATTAGATGCAGAATAGCTAATCCAAGACCATTAAGTATCATCTCTACTAATGTTAACCCATTAAGTCTCCTAAAATTTATTAATCCTCTATCCACTTTAGAAAATAGACAATTAAGGATAGTTATTGAGTAAAAAGATAAGGCAGGTGCCCAGCTTATCGTCCAGTCTGCTAACGAAGCTAAGATTATTGTAATAGTAGTGAAGGTAACAGTCAACCCTAGGAGGTTTCCTCTGCCTGGCAGTCCTTTAATGTATGGATAGAGTGAGGCCAGCTTCGATGTATGGTTTTCCTTCTTCAATTTTTTCATGTATCCACTAACCATAGGGATTTATTAATTGTTCGGTAAAACTACTAAATAAATCATATGTCAAGAAAATATTAAGAACATCCTAATATTTAATGAAATATAGATTGAGTGACTTGAGAATCCTTGGGAGCAGCGGATTCATCTTAGAAATCAAAGATTCAAGATTAGTTTTTGATACTAAGCCTCTTAGTGGCAGTATCCAATTTATCTCCCATGCACATCTAGACCATGCTTATAGATTATCTTTGAAGAACGTTGTAATGAGCGAAGAAACAGCTTCAATATTGAGAGCTATCGGGAGAAAAGGTGATTGGACTATCCTAAAGTATGGAGGGAAGCTTAGAATCGGAGAAGGGTTAGAGATTTCAATGAGGTCTTCTGGACATGTTCTAGGTTCAGCTCAATACGTTATTGATTCTGATGGATTAAGAATAGTCTATACAGGCGATCTCAATATCTATGATACCATAATACATGAAGGTGCAAGGCCAATAGAATCCGACATACTTATAATTGAGTCAACTTACGGGATACCATATTATAGATTTCCTAATAGAGAGAAGATATATGCGGATATCGTTAAATGGATTCTCAAGACTATCTCGTCAGATGAGATACCTGCATTCAAGGTCTATTCTATAGGGAAGAGTCAAGAAATCATACGTATAGTCAATACTTACCTAGACGTTCCAGTAATTGTAAGCAATCCAGTAGCTAGAATATCTGAAAAATACATTGAACATAAAGTATCTCTAGATTATATTCCAATAAATAAAGTTGAAGGCATAGAAAGATTGAAGCAGGGAGAATGCGTATATGTTTCAAGCTTTAAAGAAGAACTGCCTACAAGCAGGAAGGTTCGATGGGCTGTGGCCACAGGATGGGCTTTAAGATATCGATATCCTAATTATGATATATCTTTTCCACTTAGTGGGCATTCAGATTATGATGGGCTAGTTCGGTATATTTTAGAGAGCCAACCTAAACAAGTTTACACGATCTATGGATATGCTAAGGAGTTTTCTAAGAGTCTTAGAAGTAGAGGAATCAATGCTAAGCCTATCTTTGAGGCAGATCAGACCACCCTTTATTAAGCTCCATCTATCGAAGATAGATAGTTAGCTCTTAACATTGATAGAAGTATTTATTAGAAAGTCTTAACTATTCTCTGATGGTGACGGATTGTTGAGTGCTAGGAAAAAGAGAAGAGAAGCACCTATGCCTCAGTCAGCTGCAGGTCTTCTAAGATTCTTTGAAGAAGAAATTAAAGGTATAAAGATCAAAGCCGAGTTAGTACTGATCCTTACATCGTTAATGATCGTGATGGTCATAATTGCAAACATATTCTTCTAGTATACTTCCTCGATAGCTTTCTGACCTATACCAGTAGTCATCCAGATAGTCCTACCCTTATATCTTTGAGATCTAACGATCCCTTCAGCCTCCATATTCTTTAAATGTCTTCTTATTGACGAGCGACTTCTACCAACCCGTTCAGCTATCTTCTTGATCGTTAATGGTTTCGAGCTTATTAATTCAAGTATTCTAGATCTTATATTCACTCCCTTCTTGACATTCCGAATCCTCGCCAGGTATGCCCTCGGATTGACCTCGACCATCTATAGTATTATTCTTCGATCTTCTAGATAATTCTTACCCGAATTGGCCATTTCACATAAACTTTTCCAAGGAGACCTGTCTTCCAGACGCTTCAGACAGCTCTTCTTTTGATAGTATCTTCTTTATGCCTTCAAGAGCTATGAGGGCTTGTTCTCTTAAATACTGGTTCTTAACATATTTTCCAAGAAGTTCTTGTGTAAGTTCAACGTATTTTTCTACAGCTCCTCTATAGACAGTCTGCTTCAATTCATCTCCACAATTATAGCATCTGCTAGTTATTGGGAGTCTACGATACTTTGATCCACATCGCTTACATCTAAACTCTTGTGTAAAGAATGCTCTAGCATTTCCAACTATATCTGGAAGTAGATGAGTCTCCATGATCTTCTCCACCATTAAACTAACATCTACTCCAGCTAATCTTTCAGCAATTTCTATCTGTCCTATAATTTTGCCTAGCATTGATGAGTGTTTCTTATATGCAGACTCTTTTACACTAGTTACCAGTAGGCTTTGAGGATGAGTGAACCTACATCCAGCAAAAGCTTCAGGTTTCTCTAAATAGTTCTTAATAGTTGGAATAATCCTCACTATATTCGATACATGTTCATTTTTCCTAGCTTTTCTATAAAATTCTAGAGGATATGCTTCAACTACATCTAGGTTATGGGCTTGTTCATCCACTTCTTCTGGATATACTATTGAAGTTATAAGGAGGGGGGAATCCATTCTTCCACCCACTCTATTTGGTAGATATAGTCTTGAGAAATTGATTAAAGGATCAAGTAGAAGCATAATGCTGTCTTCATCTCCATCACAATCTCTTCTTTTTGCAGCATGAAGCACTGGATGAGCGAAACATATAAGGCCATCAATTATACCTACTACCCTTGCAACTGATCCAGCATATGTATGTGGAGACAAAACTACTATTAGCTCTCCTATGATATCTTCAGGCTTCTCCCAATTATAGTATGGCTCCATCCCTGCAAGCTTCTTAAGCTCGTCATCGATAAATCTAGATACTCTTAATAGATGCTCTGCTGCTTTACGAGGTATAATTACGTCTTGAATTCTTAATTCTAGAATCTGCTCTGGGGAGGTTAGCGGCTCCCCGAATATATCATGTGTATAGCCTAGTTTTCTCAGCTTATCGACCGATGTTCCTATCTGACCTGGTTTAAAATGGGTCAGAGGGGCATTTGTAACATCAAATCTTATAGTTCCATCCTTGTATACATAGAGTTCATGTTTAGCTCTTAAAATCCCCTTAGCCAAGTCTTCAGGAGTCTTTGTTAAGCTATTTAACCCTTTAACCCCTTTAATCTTTCCAGGTAGAGGATCGTTGATCTCTCTAGATACTTCATATAACTTCTCAGCTATGTTTATTACATATTTTTCATAATATGTAATGTTTCCTCCACATTTCTCACATACTGTTTCTTCATCATATCTTTTCTCGAAACCGCATGACTCACATTCTCCGATTATTTCTGTTGGTATTCTACACTCAGGGCATTTATGAGTCCAGGTCTTTTTGTTACAGCTTGAACATCGTCTCTTAACAAGTTCAACGGTAATCTTCTCATTATTATTTAATGCATTTATGAAGTCCCTTGAGGGGCCTCCATTTGATCCTATTGGAAATAGTAGATTTACAGGAGGACTCATCTCTCTCTGAGCAGCTTTTTCTGGTCTACCCATTCTAGCACCTATAAATGTTCCAGCTTTATCTTCAATAATTATTCCTGAAAGCCTAGATAAGGCTTCTAAGATATCTTCACTACTGTTTAATCTTGCATCTTTAAATGGTCTAAGCATTACTATGAGAGCTTTAAGCCAATCGCTTGAATGGACCATAAGTCTTCAAGTCTTCTCCAACAATCTGAGGGAAATCCTGCTGAAAGCAGACTACATCATAATTCGATTCAATAATATTCCATCCACTATATGATGTCGCCATGATTATTGATTCAACATATTTTCTATGTTCTGTTAAGATTCTATGAAGAGACATGTATATATTCTTCTCAAACCCTGACATAGTTTCAGGATATGAACCAGACTCGACCGCTCTAATAATCTTCGCCAACCTAATCTCAAATAATGATTGCACAAGTTTAGATACTGCATCTACCTCAGCCTCCCTTAGACTAGTAGATAACATCATCTTATCTGAGATTCTAAGATAACTTTTTAATCTTGAGAAATATTCTCTTAACTTTTCTTCAAATCCTTCTGGAAGCTTCCCTAACTCATCTGTCGAGTTCTCTATCCTCCAAAGCTCATAAACAAGCTCATATATTGATACTTCGCCTGACATCCTCAATATTTAAGAATAATACTCGGATAATAAAATTGCTTCTCTAGCTACGGCATTATATTCTTCTCTACATTAATTGGCGGAGGGTTTTGATATACTAGCTAAGTTCTTTAATATAAGGAGTACGGCCACCGAAACTGGTAGTCGAGTACTGGTATTCTCGTAGGGTCCAAACTCTTCTCCAAGCATCTTGAATCCTGGAGACTTTAGAACATGTATATCAACCGTCCTATCATACGGTAATGCAGTAGCTTGGAAGAATGGGTCGAAATCCTCAAGTTCATTTAGCTGAATTATTTTAGCTATTAGTCCTGACTTACCGTTAAGTGTGTTTGCAAGCCTAATCAATCTATGAATATCCGATGTAACTACGACATCGATTTTTGCAGAAGCATATTTTACTGCTGCCTCCCCTAATATTTTCACCATGTTTCTTGGAAGCGTATCCCATGCACAGCGTTCACTCCACTCTTCTGAGTGTTGTCTTAAAACATCAGTATACTTTTCAACCTGTCTATGGTCTATCGATAATAATTCAGATAATTCAGAAGCATTAGTTACTAAAGCTAGTTGAACTGAGGCTCGAGCTATTCTACCTCTCCAACCTGGGTCAGAGATGTCTGGTCCACTTATCTGGGTTGCTCTATCTTTTTTAGGGTCTTCAATTAACCCCATTATTCTTAATGAAATACCTGTTCCAGTAATGTAGTCTACTATCTCTTTCCTTTCTTGCTGTCCAAGCTCTAGGACTTCTTCATCCATGACAACTATATGGTAGCCTCTATTACCTGAGAAGACTATCCTAATCTTCTTAAAGCCTAGGTCTCTCTCTAGAAAGTCTAGTAGCTTCCTTGTTTCCTGTTTTGCTGCTTCTAAGCATAATTCACAAACCCATTCTACATCTGTTAATACTCCTCCACACTTACTACATCTATCTACTTGAGCTGGGTAAGTTATGAAACATTTTGAACATACTTTGAAGTCATGTTTCTTCCTACATGGTGTTTTAAGATGGTCTGCATCTATATCAAATGCTAGTTCTGCTCCTATCCATTCTTTCTCCTCCATCGGTGCACCAGGATACTTATAGAATGCTGCTGAATGATATACGTGGAGAGGGTTATTCTTTATAAGAAATTCTCCTAGCTTCTCTGATGACTCTATGTAGAGATGCCGAATCATAGTTTTTTCTTCAAATGGGAAGTATCCGAATTCTCTTTCACTTATCTTCTCAGGGACATAGACAGTGCCTGCTTTCTCTAGATAATATCTCTTGAATAGTGATTCTACGAATTTTTGATCAGCCTGTGTTAACAAGGTTGATTCTATAGTAGCATGCATTCACGTAGTTGTTAAGTCTTTACCTTTTTGAAATCTCTTTATATAGAATATACGCTATAATCAATATGAAAGTTAAGATGGAAATCCAGAAAAGAGAACTGTAAAGTAAGTCTATGAAGCTTTCTATACTCATGGCCGCCCAGCCCTCGTCCCTATCCTATATAAGCGGTTTTTAAGTTTATCTCATCTCTGGATTGAGGCTTTATTTGGCCAGCCAGTATATAGAAATCATTTTATGAAACTCTGAAATAGTTTAAATCGAGATGCCTACCCCGATCGGCATTGTATGTAGTGGTACAAGCGAGTCTAGTGCTACAGTTGTCTTATATGATGGAATGGAGAAAGAAGTAA
The DNA here is from genome assembly GCA_000405685.1 of Candidatus Geocrenenecus sp. JGI 0000106-J15. Lineage (GTDB taxonomy): Archaea > Thermoproteota > Nitrososphaeria_A > Caldarchaeales > Wolframiiraptoraceae > Geocrenenecus. The sequence continues at coordinate 20,872 of ASPF01000013.1, read as the reverse complement.
AAAATGAAAGCCTAGTATTAATCAAGAATAAGAATGGCGGGGATGTATTAGCAGTATGCAGAGGAGGATTAGGGATTAATGAGAGCTTAAGAACTGGAACCTTCACACCTGGCGTAGCCTATGCTAAGAGTAGGAGAATTCCTAGTAGTGTAAAAGAATATTTTCTGTTTAAACTTCAAGTAATAGGCGAGATAAATGACGACGGTATCTCTCAGAATCGAATTATAATTGCTCCAACCTCAACAGTTGAGATATTCACAGACGAAGATAGCCCTATGCAGTATCTTGGAAAGAGTGAATTGTTCATCGGACACTACTGGGGGAGACCGAGATGGAAGGTCCCAGTCCTCAAGGAATACATAAATTATCATATAGGAGTCTTCGGCGTAACTGGGTCAGGAAAAAGCTATCTAACAAGATATGAGATCATACCTCTACTCAGGAGGGCTGGGTATGATGTAATAGTTATGGATTGGAAAGGAAGCGATTATGCTCCATACTTTGAGTCAATGATAACTTTAGACCAGATAAAAGTAGATAATCAGACAGTTATAAAATATTTCGGAACAATAACTAGAAACTTTGGATACTATGATAGAGAAGAAAACCCAGTGGCAGCAGCTGTTGAGACAGCTTTAAGACAGGTAGATTGGAGAGGTAGAGACCCCTCGGTTAGCCGTGAACTAATACTACAAAAAGCTAGACATATCATAACAAGTTCTCCAGGGGTAAAAGAAGATACTAAAACGCTTCAAATGAGTAGGCTTGAATCATCTTTTGAAACAATAACAGAAGAAGATTTTGAGAAGTTCCTTGGAACAATAGAGCCCTGGGAAATAGTTTCAAAAGTAAAAGACAGAGGAGCCGTTGTTATAGACATGAGTAGAGGAATTAAAGAACAGAAACTCGCAGTCTTTACAGCGATAACAAAATACTTAAAAAAATTAATGGAGAGGAAGCAGACCCTAAATATTGCTCTAATAATCGATGAGGGACCACAGTATGCTCCTTGGCAGCCGAGAGGAATGGAGAAGGATACAACGGACATGATCATAGATCTATGTGCCTTAGGTAGAAGCTATGGTTTATCTATAGTAATTTTATCTCAAGGGATGGCGGGAGAGATAGGGCTAAACGCTGCTGTAAGAAGAAATCTAAATACACAGTTCATTGGAAGAATTCATCCACTAGACGTAGAAGAAGCCCAGAAGCTAGCTGCATCCTACTACATCTCTCCTGAGACCTTGTTGACCCTACCTGAAGGACACTTCTACTTCTTAGGGAGGATGAACCCGTCGCCCATCCCGTTATTAATAAGCTTCCAAATACATTAGAAGAGATAAGAATAAGTCTACCAATTCTTCAGAAGTTTAATAAGTAGGGTAATCCATGTTTAGCATCGGAGGCGAATAAAGATTTTCGAGGAAGAGAAGCCTTCAGCATTCAGTAAGCTGCCCTTCAAGCTTCAATTAGATTTCTATGAATATGCAAAGAAAGCGGCTGCAAAAGCTTTTGAAGAAATTAAATCTGAAAGAGAGAAAATTTCAAGAATTAACAGCTTATTAAAGATTAGGGATATTCCTGAAGGCTTAAGTAGAGACATGAGAATAGGTGCTGTGGATGGTTCTTCTTCACCTGCATTTAGTGATAGATTAGGTTATAGGATAGGGGTCTATACTGCTTGCTACATGGTATTTGATGGCAGTAAGATCATATCGGATAAAGATGATGAAAACATGGTGGGAGGATACATGATGGTTAATCAAATAGGAGATATACAGCAGACTAGGAAAATACTTACACTTCTAATGACAGCTAAGGAGAGAGAGATGGCTTCAAGATGTATTGAAAAATATGATGTTGACTTACTACTTATCGATGGCTCATTCTACGGTTTTAGAACTAGGTGCAGCGAGATAAAAAATCTAGACCTAAGAAGCCTTGGAATAGAAGAATATAGTAGTGGATGGGAGCTAGTAAAGCATGTTCTAGATTTAACTAGAAAGCTTGTTAATTCAGGTAAAACAGTAGGCGTGATAAAAAGGCTTAGGACATGTGCAATAGATGGATGGATCCTCTCTAAAACATGGGATAAAGAATCTATGTTAAACAGAAATGACAGATCTATACTTCGCTCATTAATGCCATTCGGAAAATACTTTGATTATAGAGATATTGTAGAAGATGAATGGAGCTACCTACACTATAGCAGCTTAGTAACATGGTATAATGAGATGGTTAAAAAAGGTATAATAAGAAAAGAGAATACTCCAGAGGAGAATAGAAAAAATGCATTTAATTATGTTAATAATAAGCTTAGGATACAGACAGCTACAGACCTATCTCCACCGACTTCTAAGATTAATGTAGAAGATAAAGATGGTATAGATTATGTTAAAGAAATAACTAGTAGACCTAGAATACATGCTAGGCTATCAAAGTATGCTGCACCTATCTGCTTAGAACTTGGTGAAGGAGTAGACCTTGACACTGTATTAGCTTACACCCTTAAGAATGTAAACATAGTAACTGGAATACCTTTCCCAATAGATTTAGTTGATGAACAAATATCAATAGATAAAGAGCTTCCAAGAGAATTCGCAGAAGAAGTTGAGGCCACGCTACTACTTGAGTCAGAAATATCTTCAGACGAAGTTGAGGCCAGGCTTGAACCTTTAAATCCTCAAAAAGAAGGTTAAACGAATATTAAATAGAACTCTTAATTTAGAGTATTGTAGAGGTGATGGAGCCTCGGAAAATACCTAATTACTGCAGCACTCCCTTATTCTTATGCACCTAGGCATTTCGGACACCTTGCAGGAGCATATTTACCATCTGATATTTTTGCGAGATTCCATAGATTAATGGGAGACGAGGTCATATTCGTATGCGGTACAGATGAGAATGCAAGTAGCATTGTATTGGAAGCCATCAAACAGAATATGAAGCCTAAAGAATTATGTGATAAATATTATCCACTACAGAAAGAGGTCTTCGGGAAGCTTGGAATAAGCTTTGATATCTTTTCACGTACTAGCAAGCATATACACTATGAAGTTGTCAAAGAATTCTATAAGAAACTATGGGAGAAAGGGTATATCTATCCAAAAGAGATTAAGCAGTGGTGGTGTCCAAAAGATAAGATGGTTCTACCAGATAGATTCGTGAAGGGTACATGTCCTAAATGTGGAGCACAAGACCAATATGGAGACGTATGTGAAGTATGCGGTTCATGGTATGAATCTTTCGAGATACTTGACCCTAGATGTACCTTGTGTGGAAACAAGCCTGAAATAATTAGAAAAACACATTTCTTCCTTAAGCTTAGTGAATTATCTTCTAAAGTATTGGAATATGTCAAGGATAAGAAACACTGGAGAAAAGCAACATATAACAAAACAATTTCATGGTTAGAGAAAGAGGGATTAAGAGATAAAGATATTACTAGAGATTATGAATGGGGTCCTCCCGCTCCCTTTCCAGGTTCAGAAAACCAGGTAATATATAATTGGGCTGAGAACCTCCTAGGATACATTTCTGCGACAAGAGATTGGGCTGAAAATGTTCGAAACCGTCCAGATGCTTGGAGGGACTTCTGGATGAATCATGAGACAAAGCTATATTGTTTCATAGGTAAAGATAATCTTTTCTTCCACACTATTCTATTCCCTGCTCTACTTATAGCTCATGGAGAATATATTCTTCCATACAATGTAGTAGTGAATGAGTTTGTAAATCTAGAAGGAGAAAAGCTTTCAACAAGCAGAGGTTGGGTTATATGGCTTCATGAATTATTAGCTGAATATGAACCAGACATTATAAGATATTATGCAACTGCGATCGCTCCTGAAACAAAAGATACAGATTTTAAGTGGCAGGATTTCGCAGATAAGATTAATGGAGAGTTAATTGGGACTCTAGGAAACTTTGTACATCGTGTATTAACATTCACATATGAAAGAATGGACGGGGTCGTTCCAAGGCCAGGAGAGCTGGATCAAAGAAGTAAAGAGATGCTTGATGAATGCTGTAATATAGTTGAAAGATTTAAGCGGTGTGTCGAGGCATGTGAATTCAGAGAAGGATTGAAAGAAATACTACATCTAGCTCAGGAAGGCAATAAGTATCTGAATGAAAAATCTCCTTGGAGAAATCTCGAAGAAGCTCCGAGGACTATGTACGTACTAATCCAGGTTATCCATGCTCTTGCAGTAATAATGTCTCCATATCTTCCCTTCACATCTCAAAAACTAATAGAATACTTGAATATAGATAAGAAAGTTGATGAACTAAGATGGAGCGATGTTGAGAAAACTCTCCTTCCAGGCCACAAGATAAAAGAGCCTAAACCATTATTTAAGAAGATTGATGAAAAAGATATAAAAGATAAAATAAAAAAATTGGAGGAGATAAAAAAGAGTTTCAGCTGAGATTTCTTATACCTAGTTCCTCCATAATCTTCTCTAAATCTTCTTCATTGAAGACTTCATCCTTCTTCGCTTGGTCTACTGCTGCTTCTGATTCTCTACGGCTTACACCAGTTAGAATTAACGATACCTGAAGCTTAGAGTCTAAAGAACTATCTATTCTCGCACCCCATATTACCAAGGCTTCTTCTCCCATTAATTCTGAGACTATTTCAGCAGGTCTTACTGCTTCACTAATCTTCATATCTTCTCCGCCTGTCACATGGATTATTGCTCCAGTTAAGCCATCATATGTTACATCCAGTAGAGGGCATTCTAGAGCACTGAAGGTTGCTTCTTCTGCTCTATTGGGAGTTGACGCCATCCCTATACCTAGAGCTGCTAGATTCCCTCTAATCATTATTGTTTTAAAGTCTGCGTAATCTATATTGATTAAACTAGGCTTTAGAATGGATTCTGTGATACTTAAGATCATGTTACTTATTACTTCGTCGGCGATTGCGAAAGCATTATTAAGGCTATACTGTGGATAAAGTTCTAAGAGTTTATTATTGTCTATTGCTATAACAGTATGGCAGTTACGTTTCATTTCTTCTAGACCTTGTAGGGCTATCCTCTTCCTCACGTTTCCTTCAAACTTAAATGGAAGAGTAGTGAAACCTATGACCACTGCTCCTTCTTCTCTAGCTACTTCAGCTATTAATGGTGCTGCACCTGTGCCTGTTCCTCCGCCTAACCCTGCTGAGATAAATACTATGTCTGAGCCTTCAACTACTTCTCTAATCTCATCTATAGATTCTTCTGCTGCTTCTCTTCCTTTAGCTGGATCACCGCCTGCGCCTCTAAACTTTGTTACGGCTTTTCCAAGCACTATCTTCTTTGGCGCTTTAATTATTTCTAGATGTTGTGCATCGGTATTCACTGCGATTAGATTAACTTTCCAAAGATGTAAATTCGATAATCTATTAACGGCGTTGCATCCAGCTCCTCCTACGCCTATCAACGTTATTCTTACATCATTTATCAAACCTGTATCGATAAAGATTTCGTCATTCACTTATATTTGCCTCCGATTGAATAAAGTCTCTTACAGCCATTCTTATTGCCTCAGCTCTATTCGGATAGATCTTCCTTCTAACTAGCTCATCTATTGCTTCTAAGTATGCCTCTGGGAGATGAACTGTTACTACCTTCATCCAATTCTCACCTCCGAACCTGAGGGGTAGTGTAAATTACATATGTAAAAAGGATTGGTAATACAATCGTATCTATTCTATAGTTACAAAACTTCTTTTCGAATGGAATAAGCTGTCAAAAAATGGTAAACTATTCATTTTCTGAACACAGTTTTTCTTAAACTATGGAGGGACACCATTATATAATAGGATTTTATTTTCTTCTAGGAGATATAGATAGGTTAATAGATGGAAGCTTAATTTCTATGTTGTGATAGAGAATAGGTAGTTATGATGGTGCCCTCGAAGAAACATAGATGCATCGAAGAATACGAAGAGCTCTTAGAGATAGTTAGGAGGCTAATTAAAGAATCTGAAGAAGGTTCTTTGATAATAGTTGAAGGTGAGAATGACCTTAAAGCATTAAAAGCTGTAGGTATAGAAGGAACAATCATAACATATAGGTCGAGAGAAGACTTATTGGAAAAGATCAATACGTTAAAACCTATACATGTAATACTATTACTTGACATGGACTATGAAGGAGAAGAGAAAACAATGTATCTAAAGAAGTTCCTTGAAGGATTAGTAAAAAACATCGACTTAACATATTGGAGAATGTTAAAGAAGTTTAGAATATTCGGGCTTACAACCATAGAATCTATACCGAAGATACTAGATAAAATGGTGAAATAAAGAATGTTAAGTATGGATCATGACTGGATAGCTTCTAAATGTGTCTCAGCTTTACTATTAGAAGTATCTACAACGCCTAAACCTGGGCTAGTTGATAGACTACACGATTTTAAAGAAACATCGTTTGAACATTTTCTTCTATCTTCTTCAACATTATATTCTTGCTTTAAGAATGCTGCAGAGATTGGTCTTAAGAGATCTGGTAAAGGTTTGGGGAAAGTAATCTACGAAGGAGTTAAGGATATGATGTCATGCCAGAAAGGTGGAAACACCCATCTAGGAGCACTATTACTGATGTCTCCTATAGCTGCTGCATCATCATTATCAAGGACTAAACCAGTAAGTTTTAAAACTCTCAAAAAGAACCTAAAGAGAATATTACTAAGTATGGATTGGAGAGACACTATCTATATATTTAATGGGATAAAACTTGTCTCGCCTAGAGGCTTGGGTAGGATATCTTTCATGGACGTGTTAAACGATGAAACCTACATCGAGATAAGAAGACATAAGCTGAAACCTATACATGCCCTAAGACCATTTTTTGATAGGGAGATAGTAGCATATGAATGGGTTAGAACTTATCCTAGAACGATGTATGGGGCCATGAGACTGAAAAGGAATATTAAGAAAATGCCTATAAAAGAAGCTCTTGCTCAAACCTTCCTCGAACTTCTCTCAAATTATCCTGATACACATATACTGAGAAGAAGTGGAAAACCGATAGCTCGCCAGATATCATACATGGCCTCAAGGATTCTAGGTTTAGGAGGTGTAAGCACTCAGAAAGGATTAGAAGCACTACGTGAACTTGATAGAAGAATGAGGAGAAGCTGGAGAACAAGACCAGGAGCTACCGCAGATATATTAGCTTCTTCGATTGCAGTCACACTCTTATCGGGCTGGACTCCTTAAGAATCGAAATATATTTTGGTTCCTATTCTAAATGCTTCTCTTAGGGTTAACTTAAAAGATATCTTGTAGACAAATTAAGTAACAACTATGAAGAGAAGACATACACATATTAGAGATATTCTACCCCACGTATCTCCAAACATAGTCTATGAAGTTATCTTAACAACAAAGTCTAGAAGTGGAGAGGTAGATGCTGCACCCATGGGTTTAAGATTCTTAGATAACGATCTTTCAAGTTTCCTCTTAAGAGTCTATAAAGAGACCAGGACATATAGTAACCTCTTCGAACGACGGGAAGGCGTGGTAAATATTACTCGAGATCCAACAGTTTTCGTTAAGTATCTCGTGAAGGACAAGGAGAAGTATCTTAGAGAAGAAATTGAAAATTCAGAGATAGTAGATGTACCCAGGCTGAAGAATGCTGAAGCATATATCGAGTTTACTATAGAAAAGATCGTTGATGAAGGAAGAATAGGGGATTTCTACTGCTTAGCTATTAAAGCATATGAAGGAGATAGAATCATCGAGCCATATAGTAGAGCATCATACGCACTGATCGAATTATCTATTAACGTTAGCAAGATGGACCCATACTTGAAGCAAGGACTCGACATCTCAGAACTGCTGAACTCCATTACATATTGCGTAAAGGTTATAAAGAAAACTGCTGAAACAAGACTAGTAGAAGAGTACTTCAAGATTCTACTATCTTCTCTTTCTGAGCATTCTTCTTCAATCTTGAAAAAACATCTTTCACAATCAGGAATACATTTAAAATAATCAAAACCACTAATATTATCTTTCCATATGGTGGATAAATTTCACCTCTAAGGAATAGTGAGAGATATCCAAGACCTGTCCAGGAGGGGATCTTTATCCCAGTCCATCTACCGACGATATATTCAGGAGAAATAGGTGAAAAATGATCTGAACCTACATTTGCATCTCCTTTTGTTATGAATCCTTCTTTAACCTTATGTATTGCTCTATGGACAATCAATACATTTGTACCAGGCTTATAGAAGACGATAATGTCTCCATTTACTGGATCTGCTTTGATATTTTCAGAAGAGACATTCTCTATAATGATTACATCTCCTCTAGATAAGACTGGCTCCATACTTCCACTTTTTACGACAAGTACAGGGAAGACTTCTCCTCTAATATTATAAATTATAGCGGAGATCAGTAATCCAAATAGTATAATCAATAATGTGAACATTAAAAGATCTAGTATTTTACTGATCTTCTTCAATCGACTCCCCTCTATATCTTTAATACTTTTCTAATTGTTTTCGCTGGTTTTTTCTTTTGAAGGAGACTCCGAGTTTTAAGCTTTCTCATGAAATAATATGACATTATTAAAACATTTACTAGTGGGAGAAACATTATGATGATTGGATTAAGCACTTGAACTGGAAGCATGAAGCTCAACTGAGTTGTATCAGTTATCTCGATCGAAGAACTATATTCTTGATCTCCATAATTTATTGTAAACTTATAGACCCCTCTAGGTAAGTATGTATCTATCATTCCATTCTCATCCGTCTCCAATTCTTCTATTAGAGTATTTTCACGTTCTATCTTTAGACTAAGCCCTTCCAATCTTTCCCCGAGAGTGTTATAGAAAGTACTTACGAAGTTGTATACATCAGCTTGCAATGTTAATCCTTTTGAAGCATCTAACGTGAAGCTTCTAGACGCTACCTTGACATTCTTGAATACTACTTCTATCGTTAATTCTCCTCCTGGAAGCCTCTCAATAAATGGATTGGTTTCTGAGAGAACGATCTTTGAAGTCTTCCTACCGCTAACATAGATATTAACTTCTCCGAACTTCATTAATTCACCATTTTTCAATTTTATAGAGGCTTCTAATGTATAGATAGACGCACTAATCGTCACAGGCATTTCATCACTAACTAGATTTATTTCACGGGTATCTGTTTTTACTTTCACATCTTTATAGTATAGCCCAGCGATATAGAGGGTTGTATTGGGAAGATTCGGTATTCTAGCCTGACCATTCTGGTCTATATTTGCAGTTATCTCTGCATCTCCAACGGTTATTTCTATCTTTCCTCCATCTACTGGCTGTCTATCAGAATCTACGATAGTTAATCTCAAATCTAATATTCCGCCTGCAACTACTTCTAGGAACTGCCTGTCTAAGCCTATATCTGCTACTCCTTCTCCAACTTTAAACCCATACATGTACACTCTGTACAGATATTTTGTTAATGGTATATTCTCGAAGAGAGCAATTCCAGAAGCATTCGTCATACTGTTTGCCTTCGATTTTTCTGTATATAATTCTATTAATGAATCTGGGATAGTTGATTCTCGATCTTTATCATATAGTTTAATGTAAGTGTTCCTAACGTTCAGCTTAATCGTATATGACTCAGAAGCTTGAGGCTGGACAATTACTTCACCGCATTCTACATCCATAACATATGCTTTGAATTTATATGTTATAGGAAGGAACTCGCCTGTCTCTGCTAAACCTGAGCTATCAGTCTTGAATTTGAAATATTGATTACCATCTTCAAGATAAACTTTAATTTCAGCTGATAAAGGCTTTTCATACAAGTTGAAAGTATATATAGTTACATTCTTTCCTCTTATCTTAATAGATATTTCTTCTCCATCTAATGTGATATCAATCTTTTTCTCTGCAACTTCGTATTCCTTGTAGTAGAGCTTAACTAAGTATCCACTATAAGCAGGGACATTCTCTATAGACATATATCCAGTTGAGAAGTCTAGAGGTATTTCTAGAACATCTTTCTTCAATACTCCTTTTAGATACTTAGTTATAGTTGAGTTTACAAGCTGAGAGCCATCGACCGTTAACTTAGCATCAAAGAATTTTGCTCTAATACTTCCCTTAGCAGTCTCGGGTTTTATTTCGTATTCTTGAGAATAAACATTGATTCCAGCGACCGATACAGACAACCTAAATTTTCCGAGAGGGACGTAGCCAAACTTTAACTCTCCTTCAAGAGTTGAGGCTGTTGATACAAGCCTATTCAGACTATCTCTTATCTCTCCAGTAAGTTCAACCCTAAGATTCGAAATAACGGCTTCACCATCAAAATCATATACCGTAACATTTAATCTTACAACTTGAGCAGTTATAGACAATTCCTTATCAGCATTCATTACTTTAACAATCTTCTCCTCTGAACGATAAACCTCATATTCTCCTAATTTAGCAGTAAGATAATATTCACCATTCGGAACCAACTTTAGCACAGCATATCCAGTTAGATTCGATGAACCCGTGGATAATGCATATTCATCTAATTGTCTCCGTATCTCTACCCATATACCTTCTACTGGCCTATTAAGAACATCCTTAATTGCTACTAAAACTCTGAAAAGCTCGATCTTGATAGTGACTTCTTTATTTCGTTCAGAACATTCAGCTTCTTTGATGTAATTTTGTCCAGCATAAGTAACATTAACCTCATAGACTTTAGATGAGGTCATANCCAGCGGGACAAAATTTAAATGAACTTTTCCGTCGGAGCCTGTATTACCTGTCCGAGTTATACTATCATTTTCAGGATGCTTAATCCGAACAGGTACGTTAGGTAATGGGTCTCTACCAAATTTATCGGTAATTTTTAAAGTCCACTTACTGAGTACGTTGACATATAATTCTTTCTTTGGTAAAGCAGAGTAATTGAAACTTGTTGTAACATTAACTAGGAAACCACTAGGATAAAATATTTCAAGTCTATAAATCTTCTTCTCTTTAATTGAGAGTGTGACCCTTCCACTGCTATCTGTTGTCTTAGTATCGTTGTGATCATACCTATTTTCATCTACGACAGTATATGCTCTTACTATTGCATTTGGTAAAGCTACGTTATCTATTGTTTTAATAGTTATTGTTACATCGGGATATGAATCTACAGTATATAAACCATTCTGCAAGAATAATAATAAAAATAGTAATGCCGCTAGGAAAATCTTTACAGTATTGTTTTCCCAGTTCACCATGGCTCTCTACACTGTTCTAGATAACGTTCATTCTAGGATATATTTATGACGTTCTCTAGAAATCTCTTAAAAGGGGTGTAGAATATGAAGGTTTACCGTGGCGAGATAAATGTTAAGACCTCTGGAGAAGGTGACCTAGTAAACTTAAATGGGAAGATTGAAGAACAGATAAAGAAGTCTGGTATAAAAGAAGGGATATTACATTTATTCGCCGTAGGTTCGACGGTAGCTTTAACAACAATAGAATACGAGGAAGGTTTGAAAGAGGACTTGTTCAATGTTTTAGAGAGGGTTGCTCCGAGAAACGCTGAGTATAAGCATCATCTTAAATGGGGAGATTATAATGGTCATAGCCATGTAAGAGCTTCAATTATTGGTCCGAGCATATCTATACCTATTGGAGATGGTAGACCAATAATCGGCACTTGGCAGCAAGTAATATTAGTTGAGCTAGATACTAGAGCTAGGTCTAGAAAGATAATAGCGACGATTATTGGCGAGTAGACTGCTTCTCGATTATCGTCTCCAGAGTCCATCTAATAGCATTAACTATCTCTCTAAGCCTGTATTCTTCTCTAAAATTCTTTATCACTATTTCTTTAACTCTCTCGCCTTCTTGGATTATGTTATAGCTTAATTCTTGACCTGGGGGAAGCCTACCTTTCTCAATTCTCTCTAAATCCATCTTAGCCATGGCCTCTAAAACCTTCTTAACTAGAAATGATGAGAAAGGCTTCATATCAAGGCTAACGTTTATGCCTGGGTTGATAATGAATCTCAACTCATTCGGTGAAATATATACAGTCGCTAAGTTTTCTCCAGTCTTAGATTTTAGAATCTTAACTCTACCCTCCTCGGTCTCAGGCGTAATAGATACCTCAGGTTTAGCTGGTATTTCTCTTAGAGATTCTTTAATAACCTCCTTGCTTTCCAAAGGTATAGTAGGCTTCTTGAAACTTTTTTCAACGAGTTCTCTATCCACTAATTCAACTACTTCTCTTAGAAGACCTAGCTCTTTCTCTAGCTCGTTAATCTTCTGCTCTAGATATTCTTTTATCTTTGCTAAATTCTTTACTTGTTCTTTCTCTTCTTCTGACATGTTCCCCCCTTCTTAACTAATTGGTGTTTCAACTATCTTTTTCAATTGAGAATTATACATATCTAATAGTTCTTTAATAGTTGTAGCGTCCTCTGGAGCCTTGTCAAATCTATACCTACCTGTGAATCTTGGGAATCTTATGGCTAGACCTGTATCTTCTTTTATGAGGTTCCATCCTGCACGATGTATTGGGCTTAAAGTTATCTCTGCACCTATAATCTCCAATACAAGCTTTGGCTCAAACCATATTTCTGCTTCCATGCCTGTCTCGACCCTTGCATGTCTGTGGGCTATCTTATACTGATCAAGGATCATAGGTAATTTTTCAAGATCTTCATCTGTGAATCCGCTTCCAACTTTACAAACTGAGGGAAATACATCTCTCTCAGGGTCATACGCAGCCATGAGGAGTGCTCCATATTTTCCACTTCTCCTACCCCTCCCATGAAATGCACCAACTACAACAAGATCTACTGTATCTATCATCTCACTCTTGTAATCTCTCTTATACTTTATCCAGAGCCAGCCTCTAGCTCCAGCTCTATAGATTGCTTCTCTGCCTAGACTCTTGACTACAAGCCCCTCGCATCCTAACTCAACTGCTTCATGGAAGAATCTTTCAAGTTCTAAAGAATTATCTGTAATGATTGCTTTACTTAGATTGACTCTATCACTTATCTTAACAATCTGTTCAAGTATTCTTCTCCTCTCTTCAAGCGGCTGGAGAGTTAAGTCTTTTCCATCTACATATAAGACGTCGAAGAAGTATAAGCTTACAGGATATTCTTCGACAGCTTTATCTATCTCATGCTTTCTTTTCCGATGCATTAACTCTTGGAATGGAAGAACATCTCCTGTCTCTCTATCGATTGCTACTGCTTCACATTCTAGAATTGCTGTATCTGCAGTGATACCTTCCTTCACTATTTTCACAACATCTGGGTATTGTGAAGTAATGTTTTCCTGTCTTCTCGAGAATATTATTACTTCGTTACCTTTCTTATGTATCTGCATTCTCTCTCCATCATATTTGTACTCAGCGATGCATACCCCACCCATCTTGGAGAGTATCTCTTCAGCTGATGAAAGCCGTTCAGCAAGCATAGGTCTAATTGGTCTACCAATCGTTATCTTTACATTTTTTATTCCTTCTAATCCTTCACTAACAGCAATCTTTGCCACGTACCCTATATCTGAGGTTATGTTATAAGCTCTCTCAAATAGTTCTCTAGCTTCTTTCCCTCCACCGTATAATATTGCAAGTGCATCAAGTATGGTCATGTCAGCTATGCCTAGCCTTAGCTTACCTGTAACAATCCTTAGAATATACTTAGCCTCCTTAGGAGTTGCTGAAGATAATAGACCAACTAGAATCTGCACTTTTGTATCCATAGCTCCTTCTCCAGTAGTCTTAGCAATCTTCTCTAATGATTGATATACTTCTTGAACTGTTAATTCTTTCATATGAAGTGTAATCTGACTACGTCTCTGGAGAAGTTTCTCACCTACTAACCCTATATCTCCAAGCTTACCATACTCTTCTTTAACTAGTTTCTCAGATTGACCTGAAACCAACTTAACAGCTCTTAAAGCCAGCTTGTCAGCTACACCAAGCTCGATTCCTATAAAAGGTGGATAGATCTCTCCAATTGTAAGGTATACGATCTTATCAATAACTTCTTGTGGACTCTTCTTTAACAACTCTACAAGAAGATTAGTCATCTCAATCCTGCTAGTAGTTGCCTCAATCTTCTCATAATACTCTACAAGCTGAGAAAAAAGCATCCTAAATATCATTCAGCGATATCCAATTAAAAAGGTTTCTTCTCCAATACATCCATCTGATAATTTCTAAGATTTCAACAGTATAGCTTCTTGGAGTATTATGCGGCATATCTTCAAACTTCTATAGCAAATATTCTTTACTTTGTTTCTTCTTAATTGTCGGCCCTATAATAGTCATGATACACATAGCTGTTTTAGATTATTCGCTTATATTTTAGTTATGATTTACTGTTCCTAAGCATCCTTATCCTCTGAGAAGATGAGAAAATAATAAGAGACAAGAATTTACTTAACCCAAGTTAATTCAAAACACAGATATTGATGAAAATGATAAGTTTTGCGAAAGAACTGTTTTAAGAGTTTAATGAAGCCTTCAACCCTTTAGGTGTGTCTCACGATATAGAAAGTTAACGAGTAAGGATTCTAAGACTTCTCATCTTGAGGTATTTTCTACTATTTTGAAAGTTTAATTAGATATCTCTGAGTTTGAGTCCGTATTAAAAACATATAAGAAAGGATGGCGTAAATACTATACATGAGCTATTCGAATGTAGCTGAAGTGTTAAGAACATATAAAGGTAATGCGAGAATATGGAATCCAGCTAAGATTGAGGGTTTAAATCTGCATTCAATACCCTATTCGATAAGAATACTTATTGAGAATGTTCTCAGAAATCTAGATGGAAAGATCGTTACTGAAGAAGATGTTAAAGCATTAATAAACTGGAGAGACAATACTGGAAGGGAGATCCCATACTTTCCTAGTAGAGTAATCTTACAGGATTTCACTGGTGTTCCAGCACTCCTTGATCTTGCAGCTATGAGAGATGCAGTAAAGAAGCTTGGAGGAGACCCTAAAACTATCAATCCACTTGTTCCTGTACATCTTATAATAGACCATTCAGTCCAAGTAGACTACTACGGTACAACCTATGCTCTTGAACGTAACATGGAAGTAGAGATCGAGAGAAATATAGAGAGATATAGATTCTTAAAGTGGGCTGAGAAAGCATTCAAGAATTTGAAGGTTGCATCTCCAGGTTTTGGGATAGTACATCAAGTTAATATTGAATATCTTGCGCAAGTTATCTTCTTAACAAAGTTTAACGGTAGACTTGCAGCATTCCCAGATACTGTTATAGGGACTGACTCGCATACAACAATGGTTTCATCTCTAGGGGTTCTTGGATGGGGTGTAGGAGGAATAGAAGCTGAAGCAGTAATGCTTGGACAGCCATACTACATATCGATACCTGAAGTTGTAGGAGTAAGATTGGTTGGAGAACCTAGAGAAGGAGTAACACCTACAGATTTAGTCTTAACGATTACAGAGATACTTAGGAAGAAGAATCTAGTAGATAAGATAGTTGAGTTTATTGGACCAGGGGTTAGTAAATTATCCGCACCAGATAGAGCAACTATCTCTAACATGTCTCCAGAGTATGGTCCAAGAACAGCATATTTCCCAATAGATGCTGAAACATTAAAGTATCTCCAACTTACGGGTAGAAGTTTACAACATATTAAGTTTGTTGAAAAATACTCAAAGAAGATTGGGATACTTAGAGTTGAATCATCTCCCGAACCAGAATATATAGATATAATAACGATAGATTTAAGCGAAGTCGAGCCTTCAATATCAGGTCCATTAAATCCAGAAGACAGGATCCCACTAAACAAAGTAAAGGAAAGATTCATCCAGATACTGAATGAATATATTGAAGAATCTAGAAAAAGGGGGGTTAACGTAGACTTATCTACAAATGCGCCTCTAGAGTTTGATGGCTTAAAGACGGAATTGACGCATGGAAGCATAGTTATAGCAGCTATAACAAGTTGTGTAAATACTTCTAACCCTACACTAATGATCGGTGCAGGCCTCCTCGCTAAGAAAGCTGTAGAAAGAGGTCTATCTACTAAACCATGGGTCAAGACTAGTTTTGCACCTGGAAGCCCAGTAGTAGTTGAATATCTTAAGAAGTCAGGCTTACTCCAATATCTTGAAGCTCTTAGATTCCATGTTGTTGGATTCGGCTGTACAACATGTATAGGTAATAGTGGACCTCTCCCACCAAAGATTTCAGATGCTATTAAGTCTCATCAACTCTATGCCGTGAGTATATTAAGTGGTAATAGGAACTTCGCAGGCAGAATACACCCATTGACCAGGGGCAGTTTCCTGGCCTCTCCCCTACTCGTTGTTGCATATGCTCTAGCAGGGAGACTTGACATAGACTTACATCATGAACCACTAGGACTAGACCCTAACGGAGCACCAGTATATCTTAGAGATATATGGCCCAGTAGTGGAGAGATTAAAGAAGTTATAGAGAGAGTGATTAACCCGTCTGATTTTAAGAAGAGATATAGTAGAATATTTGAGGGAAACGAGAAGTGGAGAGAAATACAGGTGGAGGCATCAGATCTCTACCCATGGGATGAGAAATCTACCTACATTAAGAGACCACCATTCTTTGACGACTTAACTCCTGAGCCGTCAGAGCTGAGAGATATAAGAAATGCTCGAACTCTAGTTTTATTAGGTGACCGAATAACTACAGACCATATATCACCTGCAGGATCGATTCCAGTAGAAAGTCTAGCAGGTAAGTACTTAATTGAAAGAGGGGTTAAACCAGAGGAATTTAATACATATGGTTCAAGAAGAGGAAATCATGAAGTAATGATTAGAGGAACTTTTGATAATATTAGGCTAAGAAACCTCTTAACACCTGAGAAAGAAGGAGGTTGGACGATACATCTCCCAACAGGTCAGCTAATGAGGGTGTACGAAGCTTCTCAGAGATATATGGAGGCAGATATTCCTGTAATCGTAGTTGCAGGGAAGCAATATGGTGCAGGAAGTTCAAGAGATTGGGCTGCTAAAGGACCATATCTTCTTGGTGTAAAAGCTGTGATTGCAGAAAACTTTGAAAGTATACATAGAAGTAATCTAGTAGGCATGGGCATACTACCACTACAATTTGAAGATGGCCAGAACTGGAAAAATCTTGGGCTAACTGGAAAAGAAGTCTTCCAGATAGAAGGGATAGAAGAAGGGCTTTATCCAAGAAAGAAGCTTAAAGTAAGAGCAATCAGAGAAGATGGCTCAGAAGTAATATTCAATGTAATTGCAAGACTAGATACGAATATAGAGATTGAATACTATAAACATGGAGGAATACTAAAGTACGTCGTAAGAAATATACTTAAGAAGACAGCTAAACCAAGATAGATCTTAGATCTAGTAGATAGAATATAACCTTCAATACTCTCTATAATTCTATTACCTGTGCACCATAATTACGTGCATCTGTAAATAAGTATCTAAAGATATCCACAGGTTTAAGTCTTCGAGCCATATATTCTACTTCGTCTTTTCTTACGAAACCATAAATTGTCGGTCCCCACGAGCTTTGTCCAATACCTTGTACACCAAGATTCTTCATTAATTCTACTATCTTCTTAGATAGAGGATGATATGATCCAGACTGTATATCTTTAAAAAAGCAAGATGTTAAGTTATCTAATTCTTCTACTGCTTCAGAAAATTTTGAAAAATCTTTTTCTATTATTGATGGAAGTAGCTTCATCAAGATAATTGATGAAGAATCTTTGAGAGAAGCTGCATTAAGTTTATTAAAACTCTCTTCTTCAACCTGACTATGTAATCCTAAACCTTCAACAGTCGGTATAGCCAGCAAGATTTTCCACTCACTTGGAAAATCATATCTAAATAAGAGAGGTGGAATCTTCGTAGAAGATGTTCTCCCACCATCTATGACTAAACCACCTTTCTGGAAGAGCCAGTAACCTGTTCCAGACGTCTTACATCTATTAAAAATTTCAACTATCTCTTCTAAAGTGTAATCTAATCCATAGAGTCTTGATGCTGCTAAACCTATGGAGAGAATAGTTTGAGTACCTGAGCCCAGCCCTATATGCCTTGGAATATATTCTTCACATACGATCTTCAAACCATTTACCTCTAGCTTCTCTGAAACTCTTGAAGCGATATCTCTCAACCATCTAGGTCCGTGGATAGTAAGATTATCAGATCTCTCGATTATGATAGATAACTTGGGCTGATCCAGATATAGTCCTACAGAGCCCCATCTACGTCCTGAGATGCCCAGGGGATCGATAAACCCAAGATGAATTCTCGAGCCAGCATCTATCTTAATCTTCAAGTCTCAGTCTCCCATAAATTATGAAATTTGCTAAGTATTCATCTTTTTGTTTTTACGATCAACTTATTATTTAGGTAAGACAAAGAAAGGTGAGAATGTCTGAGATCCCTAGCATCCAAGATGAAGAAGCAGAGATACCTATTCCGATAAAGATGGTCGGGTTTAAAAATATTAAAATGCCTGCTGGTAGAATATTATTAAATGGGCTAGAAATTATTATAGTTCCAAGGTTTGATGTTTACGTAGATCTTCCTATTGATAGACGTGCCATACATACATCTAGACTATATCATGCAATCATGGAGATTATACAAGATTATTCAGGAAAAGTTGTGAGATTAGAAGAGATAGGAAGAAGAATTGCTGAGAAACTTCTTAAAGATAATCCTTATTCTAGTAAAGCATACGTTAATATCGATTCAGATGTTTATTATAGAGCTGAGCCGCCTATTACAAAATCTATCTCCTATGAACCTTTTAATTTCTATGTAAGAGTAAGAGCGGCTAATAACTTGGAGAAGATCGATATACGACAAGCTATTGGAGTGGAAACTTATGGATTAACAGCATGCCCATGTGCAAAAGAAGTAGTAAGAACGTTATATAATGGAGTAACAGCTACCCATATGCAGAGAGCTAAAGCAAAAGTCTTCATCCAATTCTCTAACAACATTGAAATAGACATAGTAGAATTATTAAATATCGTTAACTCCTCTTTCAGTTCTCCATTATACTCATATTTGAAGAGAGTAGATGAAGCAAAAGTAGTTGTAGACTCATTAAAGTCAACAAGATTTGTTGAAGATACACTAAGAGAGATTGTCAAGAAAATAATTGAGAGATGGAGCCATCTTCCAGATAATTCAAGAATCTATGCTTATTTAGAAAGTATTGAAAGTATCCATCCTCAGAATATTGCGGCATATATTGATATAAGCGTAGGAAGAGCGAGATTGCTTCTTAAGAAGTAGGTGGCACATGATTGGATTGGGAAGAATGGGAGCCGCTATACCTTGAAATTGTTAAAGAAATGGGATACTCAATAGAAGAAGACCTCTCATCAGCCCAACTACTAAACAAATTATTATCTGGAAGAGCTATGTCTTTAGAAGAGCTAAGAGAGAAAGTTTGTAATAAAAGTATTGCAGTAGTCTTTGGAGCAGGACCATCACTTACTATGGATATTTTAAACTTCATCAGCTCAGAGCTGCTTGATGATGTAGTCATTATCTTGGCTGATGGGGCTTCAAGAGCGTTCTTAGAAAGAGGATTAAGAATAGATATTGTTGTTACAGACCTCGATGGAGGCGATAAAGTATTAATCGAGACCTCGAAGAATTGTTTAGCAATGGTTGTACATTCTCATGGAGATAATATCGATAGAATAGAAAGACTCGTACCCTTACTCTACAAGAAAATACTTGGAACAACACAATGTAAACCATTTGGCGTCCTCTACAATTTTGGTGGCTTTACAGATGGTGATAGAGCTGTATTCTTAGCAGATACTTTAGGATTTAAGAAAATAGTATTAGCAGGAATGGATTTTGGAGAAGAAATAGGAGAATACTCTAAAAATATTAAAGAGATCGATTATGATTGGCTAGAAGTAAAGAAGAAGAAGCTTTCTTTCGGTAAGAAGCTTCTCGAACTATATGCGTCGAAGTCTAGTAGAAAACTATACAATGCTACAACTAAAGGTGAAGAAATTAAAGGATTCACGAGAACATCCTTTAGAGAGATTGCTCAAACGCTATAGTAGTATCTGTAAAATTTATCTTAAAGTATATTTTCCATAATTTGTGAATAATTATGATTGAAGATAGAAGATGTAGAATAGGATTAATTGGTGGATCGGGAATATATGATCCAGGTCTTCTAAAGAATGTGGAGAAGATAAAAGTCTATACACCTTATGGTTCTCCAAGCTCCCATATTACTATTGGAGAATACTCAAGGATAAGGATAGCCTTCATCCCGAGACATGGCGAAGGCCATACTATTCCGCCCCATGCAATAAACTATAGAGCGAATATCTGGGCTCTAAGAGAACTTGGAGTTGAAAGAGTTCTCGCTCCAAGCGCTGTTGGAAGCCTCCAAGAAGAATATAAGCCTGGAGAACTCGTTCTTCCAGACCAGTATATTGATAGAACTTGGGGACGTGCTGGAACATTCTATGATGGAGGACAAGTAGCACATGTAAGTATGGCCGACCCCTTCTGCCCAGAGCTTACAGATATAGTATACGATGTTGCTGTCTCCATAGGTCTACCTATACATAAGGGTGGAACATACGTCTGTATTCAGGGACCCCGATTCTCAACTAGAGCTGAATCAAAACTGTATAGAAGTTGGGGGGCACATATAATTGGGATGACACTAATACCGGAGGTTAATTTAGCTAGAGAAACGGAGACAATTAGATGAATATGCATTATCCACGGGTTCATCGAATCTAACTGGATATGCTGTGCTAAAGTTGGTTCCGAATGGTGAATATTATCTTACTGCTAAATTAGGAGAATATGAGGTTTATCGTTCAGAGGAGAAGATTGTTAAAGTAATGAATGCTGA
>ASPF01000012.1 GCA_000405685.1 Candidatus Geocrenenecus sp. JGI 0000106-J15 | reverse complement strand
TTTCAGGTAATTGTGGGAACTGGCTATTCATTCTTTGAGCTGCTACTTCTGCTGCTTCTTCCAATATTTTTTGTGCTTCACTATCTGAAACCATTACTGAAACCTGTGCTCCCGTAACGTTTCCTGCTTCTATTATGACTGTTTCAAGCATTTCATCGACTGTTCTGAGTGCAGAGGCGACTTCTGGAACTAGGCCTGATAATTCTGATTGAACCTGTTTTATTATCTTGGTTGCTGGTGCAAGTGCTCTCACAACATCTCCGAACTCTTGTACCGTCTCTAACCTTAAGATAACTTTCTCTAAAGATATCTGGCTTCTGAGGACCGTTCTACTCATCTTCCTAAGTTGAGCTATCTCGTTCGCGTATATTACCGCTCTATCTCTATCAAGTTCTTGTTCAGCTCTTATACATGCTTCGAATAACGTTCTATCTCTCGCTAGTAGTCTTTGATATGTTCTCTTCAGCTTCTCAGACTGGATCTTTAGATGAGTCAGTATGTCCATTAATCTATTATTCATTAGGAGAGCAAAAGGTTTAGGCTGGCTTTGAACAGGTTTCTCAGTTTTTATCCCGAAGGGAAACTTCAACTTTTTATTCACCAACGAGAACTTGACTTCAACCTCATATATTAAGCCTTTTAGAGAACATGTTTCTATATAAGACGTTAAGAAGATCTCTAGATATAGCCTAAGATTATAGTGAGAATAATTCATAATGAATTATCAGATTCACTAATATGTTCTCTATTTAGAAATCTTTATCTTTTACTACAAAAAAATAAACGTAGTGATATCAACATGCGTAGAAGTCTTAAATGGTGGGTCTGGCTCTTATTGGGCTTAATAATAGGAGCTATTCTATCTTCAGGGATAAACTACTTTCTTCAAGGCCCTGCAGTTTCTGTAAGGTTAGAGTATGTAGGATTAATTGAGCTTTCTGGAACCATCGCGTATTCTGATTCTCCTTTAACTCTTTTTTCAGGTAACGTTCTTACACCTAATGATGTAGAACAATTAATTCGTCAGGTCGTTGGAGACTCAACTATAAGAACTATTGTATTAGTGATAAATAGTCCAGGTGGGAGTGCTGCAGCCTCTGAGGAGATATACAGTATGCTTAAGAAGTTAAGTGAAGAGAAAGTTGTAGTATCATATATTAGTGAGTATGGAGCTTCAGGTGGATACTATATCGCTCTACCATCAAGAGAGATAATTGCTTCACCACATGCTTTAACAGGGTCGGTAGGTGCAGTAAGCATGATCTTAAATTATAAAGAGCTTATGGATAAGATTGGAGTAAAGGCAGAAACATTCAAGAGTGGAAAGTTGAAAGATGTTGGAAGCGCTTGGAGAGAACTAACAGATGAGGAGAGAAGCCTATTGATATCTATTGTAGATTCTGTAGCTGACATCTTTAAGGAGCGGGTCAGAGAACATCGAGGAATCAAGATAAAAAATTATGATGAAGTATTCACTGCTAGACCATATACTGGTGCTCAAGCTCTACAAGCTGGAATCATCGATGGTGTTGGTTCATTAGATCAAGCTGTAAAGAGAGCATGCCAATTAGCTGGAATACCTGAAGATTCCCCTAGAAGATGGATTAGACCGAGAGCTCCAAGTATACTTGAGCTACTTCTAGGTGGAGGAACTTCAGAGCAGGCAATGAAGCTTAACTATGAAGTTCTCTTAATGTGGCCCCTACCATCCATTCTTGAACCACGTCAGCTCATACCACTCTTAAATGAATAACATGTAATGTAGATAAGATTTTAAAGATAAGTTTTCTAGCATACCCTAGATATCATCTTATCTGTTTCAGTCGATAAATTCTTTATAAGAGATATATCTTTAAATCTTATTTTTAGCAATTTTTTATCGAAGGGTAAAAAATTGAAGGAGTCGACGGCGGTTATCTTTGCTAACATGAAAGGGTTTAAGGGGTTCGAGCGTGGTCTTATACCTATTGCTGGAAAACCCATGATAGAGTATGTTCTAGATGTTATCCCAGATGAGGTGTCAAACATATTTATTGCGGTTGATGATGAGAAGAAGGCTGAAGCATATAAAGATCTAGCTGAAGAATACTGGGCTAAGATTATACTCTCAGATAATCTTCTAGGATCAATTAGGAGCCAGGTGGAATTCGCTATATCAGCATCACAGACTGAAAGCGTTCTTCTACTTCCATGTGATTCACCATTGTTGACTAGAGATTTTACAACATTTCTAGTTGAGGCTTCTCAAAAATTTTCTGCGGTTCTACCTAGAAATCAAGCTAGAGAAACAATTTACAATATGGCTTCTTACCAGAGAAAACCTTTCCTTGAAGCATTCTTAAGAAACCGTGAAGAAGACATGGATTCGCTAGTTAAAAAAGTACAGAAAGTCTTGTATCTATCAAGTAATAGCTTAAAAATCTTTGATGAAAAACTTCTAATGTTTCTTAGAGTATCTAATCCATCAGATGTACAAAGAGTTGAGAGCATACTTAGAAGAGGAAGAAAATGAGTTAAGAAGATTAATTATACTACTTCCTTTCTCTATGTATCTTAAACTCAGAACTAGATATAACTCAACTCATCATAATATATCTAGTGTCTTCAGTCTTATATCATATTCTCGACAGATGATTGCCACATCATCACAGGTTTAGAATGATATAACATTTTGTCAATATTTAATAACCAGTTTCATAGAAAAAATGTGATATTCATGATTTTAAGATAAGGTCTAAAAATTATATCTAGAATAGATTCACTATCTTTTTTAATACGGGGAGGTTGATTTTATCTTGAGAAGTAGTTGGAGGATGAGGCTGGGTAAAGTAGAAAAAGAAATCCTAGAAGAATTAGTCTTCAAGAAACTAGGGGTTAAGAGGAGGGATATAGTTCTTGGTCCATCTTTTGGTGAGGACGCAGGTGTTGTTAGAAGTAATAAGAGATTTATCGTGGTATCTTGTGATCCGATTACTGGTGCTTCTGGAAGGATTGGATGGCTCTCAGTACATATTAATGCGAATGATGTAGCTGTCTGTGGAGGTAGGCCAGCATGGTTTTCACCTATAATACTTTTAAACAAAAATGCAGATAAGTCGGAGATAGAAGGTATAGTAAGAGACATACATGATGCATGTATGGAGCTAGGCGTTGGAGTAGTAACAGGGCATACAGAAGTTGCCCCAAATATTTCACATAGCATAGTCTGCGGGTTTATGATGGGGCCACTGGTATCAAGTAAACCGATAAGAACGAGTGGGGCTAAGCCTGGAGACCTCATAATTATGTCGAAGACAGCTGGGATAGAAGGAACAGCCATACTTGCAAGAGATTTTAAAGAAATATTAAAGAATAAAGTATCTAGCCAGGTATTAGAAAAAGCTGAAAGATACTATGAGAAGATAAGTGTTGTAGATGAAGCTCTTAAACTGGCTAAGATAGGGGTTGTCACAGCAATGCATGATCCGACTGAGGGTGGAGTATTAGGAGGAGTCTACGAGTTGGCTGAAGCAAGCAATACCTCTTTCATTATCTATGAAGATAAGATACCAGTCTCCATGGAAACTAGACAAATATGTAATGTTCTAAGATGTAATCCATTAAAATTNATAAGTTCAGGTGTTTTATTAGCATCCCTCTCAAAGAAGAATCTGAGAAGAATTAAAAGACTAGGATTCACAGTTATTGGAGAACTAAGAGAGAGAAAGATGCCTAGTATACTTATAAGATCTGATAAGATTGAAGAAAAAATTACGGGTCAAATACTTGATGAGCTCTGGAGAATTTATGAAGAATCCTAGTCATAGAGTAATGCTCATACCATAGGAAATACTTTATATGTATATGGAGCGTATTATCCACCAGCTTCAGAGTAGAGTATCTACATACTGCGTGATGTTGGAGAAGAGTTAAAATACTATTTCTATTATATTTTAAATTCTTCTACTGAGCAGACACACGATGGGATTTTATTAAGGTTCAAATATATTTAGACGGAGGGGATAGATACTGCCTTTAGCATCTAAGATCTTTGATATTAAGCCTAATGTATCTCTAGAAGAGATAGCTGAAAGGTTAAAAGACTATAGAGTAGTTGAAGAAAGAGAAGAGGAAGGAGTAAAATTCGAGTTAATAACTGAAGTAAGAGATCTTGACCTTAAGAAGAATAGATTAGAGGGAGTCTACAGTCGGGATAAAGTCTTACTGATACCTCAAAGAGGTAGGCTTACTCCAGTTATTAAGACTACAGAGGCTAGAATTGTTTTTACAAAAGAGGGTGNAATGACATTACTAACGGTTGTCCAAGAAAAACATTTTGCAAATGCTGTTGCATCTCTTCTCTCCCATCAGTTATTCCTTAGCTATCGTGCTATAGTGGAAGCTAGGATATCTTCAGAGATGATGAGAGCCTTCCATGAAAGAAATCCTGAAAATACTAAAGTCATCTACTTCGACGACCTAGATATACCTGAAGTTAGTAAGCTTGCTCTCTACGGTGATAGTGTTAAAAGTTCAGCTCTCTACGAAGAATATCTTAAACATGGCAAGATCTGGTATATCGTCTACCAGGTCCCTAACACATCTTATGTTATGGGGCTAACTAGAAACTGCGTCGTTACATCTTTTACTAGAATTAATGAATATGATTTTCTAGATTATATCTTTAGAGAGATCCATCCATTAATATATGAAAGTGCTGTAAAATAGATCTCGAATAAATTATTTTACTAGTATGCCATGCTAAGACTAGACTATTATACTAAGAGATAATTTATTTATTAGTACAAGTCTTCTTAGTTGGTGGTTTCTCAGAGGATGATGAAAGCGGCTACTTCTGCTCCTGGTAAGGTGATCTTATTTGGTGAACACTTTGTAGTTTATGATAGACCCGCCATTGTTTCAGCAATACATCTTAGAGCACGGATAGAAGCATGGATACATGATCAACCAGGCGTATGGATAGGATCTAGAAGGCTTGTAAATCATCCTGCTTCAAGAGCTATAGAATATGTCTTTGAGAAGGCTGGGTTTACTTCAGGGGTTACATTAAAGATCTCATCTAGTATCCCTTCAAGTGTAGGTTTAGGTTCTTCAGCTTCGATAGCTGTTGCATCTGCGGGTACAACATCTCTAATTACTCTTGGAAGGATAGACGAGGAATTGGTAAAATTAGCTGCAGGTGAAGGTGAGAAGATTATTCATTTTAATCCTTCTGGAATAGATACGTCTATAGCTTTGTATGGTGGTGGAGGATTATATACACGTTCAAGAGGGTTCACCCATATAGAGATACCTTTAAAGAAGATCTTGATAATTGATACTGGAAAAACACGTAAAACAGGTGAGATGGTTAAGCGTGTCAAGGAGTTTATGGAGAAGAATAAAGAAAGATTTGATAAGATATTAAAACGAGAAGAAGAACTAATAGAAGAAGCATTAGATGCATTTAGAAGCTTGGATCTTGAAAGGCTTGGAAGACTTATGTTAGAAAATCAGAGTCTTCTCAGAGAGGTTGGTGTTTCATCGTTAGAGATTGAGGAAGCAGTAAAAATTGCTTTAGATGCAGGTGCTTATGGAGCTAAGCTTACTGGAGCTGGTGGAGGAGGATGCGTTATATGCCTTGCTGATGAAGATAGAATCGAAGGTATTTCTAAAATTATCTCGAATAGATTTAAAGTATATTTAACAGAGCTTTCAGCTGATGGTTTAAGAGAGGAGAAGATATGAGAGAGCTCATAGTATTAAAGCTTGGAGGCTCCTTAATAACTGATAAAGATAAGCCTCTTACTCTTAGGAGGAATGTTATAGAAGATATAGGTAGAGAGTTAAGAGAAGTATGGCCTACTCCATTAATCATCGTTCATGGAGGAGGATCTTATGCACATCCAGTTGCTAAACACTATAAAGTCTTTGAAGGATATAAGACTCCTGAGCATCTAAAAGGATTTATTGAGACAGCGAGGATTGTGAGAAGATTGAATAATGAAGTAGTTGAAGCTCTAACAGATTCGGGTTTCCCATGTATAGGTATTCCTGCCTCAACGTTTATTATCACAAAAAATGGAAAAATCGAGACATGTAATCTAGATAGTTTCTTCACAGCTCTAGATATAGGTATAACACCTATAACATGTGGGGATGCCGTATTCGATAGAATGCTTAAATTTACTATTCTATCAGGCGATACGATAGCATCATACTTAGCGGTAAGATTAAGAGCAAAGAAAATAATCTTCGCATTAGATGTAGACGGAGTTTATGTAAAAGATAGAATTACAGGAGAAGTTAAGGTTGCTGAAAAGCTTTCTCCTGGTACTCCTATTGAAGTCTTTAAGCTAATAGAAGAAGATGTTACAGGCGGCATCATGAGGAAGATTGAGGAAGGGTTCGAGGCTGTAGAGAAGGGGGTTGAAGTACTATTAATTAACGGTTTAGCGAGAGGTAGAATAAAATCAGCTATTATTGGAGAAGAGATAGTTGGAACTAAACTTGTCTATTAACTTTCTGCGACTTGTTGGGCTATAAATTCTTCAGGTTTAATATTATCTGCTAGTTCTTCTGTTATTATAGCTTTCTCTATTAATACTCTTCTTGTAAGATACCAGAATGCATATGGTAGAGCGAGTCTCCCACGATTATTCATCGGTACAACCAAGTCTATGTTGCTGGTGCTGTTATCAGTACTACACATTGCGATTACTGGGATTCTAGCAATCTTAGCTTCAAGAACTGCTTGATTATCATATCTTGGGTCAGAGACAACTATTAGCTCAGGCTCTATATAAGATGGAAGGTCGGGGTTTGTGAAAGATCCAGGTTCAAATCTTTCAGTTACCGAGATACATCCTGTTAATTCGCAGAACCTTTTTACAGGCTTTATACCATATACATGGGTTGAAATTACGACTACCTTCTCAGGTGGATAGAATGAGATAAATCTAGCAGCAATATTCAGTCTCTCAATAGTCTTACTAATGTCTATTAGGTATACTCCATCAGGTCTAAGCTTGAAGATGAACTTCTCCATATGTTTAACTTTTATCTGTGAACCAATATGTAAGCTGCTTTTTACAAGTATTTCTTTTATCTCATCAGTCTTTGATGATTTACTCTCTCCTGCTGACATATTCTATAACCTCGCTAACTTATGGCTCCCAATCTCTTCACTAACTCTTATCAATTCATTAGCTTTAGCTATTCTTTCTCCACCCATTATGCCTGATTTTAGGATTCTCCCTCCCCAGGCAATAGCTAGCTGGGCTAGATATCCTTCTGGAGGCTCGCCAGACCTGTGAGAAATAACTGGAACAATCTTTTCTTTATGCGCTAACTTTACTGTCTCTATTGCAGTGGTTAAGAATCCAACTTGATTAGGTTTAATTATTAATGCAGTTACAGCTTTTTTGGTTATTGCTTCTCTAAGTATCTGAGGGTTCGTCACAATTAGGTCGTCACCACATATTAAAGTCTTACCGCTTAGTATCTCATTTAATTCTGTGAACCCTTCCATATCGTTCTCTTCGAGAGGATCTTCAACATAAACAAGGTTAAATCTCTCAACCCAATCTACAATTCTTTCTATCTGTTCTTTCTTCGAGAGCTTCTTACCCTCAGTTAAATATACATATGATTTAGTCTTTGAATCCCATAAGCTTGAAGCAGCTACATCTACTCCTATGCCTATCTTGAATCCAAGCTGGTCTGAAATGTATTCAACTGCTTCTTTCAAGATCTCTAGCCCTTTAAGAGTATTTATTGGTGGAGCATATGCACCTTCATCCCCCTTGCCTAATGTGAATCCTCCGAGTGCTCTATCTAGCAGTTTTCCCGTATATTCATGTATCATAAGGTTTGCTCTAACCGCTGAATATATATCAGGGGCTCCTATAGGTATTGCTAAGAGCTCTTGCCAGTCTGGTGCACCTTTTCCCGCATGTCTTCCACCTCCGATCACGTTTCCCAACGGTAGAGGTAGAAAGAAGTCATCTACAATCCTTAAGTATTTGTAGAGTGGAATTCCTATACTATTCGAGGCAGCTATAGAAGTTGCTAATGATATAGCATAGACAGTGTTTCCACCAATTTTTTTCAAGCTGCTTGTATCATCATACTTTTTCAAAACTTCTTCTACATTGTTTATATTAGAAGCATCTAATCCTCTAAGTGTATCTGCAATCTCACTGTTAACGATTCTTACTGCTTCAGCTACTCCTCCACTAGGATAATACATTACTTCTTTCTCTCCCTTACTCTTACCTGCTGGAGCAGCCACTCTCCCTAGACTTCTACCAACAACGACGTCAACCTCGATAGTCTCTTCACCTCTACTATTGTAGACAAGACGAGCCTTAACATCTCTAATAGTTGTCTCCGACATTCCCAGATTACCTTATCCCATGAATTAAAATACTTAACTATCTACCATATTCTAATAGAAAAAGATTCTAAAATACTTAACTTAAAACTATCTGATACCCATTTTGTAGATAATTGAAATTAATTTAAACTGATTGAATGTTTTTCTGATTTCACGTTATTAATGCTTGAGCATCTAGTAGGCTAATAGAATATACGGTACGGCGAGATCTAGATTAAACTAATGGGTGCCTCTTAAAGGTTTATAAAAATGATTAAAAAAGATCAATCAAATGAACAATAGTATTCTTGAAATCCTGATTTATCGATTAGATATCAGTCTCCCGCTGGTCTTGTTAGAGCTGTTGATAATGTTTGCCTATC
Source organism: Candidatus Geocrenenecus sp. JGI 0000106-J15 (assembly GCA_000405685.1). Taxonomy (GTDB): domain Archaea; phylum Thermoproteota; class Nitrososphaeria_A; order Caldarchaeales; family Wolframiiraptoraceae; genus Geocrenenecus. The sequence goes on along the minus strand of ASPF01000012.1, from coordinate 95,013 downwards.
TGTTAAGAAGAATGATGTTTTATGTAGGATAGTCTTCCATTCTATGATCCCGTGATTTTATCTTTTCAGACCAATCTTGAAGTAGAAGTTTTGACAACGAACATGTTGTTGATCACCTTTCTATCAATAATCAGTAGTCTTCTGCTATTCTCATATGATTGAGTTTTTATTTACTCTGTTGTTTCCTTGTATCCGTATAGTGTATGGAATTTTACTATTTCATCGAATACTTCATAGTGGGTGAGAAACATTCTTCTACAACAGTATCTTTTTATTCCTAGAGAGTCTAGGACTTTTCCTGGTTCTTCTCCATTCTCTACTCTTGACTGGTATTCTTCCCATTTATCAGCTATTAATGCACCGCATGTAAAACATCTAATAGGAAACATCATGTATTTTCATTACCAACTCGTTAGACAGACTATATAAGTTTAAGCATTTAGCGGAGCTACAGAAGTTTTTGCATGTTATTTTTGGACATTTTATGTTTTTGTCAAATAAGGTTAATTAGTAGGCATTACACTGTTATAGTGAGGGTGGTCTACATTTGTGTCAGTATCTCTTAAAGAGAAAAAGTTTCTCGTTCCTTGGAGAACCTATATCGTACCAATAAGAGTTCTTAAACCCCATGAAGAAGTATGTAGAGATTATGTCTTGAAACTCTATGATGAGATAGTTGAAGATAAAGTATTAAAGAAGCCCCTACTCGTTGAAAACAGATATTGTATTGTTTTAGATGGACATCACAGGTATGCTGTATTAAAGATGCTGGGTGCAAGGGTTGCTCCCATATTCTTAGTCGATTATGATTCTTCTTTAATCGAAGTCTACTCATGGCGTGAAGATTGGAATGTAACCAAGAAGTTAGTTATCAGTGCTGGATTAACTGGAAATAAGCTTCCATATAAAACAAGTAGGCATATCCTTAAAGATCTCGTAATACCTGACGTCAACATTCCGCTAGAAAGATTAACGGGGAACCATAAATGAAGATCATATCTATAGAGCATATTAAGTGTCCTCCTAGACCGCCAATAGAACAATTGCTTGATGAAGTCTCTGAACTACTCAGGTTAGATAGAGTTACTAAAACGATCCTAGTAGATAAAGATTATAATCTATCTGTAGAGGATTATAAGAGATTTCATGCATTAAAGATTCTAGGAGTTAGGTATATCCCTGTAAGCGTAGGCTTTGAAGAAGACGTAGATTTAACATTAGAAGAGCTTGGATTCGATAAAGATCTAGAATATGATCCACTAAAAGTTTGTAGAAATCATAGTGAGTTGATTAAAGCTTGCTGGCCTACCCCGTTGATCCGGCTTAACTCTCTTTCAAATCATGCAAGTGATGTCTGGGCTAAGCTAGAATATCTAAACCCTTTCAGTAATAGCATTAAAGATAGGATTGGATGGTATATGGTTGTTGATGCATTTGAGAATAATCCACAACTAAGTACTAGTAGACTAATCTATGAAGCTTCTTCAACAAATACAGGTATAGCTTTAGCATGTATAGGGAAGAGCTTTAACCTAAAGATTAAGATCTATCTTCCACAGACTGTTCAGAGATGTAGTGATGCATACATAAGACTTCTCGGCTCAGATGTTGTTAGAGTTCCAGAACAGTTAACTATAGAGGCCATATACCGGGTGAGACAAGACGCTATAAGTGATAGCGCACTACATATTAACCAGTTTGAGAATGATGCAAACTTCATATCCCATCTAAGATTTACGTCTAAAGAACTTGATTACCAGTTAAGGAGCATCAATCTAAAACCTAGAAGAATAGTCTGTGCTCTTGGAACATCTGGTCATGCAAGCGCTATCTCATTCTACTTTAAGAGTAGATATCAAGATAAAGTAGAGGTTGTAGGGGTTCAACCTGCTAGAGACGAATTAATACCTGGCATGAGGAGAGTGGAGACAGGTATGAAGTGGATACATTATGTGAAGATAGATGAATTAATTGATGTTACTAGAAGAGAAGCTATTGAAGGATTAGTGAAAGTAGCTAGTAGGGATGGGTTGCCAATAGGTTTAAGTGCAGGAGCTGTAGTTGCAGGTTTAGAGAAACTCTCCGATATAGATGGTGTATCAGTTCTAGTATTTCCTGACCATTTCTATAAATATGTAGAGTTTTTTACGAACTGTCAGATAACCTAGACCTTTTAATCTTCTATTTAATTTAATTAACATTATAGATGTATTATCTATATGATTTCTGCTTGAATCTCCTAGCTGAGTATCGGTTAGGCTTCTTCGGTTCAGTCTGTCTAGGGTCTTCCGCTAATAGAACTCTATTATATTCTTTTATTTTTTGTGCTACTGCTTCACTTCTTGAAGCTAATGCTTTCGCCAATGCAAAAGATACAGCTTCGGCTACCGCCATTACTCCTCCGCCTTCAACCCTAATGTAGAAGTCATGATTCTTCCAGAACTTTTCATCAAAATACAATGGTGTTAGTATCTTACTTCTAATGATCTCATTCCCAAAGTATGTTATTGGTTGATTGTTAATGTATATGTTTCCTTTCCCCGGTCTTACAAAGAGTCTTGCTACAGCTGTTTTCCTCTTACCTACAAATGGTCCCATAAGTTTAACCATCTTTTCTTCCACCTCTCGTTATCCTAGATATTTCTTCTATAGTCATATATCTCAGTACTCTTCCCGACTTGCTTATACCATCGCCTAGATCTGCATCTTTGAAACGTATCTTCTCCACATTCTGGAACTGCTCAGGCACGTTGACATATACTTTCAATCTCCTAGCTGCTTCTCTCCCTCTAGGCTTCTTACGGGGAAGCATTCTAACTATTGTATACCAGACTAGCCTATCTGGCTTTCTTGGATACCATACTTTGATGACTTTATGAGATGAAAGCTGCCTTCTCCTCATTAATCTTAGATATCTATTTAGATTAGCATTCTTGCTACCAGTAACTACTGCTTTCTCTGCATTTACAACTACTACTTCGATTCCAGATAAGAGTAGCTTAGCAACTCTAGAAGCCATCCTACCTAGCTTCTGCCTATCTGCGTCAACAACTATTCTTCCAGTGGCTGCCTGCTCTATCATCTAGCTATTCAACCTTTTGTTGTTGATACCTGTATATAACCATACTCGAGGTTACGCTATAAGCTTAACATTACTTCCGTTTGGATATTTTTGAGCAAACTCTTCGGTTGTAAGTATTGTTCCACCTGCCTTCTTTATCTTAAGGTAGGCCGTCTTACTAAATGAGAACGCCGATATAGTTACTGGATGAGATAATTCTCCTATACCAAGTACTTTTCCAACTACATAGACTACGTCTCCAGTATTTGTTAAACGGTTTATCTTGTATAGATTAACCACCCTCTTCTTTCTTCTAGATTCCTTCGCTTCCTCAATTACCCTCTTCCAGAACTTGGTCTTCCTCAGCTTTATAGGTATCTGAGAGATTATCATGTTTCTGAAGCCTGGCTTTGTAATTCTTCTTCTACTTACCATTTCTAAGACGCTCCAATATCTCCTACTATCTTCTCATTTAATTCTTGAATCTTCTTCTTAAGAATATTGGCAGCCTCTTTAAGTATTCTTCTAGCAGGTAGAAATCCTATAGATTCTATAAATAGTATCCTCTTGTTTGGTTCACCATCTTTCTCATATAGTGAAGATATAGCTGCCTGCCATTTCGCATTCTTTCTACCTTTCCCTACTCGGACATATAGCTCTATCTCTATCCTCTGTCTTGGAGCTAACTTAACTATTGGTATCTTAGAGCTTACAGGTTTAACAGAGGTTGTAGGATCCTCTGGTATAATATCTCCTGAGTATACTGTTACTGGTTCATCTAATGCTTCAGCTCTTACTACATATCTTACAACACACTTCTCACATCCTAGCTTGCTACCGCAATCACATTCTTCAGGGGCCACATATCTATCTATATCAGAGATGAAAGGTACTAGAGAGATTCTATGAGCTAGAACTTCATTAGGCATAGCTGAAGTATTCTCTATTATTAAGACTTCTTCAATCGCCATCGTTGGAACCTCGTTTATAGTAAATCTTCTTATAGCATTTGCAATAGATAATGGCAGATCTTCAAACTGGACTTTAATTGATTTTTCATCTTCTTCAATAATCTTTACTTCAACCATTACTTTTCTTCACCTCTTCCAGCATCTTCTCTATGCTTTAAACCCTAGACAATAGGTATCTTGGAGATTCATATAGTTATCTTGATTGATTATCATGCAATCTAAGATATTCTTCCCTCTATATGTGTTTGAATTCAGCTTCCTTTCTCTAGATATGTTTTATGAAAGTATTTACAAAATCTATTTATTGGGCAGATGCTACATCTCGGCTTAGGTTTTCTACAGATCTCCTTGCCTAAAGATACAAATATTATATTCAAGATTGAGCGTTTCTCTACAGGTGTTACTTCTTCAAGCTTCTTCTTGATCTCCATGTATCCATCTTCTTCATCTGCTATCCCAAGCCTCTTTACTACTGTTTCTACATGAGTATCTATAGCTATCTCTGGTAAACCATATCCGAACGATAACACTATGTCTGCTGTCTTATCTCCTACTCCTGGAAGCTTTAATAGTTCTTCTCGACTTCTTGGAAGAACTCCTGAATACTTTTCTAATATTATCTTAGAGACTTGTTTTATTCTTCTAGCTTTGATTCTGTAGAATCCTACTGGTTTGATTAGTTTCTCAATCTCTCTAACTGATGCATTTACTAAGGATTGGATTGATGGATACTTTCTAAATAATGCTTCATAGGCCTTATCGGTTATTTCATCTTTAGTTCGCTGTGAAAGTATCGTTCCTATAAGTATCTTGAATGGATCTTCTCTTACATGTTCAGGTAACTGGATACTGTATCTACGTTCAAGTATCTTGATTATCTCTAGAAATTCTTGAGCATTAACCATGTACAGCCACTATCTATTTCTTTATCCAAACATGTATTGAACTCCGAATCCGCCAAGCGGATAATTCCACTCAATAGCATTCTCTGGACATACTATTCTACAGGTCCCGCATTCAAGACAGCCTTCATATGTAAACTTTATCTCTCCTGTCTCATCTAATGTAAATAAGCCAGCTGGGCATGAGGATATACAAATCTTGAAGTCGCATCCTTTACATTTCTCTCTCCGTAGAATTATGTGTGGCTCACCATATACTTCAAATTTTGTTAATGTTAATCTTTCTTCAACTTTCATCTTCTTCATAGGCTTCTCACCATAGTTAATAATTCAAAGATTAATCTAATAATTGAGGTTTTCCCTCCTACAGCTTTCTTGAATGATTCATTAAGGGTTTCAGGGAGTTCATCTACAGTATATATTTTGTCTAGTATCTGGCAGATATACTCTGGATATTTTGTATAGATTCTTTCATTAGAAAGTATTTTTGACACTTTTCTAAATTTCTTTAATGTTTTGATTATTTCTTTTTCTCGTAGAAGCTTCATGTATACTGCTGGTTCTTCTCCTGGAGGAGTCTTGTGGATTGCTTCTGCTGCTAGTCTTCCAGATTCTATTGCTAGGTCTACTCCTCTCACTGTAAACCCTGTGTTAAGTATTAGTCCTGCAGCATCTCCAACTACAATGTAGCCTCTACCATAGGGTTTATGCATTAGGTCACTGTATCCTGCTTCTCTTACTATGTGGGCTGAATATTCTACTGGAACACCGTCCCGTAAGAGTTTAGAAAGATGTGGATGTATTTTTAATTCTTCTATTACGTCTTTTGCTTCAATCTGATTATTCAGTAATGGTCTATAGATTACCCCTATGGAAACGTATTCCTTCATTGTATATATGAATCCTCCTCCAAACCTTGAGCCTATCAAGAATTGAGCTAGGCCTTCTTCATCTCCTAGGCAGAATCTTTCATTTATCTTTTCTCTTCCAAGTCTTATGACTTCTTTTATGCCTACCGCTATATCTCTAGGTGATATTTTTCTTCTTAATCCATGTCTTTCTGAGAGTAAAGTGTTTGCACCCTCAGCTATAACGATGTATTCTGCTTCAAGTTTATCGTCTCCAATTCTTACACCATAAGCTATGTTATCTCTGAATAATATTTCATCTACTCTTACATTTGTTGCAACAACTACATTCTTCTCTTCTACTTTTAATGCTAACCATTTTAAGAATCTACTTAGGAATGCTGTAAAACTATCATATCCATTAGGTTTTCTATCTATTTCATACTCAAGATTTACTATATTGTCTTCACAGAGTATCGATAGAGCTTCTCTTCTAACCCATCTTTCTATAGGTGCATCTTTCCTCCAGTCTGGAAAATACTTATCTAGAGGGTAGGTATATATCCGTCCTCCGAATACATTCTTTGAGCCTGGTTCTGAACCTCTCTCAAGAACAATTGTGTTATATCCATGGTCAGCTAGAAAGTAGGCTGTTGAAAGACCTGCAGGGCCTCCGCCTACTACTATTACGTCATATCTTTCGCTCAACGTTGATCGAAACCTCTGTTTAACATTGATGGATATATCTATTAATCCTTATGTATAATGTTTATTGCTTTTTTCTTAATCTCTCTAATAATCTAGGGAGAATAATGTATAAGTCTCCAATTATTCCATAGTCTACTTCATTGAAGATTGGTGCATTTGGATCATTATTGATAGCTATTATCGTCTTCGAGTTTCTTACAGCGATCATGTGGAGAGGCTGACCTGAGATCCCTATTGCAAGATAAATTCTAGAGTTTATCATGGCCCCTGATATTCCTATCCAAGTATCAGCCCATCTATAATCTGCTGCGAGAGGTCTTGTAACACTCCATGCACCGTTGAGTAAGCTTGACAGCTGCTTGACCATTTCAAGGTCTTCTTTCTTCCTAAATCCTCTACCAGCAGCTACAACTATTTCTGCTCTCTCTAAAGGCATTCCTACATGTTCTCTACTCTTAAATTCTGTCTGGATAGGTTGTTCTTTTATCGTTTTAAGATATTCTACTTCTCCATTTACTTGTTTTTCTAATTGTTTGAATGCTCCCAATAATATACATAATGTTGTTGGTAGCTTGGACCTTATTGATGCTATGCAAGCTCCACCATATACAAGCCTCCTCACTTCTAGTTCTCCTCCATCATATCTTATATCAACTACATCTGTTATTACAGGCTCATTTCTATATCCAGCATATAATCCTGCAAGTGTTCTTCCTTTAATCGTTGACGGAAATAATGTTAAGTCTGGTTTAATCTTCTCTGATACTTCTTGGATGATTTTATGATAGGTGTTCGGTTCATATAGTATCCTATTGAAGATATATGTTCTATCGAGGATTTTAACAGCTTCACCGCTTAATTCTCCTGATGGTACTACTCCATACAGTTCACCGTTCAGTATTTCTGCTATCTGCCTAGCTTGTTTAAGCCATTCAACAGTTTCACCATATAACAGTATCTTCATAAGGCTAAACCTCGCTTACCAACAACTTGAATAAGCTTTCAGTAGCTTTTTCCAGGTCTTTGCTTGCATCCCATATTATATTCTTCCGCTGAATAACATACTTCGTAAGATTTACTAAATCAATCTTTTCTGGCTTTACTTTAAGATCTTCAATTTTTAATCTCTTTATCTCCATCTTCTTCGACTTTAATATTGTTTTTAAAGTTGGTATTCTAGGCTGATTCACCTCAGTTGTTACAGTAACCACTAATGGAGGTTTTAATCGATAGAGATATGTTCCTTCTTCCATTACACATCTTGCTTCAAAATATTGCTCGTTATAATTTAATGAGTCTACTCCAGCTATTATCGGTATATTCATCTTAGCANCTATGATTGGACCGAGTGTATAGGAGTGGGTATCTAGTGATCCAGCTCCAAGAATTACTACATCATATGGACCTGTCATCTCAACCATGGATTTAACTATCTCTCCGACTGTAATAGCATTTAGATTTTCAGACTCATTTACCTCTACGATGTATCCTTCATCTATCCCCATCGCATAAGCATCTCTAATTATTCTTTCATGGTCTGAAGTAGAACCTATTGTTACTGCTACTGTATGTACATTGTATTTTTCTTTTAATCTAACAGCTTCTTCTACTGCACATTTATCTGAGTCGCCCATCTTCCTCGGTGCGATATCCATGAGTGGTTCTCCAGATGATTCATATTTTAGTTGACTAATATCTACTGTAAGTTTTATCGGTGTAAGTATTTTCACTACTTCTCCTCCTATCTAAATGGATATTATCCTTTAACGTATTCTCTACCTATAAGGTCTCTAGCTATTATTATCCGCATTATATTCTGTGCGCCTTCTGCACCTATAGTATATGAGAATGTTCCAAGCCATCCTCTGAATGCATTACAATCTTTCGTATATGCGTATGCTCCATACCATTTCATGAGTTCTTCATATATCTTAGTTGTAGCTTCTGGTGCTTTCATCTTACATAATGCTACTGGTATGTTCAGGTCTTTCTGTTTCCATTTAGGATTTTTCTCAATATAGATTTTATCTGCGAGCCATGCTGCTCGATATGTTAGAAGCCTTGCAGCTTCTAGATCACCATATAGTTCAGATAGTTTAAAGCTTACCCCTTGGAAGGAGGCTAAGGGTCTACCTTCAAAAAGCCTTCTAGTTTTTATCCATTCTATTGCTTGATCTAAAGCCCATCTTCCACTACCTATTGTTGCCGCTGCTACAAGTATTCTTGCAACATTAAATCCCTCCATGAGATAGTAGAATCCTTTATTTTCTTCACCGATTCTATATTTGTCTTCTATCTCGAAGTTTTCAAGAATGAACCCTCCTGTGCTTATGCCTCTCCTACCTATCTCATCAAATATCGTTGGTTTCCATCCTTGTCTCATCTTTCCATTCCATTTAATGATTAAATTGAATGCTGTTATATTTTTATGCCCATATTCTGGTTTACCTGTTTTAGCTACTAGGAAGTATCCTCCACCTACAGGTAATTCCTGTATTTCTCTTATACCGCTTATGTATATTTTTTCACCATTTAGAATCCATACTCCATTCTTCTTCACAGCTGTCGTTTTTATTCCAGCAACATCCGACCCCCCATATGATTCCGTTGAGGCAATACCGTAGAATGCTTCTCCAGCTGCTACTTTTGGTAGAATCTCTTTCTTAACATCTTCATCACTATATCTTTCTACTAGTAGAGGCCATCCATTATTCAGTAAGGTGTAGACCGCTGTGGCTACTGAGGGATCATGATATGCTATTTCTTCAGCAGCTATCGCTGCCATAGTTATTGTTCCACCCATTCCACTATATTCTTCTGATATAGGTATATTGAATAATCCTTGTTCACCCATCTTCTTTATCAGGTCTACTGGGATCCTACCTTTTTCATCTATCTCCACCCATCTAGGCTCGATGTATCTTTTACAGAATTCCTTAACACTATCTCTAAATCTTACTTCATCTTCTGAAAACTCGAAATCCATACAAAAGATACGTGAATTCTTATTTTTAAAGAATACTTAGTATAGATACGTCATCATGTTAACCAGTGTAGGTATCACATAATACGTTTAGGTAAGGTCTATATAGGCGGTTTATTTGATATGATTGAGTAAGGTGAAGAAGTTTTCATATTTTACTCCTGTTCTTACAGGGATACTTTGGGGTTCAACAGCTCCAGTGAGTAAACTCATCCTACATGATGTTACTCCTTGGGATCTGGTAGTTTACAGAGTGTTGATTGGCTCATTTACATTGATGCTATTAATTAAGATGGTTAGAGTTTCTGAATCTCCAATGGTTAGTTTTAGAGACTTGCTTATAATTTCGTTAAGCGGTATAGCCGTTCCATGGTTGACATATAATCTTGGCTTAGTATATGTTAATGCTAATCATGCAGGACTTATGCTTGGAAGCTATCCTCTACTAACTTTCTTAATTGCATATTTTCTAGTAGGAGAAAAATTGAAGAAACTACAGTATACTGGGATCTCAGTAGGCTTCATAGGATTGATTATATTCTTTCTAGATAAGATTGGGTTAGAGTATAGTTTTCAATGGCTTGTAGGAGCTTTACTTATTATGTTCTCTATCATCTGCTGGTCAGTTTATGCAGCATACTTGAAGAAGATTCAACTGGCTAGGGGGAGTTTAGCATTAACATTAAAGACATTTATAATATCTATTCCAGCCATCTTTGTACCTGTGTTATTTATTCAGCAAGGTGTTCATCTTCCTAGCGAACCAGCATCATTAATTGGTATTGTCTGGCTTGGAGTTTTTCCATCTGCAGTATCATATTATTTATTTAATATTGGTTCAGAAGATGTTAGCGCAACAATCATGGCTACTTCAGGTCTTCTAATCCCTATAGTTTCATCGATTCTTGCCTACTTCATGTTATCTGAATCATTCAAATTAATTGAGATAATCGGTGCAGTTCTCGTTATCCTTGGATTATTGATAGCATACATCAGAAGTTAAATTAAGTTTTTTATCTTGGAAGCCTTTCCAATATAGGGTATGTTGAAGATTGGTGAGACATTAATTGAACTCCTTAAAGGAGATATTACTGACCTAGAGGTTGATGTTATCGTTAATGCTGCTAATTCAAGTTTAAAGATGGGTGGCGGGGTTGCTGGTGCAATTCTTAGAAAAGGTGGTAGAGTAATCCAGGAGGAATGTGATAAGATAGGCTACTGTCCAGTGGGAGGAGCAGTAATAACTAGTGCAGGTAGGCTAAAGGCGAAGTATGTTATTCATGCTGTTGGACCAAGAATGGGTGAAGGAGATGAAGATAATAAGCTTAGGAATGCAACATTAAGCGCTCTTCAGCTTGCAGATCAATATAAAGTAGGATCTATTGCTTTTCCAGCTATTTCTACAGGGATATATGGTTATCCTAAAGATAGATGCGCAGATATAATGTTATCAACTATTGTGGATTACCTATCTAAGAAAAAAACTAGTCTTAGAAAAGTTATCCTATGCCTCTATGATGATGAGACTTATAGAATCTTCGAGGAGAGGCTTAATGAGATATCCAAGAAACTATAGAAGTAAGTTCTAGGGAGGAGGTTATAGCTTTGTTATAAAATTTTTTATCCGAAAAGAATTTAAGAATGCAATCATTTGAACGGTTATGCTAAAATATTGACTCAGATCCATGTTTTCCCACAGTTATGAGAAGAGAAGAAGAGTTACCTCCACCACCTCCACCAAGATTGGCGGCTTATCTTAAAGCAATCGGACCAGGAGTTATAATGGCTTCCCTAGCTATAGGGTCTGGAGAATGGATAACCTTTCCAGCTGTAGTAGCTACATTCGGACCTCAACTACTCTGGGCAGCAGCATTTTCCTGTCTATTACAAGCTGTTCTGGCTGTAGAATCCATGAAGTATCCTGTATATTGTGGTCAGCCAGTGCATAGAGCGATACAGAAACTTCCACCTGGGCCTCTTGGATGGGCTTGGGCATGGACGCTCATGCTTTTCATACCTGTAATCTGGCCAGCATGGGCTATTGCTTCAGCTACTGCAGCGACCGCTCTACAGCTTGGAAGACTACCAGGACCGCAGGATGCTCCACTATTGTTATTCTGGAGTTTGATAGCTTTAATCGTAGGGTTACTGGTACTTCATATTGGATGGAAGATTCAGAGAACTCTTGAGTTGATAAGCTGGCCGTTAGTAATATTACTTTTCGTAACGGTATTAGTTGGAGTATTAGCGGCTGCTGACTTAGATGATTGGAGTAAAGTATTAAGTGGGTTAGGAGGATTCTTAACAGATAGAGGCGGTCTTCCCCCTCCTGAAAAGATTGATTGGCTGGCTATCTCTGGAGCTATCGCATATATTCCTGCAGGTTTCGGTTTTAATTTAATGCTTTCTAGTTATGCTAGAGATAAGGGTTGGGGGATGAGCAGTAAGATAGGATACATATCTGCAGTTATAGGAGGAAAGAGAGTAGAGTTAAGCACGCAGGAGACTCCCTTCAAGATTAATGATGAAAACTTGAAGAGATGGAAAGGCTGGCTTCAAATTCTAAGACTAGATGGCTGGATAGTCTTCTCTCTACTAACATTCATAACGGTCTTGATGACTAGTGTAATGGCGTATGCTCTTCTAACCCCTGAACAAGCAGCAGGATTAAGAGGCTTCGCTATTGCTGCAGCTCAAGCGCAAGCATTATCTAATACTTTAGGTGGGGTTGCATGGATTATTGTCTTACTTGGAGGTTTCTGGATACTCTTTGATACACAATGGGGTTTAATGGATGCTACAACTAGAACTCTTACAGATAATTTCTGGTTTGCAAGTGAGAGAGTGAAGAAGTGGGCTAGAGGAGATGTTAGAAGACTCTACTACACTATACTATACATAATGTTCACTATATCAGTTGTAATAGTCATAGGTTCTCTTACTCTTAAGTGGGCTTCACCTTATGAGTTGACCCTCATCGGCGCTAATCTAGGTCTTTTTGCTTTAACTGTTGCCTACCCATTACAGATAATAGTGAACTATAAGTTTATGCCTAAGGAGATTAGACCTTCAATAATCGTAACAATAGTTCTGATAGCTGGAATGATATTCTATGGATCCTTCTTAGTAGGTGCGATAGCTCAAACATTATTCAATGTTAAAATTTAAGAAACAACTTAAAAGATCTAGGAAAGATGATGACCTCGAGGTACGCTGAGAAGTGATGAAGGCTGCAGAAACTGATAAAACTTTCTCTCTTGTTTTTCAAAGATTGACTATATATTTAACCCTTCATTATAATACTGGAAAAGAGAGGCTAAATCATTATTGGTTTTGAATTTCTCGATTTAGGTTAATCCTGAATCTTCTTTTCCTAGTTCTTTATCATAGACTATTCTCCAGTATTCTTCTATTTCACGCTGAATCTTAGCTATAACATCGTCTCTCCTTACAGGATAGAAGAGATGCTTGAATCTTCCCTGGATCTTCAAGTATTCTTCTACAGGTTTTAATCGTCTAGGAATATATGTATGATGTACTTCACCGTATACAGCTTCTTTTAGAGGCCATATCCCTGTCTCAACAGCTAGCTTAGCTAGCTTAACTGTATCCATGGTTTCGATTATCCAGCCTGGCGGGCATGGCGAAATAGATATAAAGAGTTTAGGCCCCTTATATTTTTCAGCTTTCTCAATCTTTCTAATCATATCCATCGGGTGGGACGGCGATACCGTGGCTACATATGGTGGTTTATGCGCTCTCCATATCTCGAAAAGGTCTTTCTTCCTACCTCTATATCCTTCGGGTATAAGCGGTGTAGGTGGAGAGGTTGCAGTTCTAGATCCATACGGTGTTGCAGCAGAGTATTGGAAGCCTGTGTTCCCGAATGCTTCATTATCATAGCAGAGATAGTAGAAGTCTAGACCTCGATGTATTGCTCCAGACGTACTTTGAAGACCTATGTCAGACGCTGCTCCATCACCTGTTACCACTACTACTTTTAAGTCTTCTTCAACAGGAATCCTTTCTTTCTCTATTAAGATATCTAATGCATCCCGTATTCCTTGAGCACCTGCTGGAGCAGATGCCATCGCTGTATACATCCATGAAGACTTTAATGGAGTGAATGGATATACTATTAAGAGTGTTATACATCCTGCAGCATTTACCCAGACTACTCTACCTCCTAGAGCTTTATGGAACAATCTAAGGGCTATTATTGCACCGCATCCTGCACATAGCGGTGTTCCAGGTTCTACGTAATCTTCACCTAGTAAATCTTTCAGAGTTGAGAACCATGTTCTAGACATTATTCTCCAACCCCCAACTTCAATAATGACTCTACTTCTCTAAGCTCATCTTCTCTAAATAATAGGATTGGTTCAGGCTCGCCTCTCTGTTCATATTTCATCATTAATTCTACTATGTATCTAAATTCATCTACTGATAATGTTTTTCCGCCAATCGCTCCGATTACTGGGAGAATGACTTTAGGCTTCTTCTCTACATTATAGAGTGTAGAAGATACTTCTGCGAATAATGTTCCACCTAAGCCTGGAGAGATATTCTGATCGATTACTGCAACTGCTTTCTTTCCTTCAAGTGCTCTCCTTATATCTTGTGTAGGAAATGGTCTAACCATTCTAAGCTTTAGTAAGCCTACGCTTAATCCTTCTTCTCTCATCATCTTTACAGCTTTTTTCCCTATCGAGGTGAAAGACCCCATCATAACGAAAACGTACTCTGCATCATCCACCATATATTTCTCAACAACATCGTATCTTCTCGCAAAATATGCTTCGAAATCATCACATGCTTCTTTGAATACTTTTATCGCATTAAGCGATGAGAGATGCATCTGGTATTTGTAGAAGCTGTATAGTGGAGGTCTTAAGACTGCTACACCTTTAGCTGAGGGTTTACCTGCTCTAAATGGGTAGGGAGGATTATATCTTGCGAGGAAGCTTCTTACCTCTTCTACGTCAGGAAGCTTTACAGGTTCCCGAGTAAAGGATAGATGGAATCCATCAAGATTTACTATAGATGGTAGTAAGACTCTATGATCTTCTGAAACTCTATATGCCAACAGTATAAGGTCTAGAACTTCTTGACATGTTTCAGTTTGTAGAAGTATAAACCCTGTATCTCTAGTAGATAAGAAATCGTTATGGTCTGGTTCTAAGGTTATCGGAGCAGCTACAGCTCTACTCACATTGACTAATACTATTGGAGCTCTCCATCCCGCAATATTGTAGAGCATCTCAAACCCGTATAGTAGCCCCTGACTAGATGTCGCAGTAAATACTCTCGCACCTGCAAGAGAACTTGTTCCAGCAGCTGTTAGCATTGAATGCTCAGAATCTAGGAATGTTAATTTTGCATTCATCTCTCCTAAGGCAATCCATTGTGAGAGGGTTTCTACAATCTCTGTTTGAGGTGTAATAGGGTAAGCTGGAATATAATCTACTTCAGCTAATCTTGCAGCCCATGCTGCTGCAACATTGCCAGTCATCATCTTAGCTCCAGTAATAGATGGAGTTATCTCTCTTCTAGGTTTAAGTTCTGATATGAGTTTAGTTCTCATCATGCTGCTTCAACCTCTCTAATATAATTGAATGCTTTTACAGGGCATTCATTAAAGCATATCAAGCATCCTTTACAGTTTTCATAATCTATTTCTGGTCCACTGCTAGTCATCGTTATAACTCCTTCTGGACAATAGATTATGCATATTCCACACTTAGTGCATTTCTCGAGATTTAGTATTGGTTTAAAGATTCTCCAGTTACCTGTCTTTCTCACTCTTGTATTTCCTACATTTCTTATCTCAGGAATTGTTAAGTTTGGAGGCATCCAGTTAATCTTTACAATTTTCTTTGGTTCAGCCAGCTTCGGCATAGGTAGAGAGGCTGGATAAATTCTTTCAAAACATGCTTTAGCTAAGAGAATGTTCTTTTCAAGCATCTCTCCTCTTATACCGATCTCGAGAAGTTCTTCTTTTACTCCTTCTTCTAGTGAGACCCACCTGATTAAACCTGTTAGTTTAGCGGCTACAGCTCCTAGACCAGTACTGAGAATTGTCTTTCCTACATATTTCAAGGATAAACCGATTAAATCTTCTCCAACTATTCTTACATCATCTCTACCGGTAAAGATCTTATCCACCGGCTTACCAGTATTTATGAAGAGCGTTCCATTTCTTTGGAGTCCTGCGAGAGGATTAACTATCGGGTCGTTTAGTAGAGACTCATCTGCGAGTATGATTAAGTTTGGGTTGAAGATGTATCCTCTCTCCGGTACTGGTAAAGATTCATCAGAGATTCTAGTAAATGCTACAACTGGTGCACCTCTTCTCTCAGCTCCATATATTGGGAAGTCTTGTGTATAGTATCCTTCAAAGTGTGCTGCGTTTCCAAGGATTCTACTTGCAGTTTTTACTCCTTGCCCACCTCTACCATGAAATCTCGTGTAGATAAGCAAAATTTTCCCATATAATAATATGTGATTCTCGTTAAAAAATCTACTTGTAACAGTATGTATTGAGTAGGTTTTTATCGTTCAGGTTTTCTAATAATTACTGTTTCTCTTTTTATTTCGATATAATCTCCTGTTTCTATTAAGGCTATATCTATTTTATCGACTGTAGGTATGTTGGAGATTATTGCTCCTACTGCAACTATCGGTTCACAGTATTGATTTATTATTCCGATTGGAGCTCTATTATTTTTCTTAAGTCTATACAGTATATATGAGCCTACAGTTGAGCCTTTACCATATGGGAAGACAAGTATCTTCCCAGATATTGTTTCACCTTCTATTTCATGACCTTTCTCAATCACGAATCCTGTTTCAGGATCTACTCCTCCAAAGAAGCTTATAGGCTCCCTTGTTTTCAATGCTTCACCTTCTACATATCCATCCTTGATTACTCTACCCTTAACTTCTAGATACATTATCTAACTGCCTCTTCGATTAAATCTGTTAATCTAGCAATCTTAACTTTTACTTTGTTGAGGTTTCTAGAATACCATACACCTTTCGCAGAATTCGTAGCAATAGATTTTACCCCTAGGCTACTGATAGGTGCTACTATTGGACATGTATCACATACTATCTTTACACCAAGCCTTTCAAGCTTCTGGTAAATTCCAAGTTCTTCAGCTAATCCCTTAATAGACCTTGAAACACATATCCACATCTCTTTCTTAACGATTCTATCTCTAAGTCTCTGCATAACCATTATCAGTTCTTCAAGAGAGGCATGTGGGCATCCGATAAATATCAAGTCTGGTTCAACATTATCATTTAATTCTTCTGCAGCATTCTTAAGGTCTCCTTCTTCTATATCTATTTCCTCAACTCTATCTTGTGGAGGCAGCATATATTCTGGAGTTAATCCTTCAACATGGAACATTGCTATTCCTCCTGTGCTTGCCAATGCTGCTCCAAGAGCTTTAAGTTCAACTTGATTAGCAGATTCTACTCTAGAAAACATAGGTATCCTTCCTTTACAGAGTTTTCCTGAGATATATCCTAGTAGAGCGAAATCATATTCGTCTCTAAGATTTGGAACATTTATTCTTAAAGAGTAAGCTCTATTTTCAGTAATATGTAACCCATAGTATGGTGTTCTACCAGTTAATGCAGAAGCTAATGCGCTTGGTCCACCTTCTCTATTGGTTCTAGCTCCGATCACTGAGTTGGCGTAAACTACTGCTGAGCTCTCAGCCCATGCTATGTGGTCTCCTAGACTTGGCTTATTTCCTGCAAGGTAAGGTGTACATGTTAAGGTTAGATGGATGCCCATCTTAGTGTATGCGTTGGTTATCCTAATCTGCTTTTCAGCGAATTCTCTACTTATACTCATCTCCCTCCATCTCTCAATATCCATTCCAGCAGGATTCAATGTTGTATATACTTCTACTTTACCATCTGTAGACAATTCTTCAAGCCATTCTACTCCAGCTTCACCTAGATTCATATATGATACCCCTGATATCTGGGCACTCTTTATCAACACCATCTTTTCTGCTCCATATATCTCCCCTAAGGCTAAAAGAATCTCCATAGCTACTTGTTTTGCATATCCCATCTCGCCTTTGAGCATCTTCTCTTCTTCTCGGGTTAGATACATTATCCACCACACATATTTCTTGGAGAGCCTATCATAGTTTAGAATTTTATTGAATTATATTAAGCTTGAGTCAAAACCATGAATATTGTAGTTGCTTATCCATCTTTAAGGAATCTCTTTATATCTACTTCAGGTATGATGGCTTTTCGGAATTTCTCATCTCCTATTGTTAATGGGATCGTTGCATCGATTCCAGCTTTACATGTTAATCTCGTAATTTGATCTGCTGAGGGGTCGAGTGATGATCCCTTCTGACCTGGTTTTATTACTAGGTCTCTATCTAGCTGGGTTCTTGTAGATATGGCCCATTCAACTTCTTCAAGGTTATCGATATCTATATCTTCATCTACTACTACTACATATTTTAGACTTTCATGTCCTCTGAATGCTGCTTCTATAGCTTTCTTACCGTCTTCATCATTCTTCTTTCTTATCTTGACTATTGCGTTAAGCCATCCACCGCTTCCAGGTGTTAGTCTAACATCTAGGCATTCACATACCTTACTAACTTCATAGAACATTGTTGCTTCTCTAGGCAGACCCATTAGATTCTTATGTTCATAGCCTGCTGGCAGTATATACTGGAATATCGGGTTCTTCCTCATAGTTATACATCTTATCTCTATTATTCTTTCTTTTCTAACTATATCGTATGTTCCTAGAATATCTAGGAATGGTCCTTCATCTGTATATTCATCTGTAATGTATCCTTCTAATACTATCTCACATTCAGCTGGAACTAAGAGATTGTTCGTTAGTGTTTTCGCATATCTTATATCTGATAATGATGAGGCTACTGAGAGTTCATCTAATTCTATGCTTGAGGTTATGGAGGCTGCAAGCATGAATGCTGGATGGTTCCCAATAGTTATAGCTATTTCTCTACATCCTCTCTCAATATATTTATAGAGATGTCTTGGAACGATTCTAGCTGCTATTCTTTTTTTATCTAGAAGCATAAGTCTATGATAGCTTGCATTATAACCATACTCTCTATCGTAAGCAACTATTATGCTTGCAGTTATGTATGGTGCACGATCTCTCAGCCCAGTCCAGATAAATGGGAGACGGGTTAAGTCTGGATTATCAATAACTACTTCTTGGCATGGAGGATTCTCAACTATCTTCTTCTCTTTAGGGTTCTCTAATGCTTGAATTAATTTTATCCTGAGTTCTTGTGGAGAAGTATTAATAGCTTCTGCTAGGAGGCTTCTATCTGCACATAGATTTCCTATAAGCTTAAAGTCTGGATATTCAGTTATCTTCTCAAATAGTACGGGTTTAGGGTCGAGTTTCTTTAGTATAGATGGTATCTCAAACTTAACAGATGCAGAGTTTTCTATAGTTATAATCTTGCCTCTATCTTGTAGTTTATTTAATAATTCTCTTAAAGATGCTCCCAAGCTTCTCCTCTAGATTTCTCGATTCTTCCCTATTTTTATCTTTAATCTCTCTACATTTCAATTATTTAGAAGTAATTATTATTAACTTGGTTATCTCTTTAATGATGTTTAGATGTGCCCTGTTAGAGAACTGAAGAAGATAGTGGAGGATGTTTACTATATTCCTGGAAGGACCAATATTGGTGTAATTGTTAGAGATAATTGGTGCATAGTGGTTGACACAGGGCTGGATGAAGATCAAGGTAGGAGGATAATCAACATCGTTAACGATGCTGGATTAAAGATTAAGTATATTTTCAATACCCATTCTCATGCAGACCATATAGGTGGAAACCGTATAATATTAGATAGATGTGAAGCAAATATAATTTCTCCAAGTATAGAGTCATACTTTATTGAGAATCCAGTTCTTGAACCTATCTTTCTCTATGGATCTTATCCTCCCGAGAGTATGAGGGAGAAATTCTTCATGGCTAAGCCTTCTAAGGTTTACAAGACAATAAGTGAAGATGTGGATGGAGAACTCGATTTAAGATATGTTGCCTTGGCTGGTCATTCATTTAATATGTATGGCTTAGTTGCTGATGATATATTTTTTATCGGTGATGCTTTATTCCCTGAGAATCTTGTAGAGAAGTTTAAGGTGTTGTATCATTTCAACGTTCGAGAAGCTGTAAAAACACTCAGTAAGCTTAAGGAGGAAGACCATAAATACTATGTACCTTGCCATTTCGATCCCGCCTCGAATATAGGTAATGTTATCAATGTTAATCTCAACTCTATAATGAAAGTTAGGAAACTTATTGAAGAACATGCTCAGAGCAAGATATCTTTTGAGGAACTCTTCTCAAATATTCTATTAGAGTTGAAGCTTGAATTATCTCCTCCAATGTACTTCTTGTATAGTTCAGCTTTAAAATCTTATATTTCTTGGCTCATAGATGAGAAAGTTATAGATGGTGTGTATGCGAATGGTAGACTATACTTATTTAGAGTAAAGTGAGCTTTTATGCCGATATATGTTATTCATCAACATTTTGCAAAGAAGGCTGGTCTCCACTACGATCTAAGGATCGAGATGGAAGGCGTGTTGAAGTCTTGGGCGATGAGGAAAGAGCCTCCAATCGATAAGGGTGTGAAGAGGCTCTGTATACCTCAAGCTGACCATGAGTTATCTTATGCTGGCTTTGAAGGTGAGATTGTTGAAGGATACGGTGCAGGAATAGTTAAGATCTGGGATAAAGGTGAATACAAGCTCTTAGAGTATGAACCTGATAAGAAGATTGTAATGTATATTTACGGATCTAAACTGAACGGGAAATATATCTTAATCAATACATTGAGGGGCTGGCTGTTCTTTAAAACCTAAAATTCATCTAACAGGT
The DNA here is from genome assembly GCA_000405685.1 of Candidatus Geocrenenecus sp. JGI 0000106-J15. GTDB lineage: Archaea > Thermoproteota > Nitrososphaeria_A > Caldarchaeales > Wolframiiraptoraceae > Geocrenenecus. The sequence continues at coordinate 74,618 of ASPF01000012.1, read as the reverse complement.
AAGTCAACTCTAAGATCGTATATTCTAGTAAAGTTATTCTTGACATTTTTCGAATTATGCAAACAATTGCCTTATTCTTTCCTAAAATATTAAATATTTTTCTTCTTACGGAATTTATTCTATCTCATTTTAGTTATGTCTTATGACTTTGATGTCTCTAGGAATATTTTTGAGAGAGTGTTTGCGATCTGTTTATGAAGTCGTCTTGAAAGATGTCTCAGTAAGGATTGCTGGGCTGACAGGTCAGGGTATAGAGTTTGCAACTGAAGTTATAGTTGGAGCATGTGCTTTAAAAGGGTTAAACGTGTATACTTTTAGATGGTTTCCAACAATTGTTAGAGGTGGATCTACTTATTCAGAGATTAGAATCTCTGATGTAGAGATTAGTGCTCCTCCAGATAAAATAGACGTTCTAGCTGTACTCGATGAGTCTGGGGTGAAAGATGTTGATGATTTACTGTTAAGAGATAGCATAATCTTAATTGATGAAAGTTTAAGCATCCCTCAATATAATTGCAGGGTCTTTAGGCAACCATTAAAGAAGACATCATCGGAGGCTAAGTCTAGACCTAATATTGTTGTAGTAGGTTTTATCTCGGGATTGCTTGGACTCGGATATAATTCTGTCTCAATAGTTTTAGAGAAGATTTCAAAGAAAGATCTCTTAGAATCTAATCTTAGAGGGGTTGAGGCAGGATACAAATTATTTATTGAGAGCGGTTTAGAAAGCTTTGATCTACCTAGCTTAAGTGCCTCGAAGAGTATTGTGCAGGGCTCAGATATGGTTGCTCTAGGTGCATTATCTGCTGGATGCAAGTTCTTCGCTGGCTATCCTATTACACCATCTACTAGTATAATGGAGAAGATTATGAAGTGGTTTCCAGAAGTTGGGGGTCTAGCTGTCCAAGTTGAAGATGAGCTTTCTGCAATCAGCATGATTATAGGTGCAAGTTATGCTGGAGCTAGATCTATGACTGCAACATCTGGTCCAGGGTTGTCTTTAATGGTTGAGGGGATTGGGTTCGCAGCCATGGCTGAGATACCTATAGTAGTTGTAGATGTTCAGAGAGTTGGTCCAAGTACGGGTATGCCAACAGCTTATGAGCAGGGAGATATAGACTTAGCGACACATCCATCCCATGGAGATGTTCCAAGGATTGTTTTAGCCCCCTCCACTATAGAAGAATATTATAGTATGACTATGCTGGCTTTCGAGCTTGCTGATAGATATAGGTGTCCAGTAATATTGTTGCTAGACCAGGTTTACGTAATGAATTATTTTACTCTAGATAAGCTTGAAGCATCTAGAACTTCAGGTCGTAAGAATGTCTCCAGTGTCGGAGGAGGTCTACTACAAGTATTTCCTAGCTATAGTGGTTCAGCTGATGGTATTCCTTCTCCGCCTCTTGATGGTTTTCTAGTTGTAGCCAGTAGTGTAGAGCATGATGTTAAAGGTTTAGGCACGCAGGATGGTAAGATACATGTTGACATGTCTATAAAGAGGTTGAGAAAATTAGGAGAGCTGGAAGAGAGCCCTGTAGGATGGGAGGTTTTAGGGGATGCTGAAGCTTGTGAAGCTGTTGTCAGTATTGGTTCATGTAGAGGTGCTGTAGAAGAAGCTTTAGAGAAGATTAGAAAATCTAGTAGAATGATGCTGCATATACCTTTGAAGCAGTTGTGGCCTCTTCCAAGGATGCTTGAAGAAACTCTAAAGAATGTTGAGAAGATATATGTTATTGAGCAGAATGCTTCAGGTCAACTCTTGAATCTTGTATCTTCAAAGCTTCCGAAGACTGCTGAGTTAAGGAGTATAAGGAAGTTTGATGGATGCCCGTTTAGACCTGTAGAGATCTATCGTGGACTAGTCTATGATGGAGGTGGATGAGCTTAATGGATGTTTTTGAGCGGGCTAAGCCTAGATGGTGTCCAGGATGCGGTGACTTCTCTATTTATGAAGCATTAAAGAATGCATTCTATGAGCTTAATCTTAAACCTGAAGAGATCGTCATAGTATGTGGTATAGGTTGCGCAACCTTCATCTGGAGCTACATTAATACTAATGCTGTTAAAGGAATACATGGAAGAGTTTTACCTACAGCGACTGGAGTAAAGCTTGCAAACCCTAGGCTGAAGGTTATAGGAGTCTCAGGAGATGGAGATGCATATAGTATTGGATGCAACCATCTAGTTCATACTGCTAGAAGAAATGTAGAGATAACATATATTGTTGTAGATAATGGAGTATTCGGAAATACTAGGGGGCAGTCTTCACCTACTACTCCTATCTATTCTGTAATGAAGAATTATCCATCAGGCTGGCCAGAGAAGCCTATTAATCCTCTACTCTTAGCATTGGTGAGTGGTGTAACTTTTGTAGCTCAAGGTTTTATTGGTGATGTAAAAAGATTAAAAGAATACTTTAAGGAAGCGATTAATCATCGTGGATTCTCATTAATCAATATACTGAGTGTTTGTCCCACTTTTAATCTTATGAGAACGGTTAGAGAATTAAGAGAGAAGATAGTTTATGTTGAGGAAGAGGGGGCTCCGCTAGAGGATGTTAGAGATGCAGTTAATCTAGTTTTATCTATTCAGAGAGAAGGTAAGCATCCCGTAGGGGTAATCTATAAGAAGCTTGAACCTACTTATAATGAGCTAGTAGGGGCCATGGATAAGCTTGATCCAGCAATTAACTATAAAAGGATTAGCGGGATCTCGGAAAGAGATTTAGGATTAAAGATATTTCTTAAAGACCAGGAATGATGTTTTAGATTACTCCATGGCTTTTTACATGTATCCAGTATATTTCTTCATATTGTGTTGCGTATCCACAGAATGGGCAGAATAGTAGGGGAGGTTCAGATATTTTCTCTCCGCTTTCTACATCTTCTATGTAGATTGTCTCTCCTTTAACATGTATGTATCTATACTTTGTCTTTGATTTCTCTAGGCTTCTTCTGATGTATGGTAATACTTCTTCAATGCTTAAGATTCTACTTGAGGATGAATCATCTAGTACTATTTCATTATTCTTGATTATCGGGAATACTTCTAGGGAGCCTAGTTCTTCAGCTAGGCTAGCCGCTAGATTGATTGTGTTCTCCTGTCTGTTCAGCTTTATCTTTATCAATTCTCTTAAGCTCCCTTATCTTCCTCTTATAGTATGTCATCGGGTTCTTAATGTTTCCGCATAGTCTTCCATCTTCAATACATAACCCGTTAGTCTTTATCTTACTACAACTTGGCGTAATGTATCTCGTCCTACTACCTTTCATTCCTGCGATATGTTCTACCTGGTATCTAGCTATTCTTTCATTGAAGTCGCTTCTCTGAGAGTATATTGAGATTATCTCTTCTGTGGGAACCCCTGTATTTACTAGGAATGCTGCTATCATGAAGTTTGCGAAATGGCTTACACTTTCACCTGATTTAAGCTTAGAGTATATCGACTTCATGCATGGAGGCCATGCTTCAGGTCTTGATCCTTCTTTTAATGTTAGATCTTCAATTTTTCTTTCAGGTATCTTGTTTTTAATATTCTTTACAGCTTCTTCAAGATTCTCTGGTAGTTTTCCAATTTCTTTCTCCGCTTTCTCAATATTCTCTAGAATATATCTTTCTATCTTATCTCTTAGAAGACGGATAAGCTCACGGGATTCTATGTATACTCTACCTCTAACTACTATTCTGTTTACCAGCTTCCAGGCTGGGTCATTGAATTTAGATGCAGATTTTAAGTAGTCTATCAAGCTTACTGTGTAGCTGTATGGTGGGTATGTATCATCATACTCTACATCTATCTTGAAGACTTCTCTAGCGATTCTTAAGATGAATTCAGGGTCTCCTTCCATGTTCAGCCTCTTGTATGCTATAGATGCTTCTGCTAATGCGAATCTTCTCTGAAGATATTTATCGCTTGTTTTTGCTGCTAGGATTATTGCAAGTGGGAAGGATGCTAGCTCAGTTAAATCATCTTCTACAACTTCATATGGGTTGACGTTCTCTCCATGCAGTAATGCATTAATGATTCTTGAGGATGCTCTCTCAACTATAGGTCTTGTAGATGGATCTTTAAAAGATTCTAGCTCAAACCCTGACGCTATGAAGGCTTGTTTAGCTTCTGGAAGAAATGGATATTTTGCTTTTGTTGATATCTTATCAGCTAAGAACATTTTTACTATCTACTATAAATGGAGATGGGGAGGTATATATCTTCATTCATTTAACGCTTTCTCTAGAAGGTCTAGTAGTTCAGGGTCTTCTTTTACAGATTCTACTGCAGAAGAGTATATTTCTAGTAGTTTCTTGTTTCCAGTTTTTTTAATGTACTTGACGGCTTGTAGCCCCATCTCTAGTTTATCGATTAGTTTTACGAGCTTAGCTTCTTGAGAGCCATCTTCGACGAGTTTTCTCCATGCTTCATGATATTTCTCTCCCACTTCTCTAGGTATGGATTCTGTTATCGATTTTACGATTTCTTCTTCTATTTCTCTTATTTCTTCTATTCTCTCTTTCTTCTGAGATGGTGTTAAGTCTCCTATCACTGCTTCTGGTAGATCATGGAGTATGGCCATTCTAGCTACTTCAGCAACATCTAGACCTTTAATCTCTGCTAGTATTATTGAGAGTGCAGTAACATTGAAAGAGTGATCTGCAACAGACTCAGGTTCTCTAATTCCTCTCTCCAGCCATCCGGTCCTCTTAACTTCTTTTAGTCTAGAGAGTAATTCATAGATCTCTTTCAAGCTCTCTATAGGGTTTCCTGATAGTCTGCTCATTTATCTTCTCTTTATTCATGTTTCTACTTCAACTTATGTATTGTAGAGCTTCTCTAAGTGATTTTATTTTCTTGGTTTCTATGAGGGTTTCGGGATGCTTTCCTCTTGCTTGAGTCTTGGTGCACGTTCTTCTATGGAGAGTCTACAGCTGCATTCCTCATCTATACAGTATATTTTTCCATCTTGTGCTACTAGGTCGTTTATGTATCTTCTATATCCATTCTTTCCAGCTTCTTCTGGGACAGCTATTACTGTAAAGACTGGTAGACCGTATCTTTCATGCTTCTCAACTACCTCTACTCTAAGTCTTCCAGGTATCTCTGTGTATCTTACGATGTCCCCTGGCTTTACAAGGTCTTTAACAGTCGGCTGCTCTGGTGGAGTAATTCTAAGTCTAAGTCCTTTCATCCATAGTATCGCTGTCCTCTCACTTATCGGTTCAGCAATCTCTTCTAATGCTACATATTCTTTAACTATATTATCATATCTATGTTTTCTTGAATGTTTTAATGCTTTATCTTGACCTCTAATAGTTGCTCCACACTCCATGCATTTGAATAATGCTTTTGAGGGGGCGGCAGCAGTAGCAGGTTCTTTCATTGTTTTTGCCTTTAATGCTTCCTCGATTTTCACCTCAACTTCTTCAGGCTTTCTCCTACCTGTTAGAGCGTATACTGCTACTAGTGCTCCACCTATCCCTGTTATTATCCCTATTGTTAGTAGGTTTGGCTCAGTAGCATAGATCGTTCTTATCTTCTTAGGTGAATCCATCTTTAATGTTATTGCCCCATTGGTTGTCTGACAATCTTCTTGGCAGTCTCCTGAGTATCCTACTAGTTTCCTGTTTATCAAGATGTTGGATGGAGGCTGGGGGTTTGCTCTAACAGTTGCTATTGCTCCTTCGTCATACCATCCTGCACCTGCTACACCATACTGGGATTCTACTGCTAGATAGTATTGCTTAATGTATAGTGCTGTTAGATTGTATGGTTGATGTACTTGGAGGGTTAAGTCTGGTACTGATGGAAGGTCGCTTAAACTCCATCTTATGAATCTCAGCCTTACATCTTCTTGTAGCTGTATCGTTGGGTCTGCTTGTATCCTAATCGTCTCGCCGTCTCTCACCCATCCTTTAAATAATACACCTTTAGGGCTTGTTACCTCAACTCTATATTGTTTCTCATATTTTGCTTCTAAGATATATGGACCTTTAACGTTTATTATGGTGATAGGACTCTGGGGGCTGTTGATGATTACAGGTACTGGTCCTATAGATTCCCATCCTGTAAAGATTAATCTCTCATCATTTGATAGATAGATTACTGGCGGTGTAGCTAGTACTGCTACTTCTCCTTCTCTATACCATCCTGTACCATTTATCTCTGCTTCTCCTACAGCTGTTATAAGATATTCCTTGATGTATCTTGCTTCTAGACGGGTTGGCTCAGAGACATAGATTATGTTGGTTGGGTGGAATGGGTTTTCTCCACTACTCCACGACTCGAAAACATATCTCTCTGATCCATCTTGATAGTAGATCTCAGGGTATTCTAGTTTTATTAGGGAGCCTGCTTTCACCCATTCACTCTTTCTTAATGCCTTGGGTTCGGTGTAGACTTGTAGTAGGACCTCCATCTCGTATATTGCTGTATGGTTTCCTCCAGCTACTCTACATTGGTCTGTTAATCCATCATCCCATCCTCTAAATACTAGCCGCTTATTTTGCTGCAGATATACTGTAAGTTCTTTTACGCATACTGTATCTCCAGCTAATGCTTTGACTGGTGGTTGTGCTTCAACACCGTTTAGTGTTAGTGGTACTATGTAGTTTGAGTTGATTATATATTCAGTTGTTGTGTATCCTGTGTTGATAGTATATGCTAGGAGGGCTGCCAGAATTATTATTGTTATGAAGAATGTTAATTGTCTAGGTGGCAAGCCAGCCCACCATCTCTACTACGTTGATGCTTATAATGCTTACTGCTGCAGCGACTAGATAAACTAATTCTGCTATATCTTTATCTTTCTTCTCTAGTATTATTCTTGTAGTTATTATTGAGCCAGCTGTTATCGCTGTGAAGGGTATCTGGCCTATGGATGCTGCGAGACCATGTATAGGTAGGATCGATGGTAGGAATGATATGAAGGCTGCTGTCGGGAAGCCCATACCATCTTTCTTTGATGCAAGAGGTATCAATAATATCATAGCTGGTAGAACAGCTACTACTCCTGCAATATATCCTAGGAATGGTATAGCCAATACTACTTTACCAATAATCTTCCCTGCTTCTAATGTTTCACCTGCACTTGTAGGGTCAACATCTGCTCTAATAGTATAGTATCCATCTTTAACATCGACTACTCTGTGTACAAGTGTATAGCTTCTACCTATTACGTCTAGCCTATATGCTACTATGTCTCCGATACCGACTGGCTCAGAACGTGAGACTACTACAAGCGAGCCTACAGGTATAAGAGGCTCCATACTAGGAGAAACAATACGATACAATCTAATATCATCAACAAACCCAAGACTCATTAAAACTATAACTGTAACCATGAATATAGTTAGTAGTTTAAGCTTCATACAGGCTCACCTCCTACCTCGACTGCGGCACCAGGAGGAGTATAGCTACATTGTGGCGTGAGAGATGATGAGAGTGTTCTCTGTGTTGAAAGGTCTACATTGTTCCAAGTGGCAGTTGCACTACATGACCCACTCGTGACTCTTGCATATATATTGTAGTTTCCTGGAATGGATGATGCTACTGTTATCGTTATACTTGTTATCTGATTGTTTTCAACCGTTATTGAGACTGAGTAGACTCTGAGATTATATTTAGCTACAGGTGTTTTTTCAGATGCTCCAAGCTGGCCTAGGTCTCCAACGTAGATTGCTGTAGAGTATGCTAATGTAGTAGTTATTAAGATTATGAAGATAAATATGATAAGAGTCTTCTTCATCATGTTTAACACCAATGTCCATCATCTCTTATTGAGGTCTCCACTTTGGCTACATCGTCAATATTCGTGTTCGACAAGGTTATAGTATAGCTTCCTGAGTTTGTGCTCTTTAGAAGGCAGACAGTAACAGAACCGCTAGTTAGACTTCTTCCTTCATCATCGTAGAGTCTTACTGATATAATGAAGTTTCTTCCATTTTGACCTGGAGGGGATTCTACACTCCAGTATAATGTGATTACAGCTGAGTTCACATAAGCTCCTGTTGGTTGAAGCCTTACGCTCCTCGTCTCAACCATGAAGTTAAACCTTCCATGGCTACCAGTATATTTTGAGAGAAGATATGTGATACTACTTCTCCCAGGTAATGGTTCTACTTCTGATATTGTTATTAGGGTTGAGTATGCTTCGAGAATAGAGAATAATATGAAGAACGTGATTATGAGAAAAAATAAAAAGAGGAAGTTTGGAAGTCTACCCTTCATAGATTTTTAGCCTCTTTATTTCACTCGTAACCTCCAGTTTCAATTATCACTATCCTTATCTTATCGATATCCTTAGGATTGACTGATGCGGAGAAAGATACTTCCAAAGGATCAGTATTCGTGCTAGTTGCCGACCCACCTCCAACGTAATTATCGCCACTATTGTATAATTCAACGTATACATCATATCCACTTGCACTTCCAGGGTTCCAGTCAATTTTTACACCCGTAACCATTCTTGGAGGGGTTGGCGAGATTATCCACTTTATACTGTCTATCTGACAAAGGGTACCTTTCGGTGTCGGACATGCCACAACTACATTAGGTGTTGCACCTAGGTCTGGCGGTTCTCCTTCAGGAAGACTTATTTCTACAGAGTATGCTACTGCTACTACAGCCAACATTGTTAATAATGCTATTAACGGTATTAGCCTCTTCCTCATCGAGCATAATTCAAGAAATATTCTATTTAATCATTATCTTTATGAAAACGATGATATTTTCTCTACAATAACTTATTCCAAGGGGCCACTCACCAACCCTATAACATTTATACAGCAGAGGAAAACATTTTCTGTATTTTTGAACTATATTGTAATGCTTTCTTAGGTCTCCCTATTAATTTATCTGGAAGTCTAAGTATCCTGCCTACTTTCCTCAATATTATCTTTCTTTCAGAATTATTCTCTAGGCTAATCTTCAAGCTTACTGGAGTGGATAATGCTGTTTCATAGATCTTCTTGGCCAAGTATGGTTGAATAAGTTTCCTACCTGCGACTGCTACTGTTAAGTAGTCTCTCTCAATATTCGTCTTATGCAACTCAAGTATATCTTTCATCATGACGCCTTGAACATATCCTAGTCCTTTCTCTCTTCCAAGCTTTACATACTTATAGTATCCACCGAATAGCTCATCTGCACCTTGACCAGAAACAATGAAGCCATGAACACTATTTGTGGACACAAGATAGAATACCGAGGCTATAGATAGATCCATAAGGGTTGGCTCTACCAAATATCTTGAAACAACTTCTACAGTATTTTTTACAAGTTTTTCATCAATCATAATCTTCTTAAGTTTTAAACCTAATGGTGCTGCTGCTTCTTCAGCCCACTGAAAATCAATAGAATCCTCAGCTCCAACAGTTATACATTCTATCCTTCTTCCAAGCATAGAACCGATATAAGCAATCAATACACTATCTAAACCACCTGAGAAACCTAGACTAAAACTATCTGGAAGATATCTTGAGAAAACATCAATCAACCTATTCTTCAGTTCAACAATATAGTCTCCAGTAAATCTTCTCCACCTATACCATCTATGAATCTTAAATGATCTACCATCCCAGACAATTATCCTCCCAGGTGGAGTGGAAACCGATCCATCAACCATCTTCTTAAAAGATGTGGCCACAAAAGAGCTATCATCAACCCTGTAATTGCATGGTATAGCTCCTACATGATCTCTAAACATAACAATTCTAGACTTATCCATGATGAAGCCTGTAAAGAATCCATCAACACCATCAAGCATCCCTCCAAGATCCTTTAATGAAATATCCAGCCTCATCTTCTCAAAAACATTAACAAGATCATCTGGATAACATTCAACAGATATTATACCACTGCTTCTCTCATCTAAGATCGAAGGATTAGAGAAATGTAAAATTATTGCTTGATCATTGTCTAGTCCTATATATTTTTCCTTGAGTGTGACAAAGTCGAATATCTCTAGTCTAGTTTCAATTATCTCTTCATATCTTCTTTGATCCTTCTTATTAATGACTGCTAACTGGAATATGCCTGGTCCATTCTTCATTCTATTATTTCCATATCTAAGAAGATTATACTCCTAGAAATAAGTCTCTCTCCTCGATCCCTACCATATGAAATATCTCTTCTTCAACCTTAACAGGTGCAACCTCCTGCTTCATCTTCAGCTCTCTATACTTTCTATAGAATGCTTGTCTAACTTCTTCAACCTGCTTGAATAATTGTTCTCCATCACGGTATGTTGAGATCCTCTTCTTAGTCTTGAATCCTCTATCAGTCTTCACAGTTAAGTAGTATGTTACTCTTCCACTATACTTCATCCAGTCATCTACTATCTTCTTCCTTGGCTTAGCTTCAGCAGTAACAAGCACAAAGTAGAGATTCTTTCTACCATCTTCTTCAAGCATAACATCTACTGCAAACCCGCATACTCCATGCCTCATATAGATAGCTTTCTCATGGGGAAGATGCCTATGAGTAGCAAGCCCAACTACATTATCCCTAGAGATTAGATCTACAATCTCACTAGTTACATCAGAAATCTTAACAACCATGCAATAACTCATGCAAAATAAAAATAAAAACATTTACTTAAAATATAAGACAATAAGTTAACTCGACGACACTCTAATAGACTGATATCTGAATAACTTAAAACTTAAAGTATCAAAAATAATTTGTCTGAGACTTAAAGCTTAACTTATTCATCTATTAACTCCTTCCACACCTTCCGTAGCCTCTCCAACTCTTTATCCTTCATCTTATTGTAAGCTTCTTCAAGAACTACAATACTTAACTTATCTAATCTGTTCCTGAAATCACTCCCTAAACAATCAAGTAGCTCCTTAGCGGATATTATGAGGTTCTCCATCAGCTTATAGGAAAAATAAATTCAAGAAGCGATTATTAATGCTTGCTTTGATTGAAATACTCGTAAGACATATTAACTGAAGGCTTCCCTATATCTCTTGGAGAGTTACTAGATTATGGTTCAGGTAGCTCTAGATGATCTTGATTATAAGATACTTGCTGAGCTTCTCCGTGATGGTAGAGCTAGTTTTAGGAAGATCGCCGAGAAGATAGGTGTATCTGTCTCAACCATTGTCTCTCGTGTAGAAGCATTAGAGAAGAATGGTGTAATCAAGGGGTACATAGCCTTAATTGATCCCGTTAAGATTGGCTACACTTTGTCGGCAGTAATCCATGTAAGAATAAGACATGGAAAACTACTTGAAGTCCAAAAATTGATTGCTTCATATCCGAACGTACATGGTGTCTATGATGTAACAGGAGAATCCGACTCAGTAATCCTTGCAAGATTTAAAGATAGAGAAGAATTAAGCACATTCATTAAAACATTACTAGCAAACGAGCATGTAGAAAGGACTATTACATACATCGTCCTCGATACTATTAAAGAAGAATGGAGACCGACCCAGCTTCTAGAAAAAATGATAAAAGAAGAAAAGATATGAAGAAAGAGATACTTAAGATTCTAGAAAATAGAGAATTCGATAAACTCGTAAAGATAGGTAACGTTAAGAAGACGTTATCTATATTGATCTCCTACCTCTATGGTGATGAATTATATATGTTTAGAGCTGCAGAAGCTATAGGATATATCTGCAGATATCTCTATAGAGATGAGCCTGAGACCGCCAAGGAGACTATTAGAAGAATGTTCTGGTACATGAATGAAGAGAATGGAGGCTACTGTATGGGTGCACCAATAGTAGTTGGAGAAATCGGTAGAATCATGGAAGAAGACTTCAACGACTTCATCAATCCTACTGCCTCCCTTATAGAAAACCCGGAACTAAAAATGAAATATGTAATCTATTCTCTAGGAAGAATAGGTAGAAGAATTCTAGAAGCTAAAATAAACTTAAAAGATAGACTACTAGAACTACTCGATGACCCTGACCCTGAGACTAGAGCATATACTATTAAAACTATACAAGAGTTAAAGATTGATCAAGCTTTATCTAAACTAAAGAACATGCTAAATGATGAGTCTATCGTTAAAATCTACTATGATGGATTTTTTGGAGAAGTAAAGATCTCCCAGCTTGCAGCGCAGGCTATCAAATCTCTAGAAACGAGAAGATAAACCCCTGAGATTTATTAGATAAGTTTAATATTTCTAGGTCTTTTAAGTCTATTCAGTTCTTCGAGTGCATGTATAAATAAGATTCCCCTAAACCCAGGGACTTTTTCAACGATTATCAAGCCATTCTTTAAAGCTTTTACAATAAACCTAGGTGGAGCATAATTCAAAATCTGTATATCGATTGCGATATCAAGCTTCTTCTCTAATGCTTCTCTAACTTCTTCAAGAACGTCTTCTCTAAGAGGAACACATGAGAGATACAACGCTATATCGATATCTCGGAAGACTCTACATTCTATAAATCCTCCATGAATTATAGCTAAAGAGACTTCATCAATATTATTGAATGCTTCTTTCAATAATTTTATAATCTCTCTCTTCTCATGAACACTGAGAATCTTCGTCTTCCTTCTAGATTCTTCAATCATCCTTAACCTCGACGTATCTCGACACCTCTTCTATGAATCTCTCAATATTCTCTATTCCACTGCTTTTAGCAGATTCATAAATCTTCAGATCATCAACTGCCCAATACCTATGAACTATTAGGTTTCTCAAACTTACAAGTCTTGCTATGGACTCTGCGACTCTGCTTTCCAGTACACGCTTATCTCTTAACTTCGTTATGGCATCTCTGTAAGATTCAACAACCTCGTTAAAGTCTTTTTCTAGAATGGCTACAGCTATATCTGCTAAAGACTCAACGATCAATACTATACTATACCTTAGACTGAATCTTGCTCTTCTATCATTCAGAAAAGTATCTACATCTAGAGAAATAATTTCTCTAACTTCTTCAATAGCTTCAGCCACCTCTCTAATGAGCTTCTGGAAAACATTCTTATCTATTTTAGTCAACCAAGCTACCTTAAGAATAGATTGAGAAGCTAAGCTATAAACTGTTTATCATCATCTCTTAAGAGCGATTGTGAACAGGATGTAGAAGATTATGTCAAATATATAGTATGTGATTAACGTATCGATCTATCGTAGATACGTTTTTATTGTAGAGGTCTAGATGGATGGATTAGTAGAGGGTTTATGGGTCATAGAAAACAGTCTGCTCCTAGGAGGAGCTCGCTAGCATATCTTCCTAGAGGTAGAGCTAGCCGTATAGTTCCCCGTGTAAAGTATTGGCCTCCATACGATGGTGAACCTAAGCTACTCGGATTCATAGGATATAAAGCTGGACATACAACGGTCTACTATATAGATAATATACCGAATTCTCCCACTCAAGGTCTTGAAGTAGCAAAAGTAGGAACAGTAATAGCTACACCTCCAATAATCATCGCAGGAATAGTTGGATATACTGAGGAGAATGGTGCATTAAAAGAGTATACAAGAGTCTGGGCTAGTAATCTACCTGAAGAGATCAAGAAAAGTATTCCTACTTGGAGACCTAATGAGAAAGAAAAATTAGAGAAATTAAAGAGTAGCCTCGATAATTTGAAGGAGATTAGAGTAATAGCTCTTGCAAGACCTAAGCTGGCTGGATTATCTAAGAAGAAGGTAGACCTCATCGAGATAAAAGTAGGTGGACCACTAGATAAAGCACTAGAATATGCTATTAATAGACTTGGTAAGGAAGTAAAAATCTCTGAAGTCTTCAATAATGGAGAGTTCATAGATGTTATAGCTGTATCTAGAGGTAAAGGATTCGAAGGAGTAGTAGGTAGACATAAAGTGAAGATACAGCCTAGGAAGAAGAGGAAGACTAGGAGAGAGGTTGGAGCAATAGGTGGTAGAAGCCCAGCCTATGTAACATATACTGTTCCAAGAGCAGGACAGATGGGATATCATCGTAGAACAGAATACAATAAGAGAATACTCACATATAGTGAGAGTGGTTTAGAATATACACCTAAAGGTGGATATCCCCACTTCGGAGTAGTTAGAACAGAGGCAGTAATACTGGAGGGAACAGTTCCAGGAGTTCCTAAGAGAGCTGTAGTATTGAGAAAGCCTGCTAGACCTCCTAGGCTTCATGAAGCACCACAGATAATAATGGTTGGTGTTCCAAGATGAGCATATTGGTAGAGTTGCTTAAAGCATCTGAAGGTATAGAGAAGAAGATACCAGTTATAGATCTAGAAGGTTCTAAGATTAGCGAGGTAGCTCTTCCAAGAGTCTTCTATGCACCGTTAAGAGAAGACCTTGTATGGAGAGCATTCATACATCTCCAAACACATAAACTACAACCTAAAGGAGCATTTAAAGGATCTGGACATAAATATTCTGTAGATTCTTGGGGGGCTGGATACGGTATGGCGAGGATATCTAGGATAAGAGCATCAGGAACAGGTAAAGCACAATCAGGTGGGATGGTTCCATCAGCTGTTGGTGGTCGCCCAACCCATCCACCTACACCTGAGAAGAAGATATACAAAGAATTGAATAAGAAAGAAAAGAGGATAGCGTTGATAACTGCGGTAGCATATACAGGCGTTCCAGATGCAGTAACAAAACGTGGACATAGAATTCCAGAAAACATAAGTCTACCAATAGTTGTCAATGAGAAGATTGAATCAATAGCTAGAACTAGAGAGCTTAGAGAATTCCTTGAGAAGATTGGTCTTAAAGAAGAACTTCAGAGATGTAGAGAGAAAAAGATCAGGGCAGGTAAGGGTAAGAAGCGTGGTAGAAGATACAAGAGGAAAATCGGACCATTAATTGTCGTATTAGAAGACATGGGAATATCGGAGGCTTCAGAGAACATCCCTGGAGTAGATGTTGTTAAGTTGAAAGATTTAAGTGTACTCCATCTAGCTCCAGGGGCTAAGCCTGGAAGATTAACAATCTACAGTGTTAATGCTTTTGAGAAGATCGATGAAGTATTACTAGGGGGATTAAAGTGAAGTCTTCAGAAGTAATCAAGAGGATTGTAATCACCCAGGATGCTGTCTCACTTATAGAGAAAGAAAATAAGATAACATTTATAGTAGACAGTAAAGCAACAAAGAAAGATATTAAGAGAGCGGTAGAAGAACTCTACGGTGTTAAAGTCATCAAGATAAATACGTTGATAACACCTCTAGGAGAGAAGAAAGCATACGTAAAACTCTCATCTGATACGCCAGCTTCAGAACTAGCAATAAAACTAGGAATATTCTAGGATTCGCCTAACAGCTATTACGCATCATTCACACCCTATTTCTAAGATATAGCATGGACTGCTATCATACTATTTGTAATACAGGTAGATCTTGAGTTCGAGGAATGAATTTTATAAGGGTATGTTGAAGAAGATAAAAAGTTCAGGTAGGTGGAACTCATAGATCTAAGAGAGATCATAAACAAACTAATAGAAGATATACATCTAGTTTTTCAGCTGTTTGCAAAACATCTATCTGCTCTCGGAGTCACACTATGTTTTAGGTGTCTTCAAATTTAGAGAGTATTCAAAGTGGTTGTTGCAGTTTAGGAGTAAACTATAAAACTATGTATAGAGATGTAGAACTGGATGAGCTTATTCAGAGAGTTTGCTAGAAGCTATCTTAGAGAAGCTTGGAGAGACCTTAAGAGAGCAGAAGATATGCTTAAACTTTATGATTATCCTGCATCTATCTTCTTCTCACAGCAATGTGTAGAGAAAGCTGTCAAAGCAATGCTTGAAGCCAAGGCGGAATACGTATATAATTGTGGTCCTAGATTGACAGGCTACTTCTTGAAAGCTTTCCAAGATAGATGGAGAGAAGAGTTTACTAAGATTGTTGAAGCATTAGAGAAGCTTCATGAATATTATACTAGAAGCAGGTACCCATTCATAATCGATGAAAAAGTAGTTGAGCCAGCCCAATACGTTACTAGAGAAAAAGCTGAAAGAGCAGTTAAGCTTGCAGGAGAAGCATTTGTGGAAGCTAGGAGGTTTCTTGAAGATGAAGGAGTTAGAATTGAAGATTAATCAAGCATTGAATGAGATTCTAGGAGATAGATTAATGTCTATCATTCTATTCGGTAGTAGTATCTACATGGGTCATGGGAGAGACCTAGACATCCTAGTAGTAGTTAACTACTTAGAAGATCTTAAAGAAAAGATTAGCTTAGAAGAGAAGATAATAGAATATTTGAATAGACTATTCAATTACTTTATTACACTTGACGTTCATGTTCTAGATATTAGAGGGTTGGATAAGAATATGGAGGTCGGAGGTTTTCTCTCAGGTCTCGCACTAGGCTATGGAGTAGTCTACGATAGACTAGATATAGAAGAGAAGATTCTAAAGATGTTGGAGAAGCTTAAGGAGCATAGTTACATCTATGTAAACAGGCATGGAGAATGGAATATATCAAAGATTGCAAAGATAACCTTAGACATGAAGAAAAAGAACAAAACATAGATCATAAGCAACTAAGAACTCTAGAAAGATCTAAAATTCACATTCTTCCTATAACATGTTCTTCTAGCAGCTATAAAGTATGATCTCTACCTTAGACATGATGCACCCAGCTTTATCTTCTTCTTATAGGCTTCTTCTAAGTAGTATGGTTCATACGGCTTCCAAACATTTGAGAATAGACTTCGCCATCTCTTAAAACGTTCTTTAACCTTCTCCGATCTTTTGTTAAAATATTCAACATCGCTTTGACAGATTCTTGACCTACATCCTCTGAAAGCATATAACTTATCACTATTCTTAGACTCTACTCTGGAAAGATTTACTTATAACTCTTCATCTTATATAAGCATCTTCAATACATTCTTCCTCGATTCAGCAAGTTCGAAAACATGATATCTCTCTAGAAAAAAATGCTTTTTGAGATTGAATAACCCATCTTAACTACGTCTTGACTATGCTGAACTAAGGACGTAGGAGATACTTGGTACTTAAGCCTAGAGACCATTAATATACTTAGAACTTAGCTTGCTCTAGAAGTTTTTTCGCCAGCCTTTGAACAAGCTCCGCTCTTTCTAAGGCTTTCATGGCATCATCTTTATTGAAGAGATCATCAGGGGATTTTCCAGCAATCTCTACTCCGTACATGCTTGGAGCACGCTTCTCTGCGAGATTCCTAGAGATCTCTGCAAGCCTATCAACCTCCTCTCTAAACCAGCTTGGAAATCTCATGGACTCTGCTCTCAGGACATCGCCGACATCGTGAACCTTTGGATACTCGACTCCGACAAGTCTTAAGCACGCCTTTAAAGAGAGTTCTACGCACTCCTGAGAATATCTAACAACTTCTGGATAGTAGCCTTGGTTGAGAGCATATCGAGCGGATGCGAGCCTGGCCTCAGCCCTTCTAAGATAATCACGGGCCAAGTCATCCATCCTCAAACCATGATCGCCTCTCCAAAACCAGCGCCAGGCTTAATAACCCAATACCATGACTTATCTGGAAGCTCCACTTTAATCGCTCCTAGGATCTTCAGCTTAGCTCTCAATCCTTCGAGAACCCGGTGCATGAAGCCATCTCTATCATAGACGATTACAGCGTACTCCAAAAGGTCGAGGTAGAATGGCTGAATTCTTTCAGCCTCGCTTGGGGTTAAAAGTATAGGATCTATCAACGGGTAAAGCTTTTTCTCCCTCCAGAGCCTCAGCCTCTCGGATTCGAGACCAGCCACAATTTCCCTCCAGAGCCTCAACCTATCCGAGTATCTCTCCGGCAGGTCCTCGGCTATGATCAGTAGGTCCACGTCACTCTCAGCCCTCGCCTGGCCGGCCGCCACGGACCCGAAGATCACCAGCGAGATGAGCTTATCCCAAAATCCTTCGAGGACCTTTACAACAAGTGATTCTAGAAATTCCAGATAATCTTTCTGGATTATCTTATCTCTCCATCTATAGCCAGCCCGCTCCAAGACAAGCACAGTAGGATGAGAGACTCTAAAAACTCCCCTGGAAATTCTTACTAAGTAACCAGCCCTACATAGCCTGTGTAGAATCAAGTAGAGTCTTTCTGCTCCTACAATGTACAAGGCGTCAGATGACCTAAACTTCCTAAGCCCGAATCTTAGTAAGAGCTTGGAATAAGCTTCACTCAACATATCTTCTCCAAAAAATATTTCAGATTCTGATATATTAATCTCTGTTAGTAGTCTGACAGTTCTCTCGATCGCCTTAATCTCTTGGCGGGCGGTCCAGTCGAGTTTTATTTAAGGTTTCGTTTATTTATAGAGATTTTTAATTTACAGATAAGGCTGGGGAAGACATATGCTTTAAGCCTTTAGACACTATCATACTTTATCGTTTTTCAAATTTGTCTCTAAGTGATAGGAGTTTTTTCTTTTAGTTCTTTATAACTTTTGGATGCGATGTTAAGTGCTTCTACTCTATTTTCATATCCAAATTTTTCAAGATCATATTCTAGCAGTTTACTTATCTTTACTTTTAGATCTGTATAATCTAGATAAGTGTATCTAGCGCTTATCTGCCAAATTTTAGCTTCCAATTCTCTCTAAAGCTATACGCTCTTAATCATGGAGTTTGTTGGTGGGGTTTAAGTTTTTATTATGAGCTTGATCTTTTGGAGGTTTGGGAGTTTGCTTGTGGTTCTCTGAAGATGGAAGAAGCTTAAGTATACGTCAAGGTTATCCTTGGATACTCCTCTGTGTATGGCTAGCCATGGCTTCAGGATTGATGCTCTATTCTCACAGTTGTTGGTATGTATGTTTCCTCTAGCAGATTCTCTTATTGAGTGGTTTACTCTTTCATGTTTGAAGCCTAGGGTTTGGAGGATAGTATAGGATGTGAAGCTGTCTGTGTAGATTCTGGAGCCAGGCTCTACATGTCTTGAGACAATCTTTTCAATGGTTCTTTTCTCTACATCGGTAGATGGAATGTAGCGTTCCACCCCTCTACGTTCAACAAGGATTATTATTGGAGGCATATCCTTCTTCCAGGAGCCTCTTCCTCTCCTAGCCTTCAAACCCCTACATCTAGGCTTCCTTCCAAGAGATAGTATCCTCCAATAGTTACCTCTTCCTTTTAAGCCTGCTTTAACATATACTTCATCCATCTCTACATCTCCTGGAAGCTTCCTAGAACCCCATAACCTCCTCCTACATCTATGGATAGCGTATATTATCTTCCTAGCTGAGCGGTAGAAGGCTCCATAGCTACGCTCAAGCTTTCTTGAAGCCTCCAAGATAGATATGTGGAGGCATCCTAGAAGATATGCGAGGAATAGCCATTCATTTAAGGGTATACGGCTGTAGGCAGAGATTGTTCCAGTCTTATCATTGAATGTACGTCTACATGCCTTACATCGATACCGTTGATACACACGCCTGTACCAAGCCCATCTAATGATAGCTTCAGAACTACAGTAAGGGCAGCGGATGCCTCCAGCCCATCGAACCCCCCTCAGAAACCTAGCAGCTGAAGCCTCACATACGAATAGGTTCAGAAGCTCTGCCAGCATAGAATAAGGTTAGATAAGGTGGGAGATCAACCCTACGCCTACCAACAAACTCCCTGATTAAGAGCGAAGCTATATTAGTCACTTCAATATATTAGTTTCCATCAAGCTAAAATGAAGCTGGCTGTTCTTGGCCCCTCACTCGATTTTGAGAAAGGAAGCTATATTTTAAAGTCTTTAGCTCAGAGCCTATCCTTTCTGGATGATAGCATAATGGTCCATCCTATCGGCTACAATGATATTATACTTAGGACTTAAAGGATCAAGTTATATTCTCCTGATATGTATAATGTTATCTTTCCTAGCGTTTATAGCTTATCTTTTCGAAGAGGCTTGAGGCATGCAAGATTATTCTCCGAAAGATATTCTTTTGTCAAGTACGTTCTAAGGAATTTTGATTGTCTTTTGTTAAGTGTTACCGCATTAAGTTATCCAGGAGTAGTTGAGTTGGCAAAACATCTTTTCCCCATGATTCTGTGGGATATTGATTCACCCAATATTCCTTACGCAGAGTATTCACAATATCTGAGCAACAGTAGATGCCTTCTGTTGTGTTATTCAAAAGGTGGATGTGAGCTCTGGACAAAGCATGGAGTAGATGCTATCTTTTTCCCTTAGCCTGCGACACTAATTTATTCTATCCTATCAGGAAAAGTAAGAAGATGATAGACATACTTTTTACTGGTAGATACCTCAGAGATAGAGAAGTAGGTTATAGGACTTATCTATATCCTCTCATAAAACGTTTTCGCAGATCTGTCGTTATTATAGGATCGGGCTGGACTGCCAATCTTAACGTTAAGGATGCAAAGATAATTCCTAGTGTGCAATACAGTTATTAAATAAGTTTCATAACATGGCAAAGGTCTGCATCAATATACATAGAGATAATTCTAGGAAATGTCATACAGCACTGAATTTACGAACCTTCGAGGTTCCAGGGTCTGGACAGCTACTTATCTCCGATAGAGTGGCGGGCATCAATGAGCTCTTCGAGGTAGGAAAAGAAGTTATAGCTTGTGATGATGAGAAAGAATTCTTAGATAATGTTGAAACATATTTGTTGGATGATGTGGCGAGAAACAGAGTTGCTGAAGCTGGCTATAACAGGATAATACAAACTCATACATTAATGCATAGAGCTAAACAACTCCAAGAAATAATAGAAAGAAATTTTCAATTGGAGATAAGCTAGATTAGTTTTCTGTCATTTCTTTTATAAGCTTAACATATCTAGCCACCATATCGCTCCAATTATACTGTCTAGTATATTTTACACCTTTCTCAGCAAGCATTACAGCCAAGACTTTATCCTCCAATAATTTAATTACATTATCTGCAAAGATCTCAGGATTAAGTGGTGAAATTATTCCAGCACCTGACTCTTTGATAGGCCATGATTCATCAACATCAGTTGCTACTGTGGGTCTTCCAGAGGCCATGTACTCTAATAGTTTAAATGATAGTCTTCCTCCAAGCGAGATATCTTGTGTAAAGATACAGACTCTAGCTTTTTTAATCCATTCAGGAAGTTTATCATGCTCAATATATCCAGGCATAACTATATTTTCTATATAGTTTTTGCGGGTCAGATATTCTTGCAGCCATCTTGGCACATCGCCTATGATTATAAACTTTACATCTCTTCTACGTTTCAACACTTCTTCAACAACTTTAACAAGGAATCTCGAACGATGAGGTGCTAAAGTACCATAGTAAAGAATAGTGTTTTCATCGGGTAAGTCTGTGGGTTTGAATAATTCGAGATTCACACCGTAAGGGATTACTTCAATCTTATCTTCAGGCATATCATAAAGTTTCATGAGTTTATCTTTTAGAATTTTTGTTGTAGTGACTATCTTCTTTACACGATTGTTTCTCATCAGATAAAGGTCTCGTATTAAAGAAAACTTAGTTAACGGAGTAAGATTCGGATCCTCAATATCTAGAATTATTGGTGGTTTTATTATTAATGGTGTTAAAGGGATAGCGGTATCGAATAACCAAACGACATCAGGTTCTACTAGGTTTAGTAATTTCAGGTATCTAAAGTTATAGAATGGATAGCGTGAAACAGCGGTGGCTATTCTCATATTTCTAACAATTAGAGAAGATTTAGATATATGTTAATCTTACGTTTTTTCTTCTTACTCGTTTTATATGGATGTTTGTTGTATCAGATATGTTTATTGTATTGGAGAAGTATTAAATATTTGAATCCTAAGAGGTAGACTGTACTGATGACCTCGAGGATCAGGGTTAGGCTCAGCGGGTTTATACTTTTTACAAGTAATCTGTTGTCATTTCTTTTCGGCTTCATCTTCATTGTCTTGATCTCTAGGAATCTTACACAGAGTGATCTTGGTTTATGGTTCTACATCGGTAGCATAATAACGTATTTTGAGTTTCTTGTTAAGGTTTTACCATTTTGGGCGACGAGAGATTTCGCTAGAGGAAGGTTAATCGCTAAGACTTCAATTATATCATCAACAGTAATATCGATACCGTTAACATTAATTTTCTTATCTCTATCTGGGATTTTATCCAAATTATCCCAGGCATCTATCCATCCTTTCATAGTGGCTTCACTGCTTATCCCGATCTACTATGCATCATCATCTATCAATTCTATAATGTATGTTAGATATCCTCAGAAGGTGGGTTGGAGGGTTCCTTTAATTGATGGTTTGAAGATACCTATCGGGTTGTATCTTCTTCCACACGGGTTAACAGGAGTATTGGTTGCAGTTGTTATCGCTAACCTCGTCTACGTAATATATGGTATTTATGCGATCAGGGGAGAGATTGAAAAAAGCTTTGATAAAGATTGGCTAAAGAGTAGAATTAGACATTTCTGGCTTCCGACTATACAGTCTGCAGTAGGATATGTAAATAGTGCTTCAGACCAGTTCTTGATTGGAACGCTTCTCTCACCATTACAACTATCTACCTATGGAGTAGGAGTAACAATCTCAAACGCTGTTAGGACTTCTTCTCAACTATCTCTACCATTTACTATGAGTGTTTTATCTAAGACTTCTACATCCAGAGAAGAAGTCAGCTCAATAATGAAGTTTGTTACGATATTTGTTGTTCCAATGCTTATCGGAGGTATAATACTCTCAAGAGAATTGTTCGGGATATTCGGTCCCATATATAGAGATAGTGCACGGATACTCTGGCCACTCTTGTCTTCCGCAGTTCTAACATCTTACTCAACCATCCTATATGGAGTCATATCTGGCTTAGAAAAAATAGACTATAGCTTGAAAGTAGATTCTAAGACACTATTAAGAAGCAAACTCTTTAAATTAACATTAATTGATTATAGTACAACAGCAACACTAATAGTATTATCAATCATAACGATACCATGGATTGGGACGCTTGGAGCTGCATTAGCACGTTTAATAGTGGCCTCAATATCTTTTACAATACTATCCATAATGTGCATAGAGTATCTTAATCTTACGAAGATCTTAAAGGATGTGGGTATCACGACAATAGCATGTATTCCAATGGCTATTTACTTGATCTTGTTCGAACCGATAAGAACTGTCTCAACTCTCTTTGCGATAGCAATAGCATCGACGATCTTTTTCGTAAGCTTATATTTAATAGATAAGGAAAGTAGAAGATTAATAAAAACATTCTTACAAGAAACAACTCGAAAACTCTTCTATCTGACAGATTAATTAGCAAGCTAGTCTTTTATATGAGTTCTAGTATAGAAAGTTACTATGGAAAATAGAAACAAAGAGAGAAAATTGGTAATAATATCTCCTAAGTTATCATTCGGTGGAGCTGAAAGAATTGTGTCATGGCTATCATTACATGCTCCTGAACATATAGCTGTTTACATTATATTATTCAAAAAGTCTGTTACCTATCCCATTAAACATCCAATCTATCATATTGGCGATTATAATAATATTTTCGAAGCATTCAAAGTGTTTATTAGATTCAATCGTTTACTTTCTAAAACAAGACCTGATGCTATATTGTTATCTCCCACAGGTCAAGGACTAACATTCACCTTATTTAACAAATGTAAGGGCAGATTCTACGCTATACACAACTACTTTTTTGAACCGTATATGAAGCGCCCTCACCATAAAATATTTTTTAGATTCCTTGTATCTCTTGCCACGAAACTATTGATAAAGAAAGTCATCGTCGTATCATATCCAATAAAATATAAGTTGATAAAAAAGTTCGGCTTACCAGACTGGAAAATCGAAGTCATCCATAACCCTGTTGATGTTTCATTGATAAATAAGTTAGCCTCTGAAGAACTAGATGAAAAATATGACTACTTTTTCTCTAATCCAGTGATTATTAACATTGGTCGTATGGTACATCAAAAAGGTCAATGGTATTTAATCCGGTTGTTTAAAAAGGTAAACGAAGCATTACCTAAGACCAGTTAGTAATTCGTGGGCATGGTGAATTAGAGGAATATCTTAAAGAGCTGGTCTCTAACCTTGGATTAAGTGGGAAAGTTCTCTTTCTGGGCTGGCAAGATAATCCATTTAAATACTTGCGTCGAAGCACGCTTTTCTGTCTTACATCACTTTGGGAGGGTTTTCCAAATGTGGTTCTAGAAGCGCTTGCATGCGGCTTGCCCGTTATTTCAGCAGATTGTCTCTCAGGACCTAGAGAGATACTTGCTCCAAGAACACAGTATAAAGTAAGTAGACTTACAAAGCCAGAGTATGGTGAATATGGTATACTAATGCCTGTAATGGATGGTAAAAGATATACAGCTAGAGAACCCTTAACTTGGCAAGAAGAACTCTGGGCGGCTGAAATAATCAAACTCTTAAAAAATCCAGTGAAACTTGAAGAATATAGGAAAAAGCTCTAGAGAGAGCTAAAGATTTCGACGTAAAGAAACAGGTCAACAAGTATTTTAAAATTCTGTTTAGCGATTCATGAGATAAATAACTAAAAATTAACTCAAGCTTTAAATTTTACACGCTCCATACCCTTCGGGGTAACAATCATGGACAGAAAATATATCTTAACTCTAGGGGCTATAACAGTTTTCTGCTCTATATTGTTCTTCGGTATAGTGTATAGCGACTCAAAGATCTACATCCATTTAACAAGATACTTTCTAGGGATATCTCCATATCCACCTGCAGGTTGGCTATCAGCACGTCCTTTAATACCTTTGATTGCCTCCCCCTTAGCAACCCTCCTATGGATCCCTATTGCATACGGAGTTGTTAACATAATTTTATGGATTGGCTCCACATTTCTAACATATTTCATAACTCTTGAGATAACGAGGTCACGTAGTATTGCTTTCAATGCCTCAATCCTCTTGTGCGTTAGTCCACCAGCTCTTCTATATTTTGGTTCCGTAATGTTAGAAGCGGGAAGCACCTTCTTCACTTTACTCATCTTATGGCTCTATCTACAGTTCATTAAATCATCAAACACTAATCACTACTATGTTCTCTCGATTCTAAGTGGTATAGGTCTACTTGCTAAAGAATCAACTCTACCAGTAGTTTTCTCAATACTTCTATTAAGTCTAGTTAACAAGAACCTTAGGAAAACAATACTATATGTTATCTTTCTAGTCTTACCAGTAATCTGTTGGCAGATATTCACAACATTTTGGATAGGTGAGAATTATTGGACCCATTATCTTAGAGCTGGTTTACAATATAGTCAAGAGAGATATGGTGTATTATTCTATGCTGATTTAGTTGACATATCGAAAGCAATAGCTCTTAGCCACTTTCCCTTTGCTATTTTAGCATTAATTATAGGTTTCTTCAATCTCAATGATAGAAGACAGAATCTCATATTCTTTTCCCTGTTGATACCTGCTTTCATCTCATATCTATTATGGCCTTTCAGAGACTTGAGAATAGGTGTAGTAACATTCTATGCAACTATGCCTCTGGCAGGCATAGGACTAGAAGAGATAATAAAGGCTCTACACAGTAAACCGTTTCTGAACATGCTCTCTATAAACATATTAAGGATAACCATATATGTACTAAATTTAACACTATCTATATTTTATGTATATTATCATCTTGGAAGGTTCTCTCCTCCGTGGGATATCTATATATTTGCAGAAAGCTCGCTACTAGCGGGAATTTCATAAGTAATCAAATCGAAAATGAGTCTGTTCTTTAATGTTCAGTTAAGTTTTATCCTCTTTAAGAACCTTAATATATGCTTCCGCATATCTTCTTATTGCTTTGCTCCATTCAAATTTCTCAATTATTATTCTCCTAAAGGTCTCTCCCATCTTCTGTCTTAAATCTGGTTGATCAAGCAATAGTAAGATCTTCTCAGCCAATTCTTTCGGATCTGGATTGTTCAGGAAGTAACCACATTCTCCATCGCTTACTAATTCAGACAGTATTCCTACTGGAGTTGATATGAATGGTGTTCCACATGCGCCTGCTTCGAAGATTACTCGTGGGCCTCCTTCATATAATGAGGTTAAAACAAATATTGCTGCTTCATTATAGTAAATTGCTAATTCCTCTAAGCTTAGCCATTTGTCTAACAAAGTTACCGCTCCATCTAGATTGTATTCTTTTATTAGCTTGGTGAGTTTAGCTTTCTCTGGACCTTCACCAATAATTAGCAGTTTAGCTGTTCGTTCTTCTTTAATAACATGTTTAAAGGACTGTATTAAGAGAGGTAAATTCTTCTCTGGAGCTATTCTACCAGCATACAATACTATCTTTTCTCTCTCCGTTTGATTTTTCATTATTTTAAGGATGTCTGTTCTTACATAAACTGATGGTATCACCAGTATTTTTTTAATACTGATTCGTCTTAATTGATTAGCAATATTATTGTTAACTGCTCTAACAAAGTCAGCATTCTTTAATACAAAAACAGACGCAGTTTTCTGTACACCTTTAAGCCAGCCTTCAATATACTCTCCATGAACTTCCACAATGAATTTTCCCCTGCATATCTTTGCTGTAAGATAAGCAATTGGGCCTATCCTAAGTGTCGGTTCTTGTGCTATTATAAGATCATATTTTTTCAGAGGAATTCGAGGTGGCGACGAGAAGATAACTTCGCCCCAGTATTTTTTTAATTCATCAAATGCTATAGATTTTCTTCTACCGACCATTAGTACTTTCATTCAATAGCATCATCTAATTATAGTCTTAAAAGTTTTAACTAATTCTGGAATAACTACCTCATAGCTAAATTCCCTTTCAACAAGTCTTCTTGCATTAATCCCTAGTGTCCTCGCTAGTTCTTCATTTCTTAATATGTTCATGATATATAGAGCAAGAGATTGATAGTCTCCTACCTCGACTAAAAAGCCTGTTTCCCCATTCTTAACAACTTCGGGTATACCTGCTATGTTTGTTGCAACAACGGGTTTACCGCAAGCCATTGCCTCGATTATAGCTCTAGGAATACCTTCACCTCCTACCGATGGATATACAAATAGATCACATTTTTTCAGTATCTCCACTACCTCTTTATTGGGAATAGGTCCAAACAATAGAGTAGAATCCGCTATATTGAGTTCTTGTATAACTCTTTTGACTTTCTCTCCATACTTAGCTTCTTCCTTACCCACTATTAAGAGCATTACCTCGTCTATATTCTTCTTAACAATTGAAAATGCTTTAACAAGGTCGATTACCCCCTTTCTAGAAGATACTCTTCCAACAAATAATATAATCTTCTTAGTCAATGGTATTGAGTATCTCGATAATATGGTTGCATCTGGTACACCTAAGGTGAATCTTTCGATATTGACACCATTATGGATATATGTTATTTTTCCTCTAAAATTATTAAAAACTGGAAAGTGTTTACATAATTCAGGGAGCATTAGCGGCGTATAGAGTATTAACACATCTGCTGCATTAACTGCCTTCAGGAAAATCCATTTAAATATTCTATTCTTAAACGTCGGAGGCTCGAATATCCATGTACCAGGTATCAATAGTACTGATTTTTTCCTTAAAAGTTTTTTACTAAATATTAATGCGATTATCTCAGGTGGGCTAAAAGTTCTAACATACAAGATATCTATCTCCTTCCTGTACTTGAATACTGCATAGCAGTATGAAATTATCTTGGATATGCCATATATCTTTGGGATTCTAATAGTCCGTGCTTTATGTACTTTAAAATTATGAGTCATCGAATCTACCATGTCTGATACGACAATTAATTCTAGATATTTTGAGAGTTCAGTAAATTCTTCATAGAATTCTGATTCTAGCGATGGTTCAAGGAGGCCTGCTATACGTCTAACGAATGTCATTACTCTAATCATTCTATCTTAACGGTAAATTAGCTGCTCTATATAAACAAGTATAAGATTCATAGATAGTATAAATTAAGTTTATGTTAATGGATAAGGATGATGATTAAGGGATGAGGAAGACAAGGGTTCTATTTACTGCTTCAGGTAGCCATATTGGTGGAGCAACTATGGCCATGCTTCATCTTATGCTTGGGCTGACATCACATAGTATTGAGCCGGTCCTCTTATCTACGATCCCTAGAAGAGAATATCTAAGACTCTATCAGAGACTTAAAGAGAAGAAGGTCGAAATATCTTTATCAAAGTTTTATTTTAAGAGTTTATCATACTGGGTTTGGTTATTCTTTTCTTCTCTCAAGGTGATCAAGAAATACAATATTGATATTGTTCATTGTCATGGGACTAAGGAGGCTTTAGTAGTTGGTTTAGCAGCTAAACTTCTTAAGAGAAAGCTGGTTTATACAGTTGAAGGCGACCCGAATCTTGAGATATCTATCTCACCTCATAGTTATGGTCTTCTCGATAAATTGTTATTAAAATTTTCATGGAATATTGGGTTGAAGCTAGCCGATAAGATCGTTGGTTGTAGTAATTGGATGGCGGATCACTTAAAGAAGTATGGTTTCAGAGCTGCTGGTATACCAAATCCTATAGATTATGAAAGATTTTCAAGCATTACAGCACAGGGCTTAAACATAGTCTGTATAGCTAGATTCGAGAAAGCAAAAAATATTGAGACTTTGATTATCGCTGCATCTGAGATCCTAAAGAAGAAAACAGACGTTAAGCTAGTAATAGTTGGTGGAGGAAGTCAAGAAAAAGAACTGGTAGCATTAGCTGGAAAATTATCTATATTAGATAATGTAGAATTTCAAGGCTTTAGACCTGATGTAGAGAAGATACTTGAAGATGGAGCAGTTTTCGTTTTACCATCTATCTATGAACCTTTTGGTATGGTTGCAGCTGAAGCTCTCGCATCGGGTCTACCAATAATAGTATCTAGAGTAGGTGGATTAAGAGAGATTGTTAGGGAAGGTTTAAACGGTTTCTCATTTAATCCTAGAGATTGGCATGAACTTTCACGGAAGATCCTCCTACTCTTAGAAGACAAAAAACTAAGAGAAGAGATGAAGAATAAAGCTAGAGAATCAGCTAAAGAGTTCTCTCCCGAGAACATCGCATTAAAATATCTTAGAGTGTACCGTGATGTACTGTGTAGGAATTAATTATTGAAAAAGGTTGACCTATGTTGCTATCCTTATCCTATCTATGAGCTACTTAGTTTAGTTTTAATCTATGAAGCTCCATCTCCTAGAGAGACTTATAGCATAAGTAATTGTGATTCTTTTAAAGTATTCTTTATCGGATCCACCTCAAGACCAAGTGCTTCTAGAGCAGTCACTCCTAGAATAGAGATATCCTTCTCCTCACCGAATATTATTGTTATCCCGCCTCTTCTACCCATTAATTCTATCTCTGCTATACCTACTTCTCTTTCAACTTCGCCGCCAAATACTCTAAATACTCTTTTTTCTACGGGCTTGAGACCTATCGATTCAAGATAACTCCTACTTACAACGGCATATATTGCTCCTGTATCTACTATACCCTCTACATCTACGAATTTACTTCTATCAGCAGGATTATAAATTCTAAACTTAACTTTAACAAAACCCAAACCTACTCTATATAATTATTCTCTCTGATTTTCTTAAACTTTTCTCATACAGATGACATGAGTTAAAGAAGTTGAGGGAGGAGAACCAACTAAAGATATCCATGTTGAAATCTCCAGATACTTAAGTCCAGATTATTCTACCTTTATCAATAATGCTATACTTCAAACAATTCTTGAAGACATTGAGATAATAATTATAACATAGTAATTTTAGAGATTAATAGATTATGTGGCAGATAGATAGACTAGCAATCCTCACATATTTTATCCTCCTATGTATGATAATTCTAATAGTGCCTCCCTACGGTGACCCAGCTATCGTTATATGGACCTCTAAAGTTATGTCTACAACAGGTTTTCCATACGATCCAGTTTGTAGTGGTGAAATAATTATCTCAAACAGTCATAAAATATTACTTTGTGTTAGATCTCCACTATATTATCTGTTACTTGCTATTGCTGATATATTTTATAAGATAGTACCATTAGCTTTGGCTACATTGTTCTTTGGTCTCCAGAGTATCTTGGCACGTTTAAATGGGTCATCCTTGAATGTCTTTGGATTAATGTTTCCATCGATCTACTTATTGTTTAGCCTACATATGTAGATACTTTTACAGCCATTTTAATGACGGCTTTATTGATTATTCTTATGAAAATTAGCGATGAGAGTAGAATACACGATAAAGTTTTACTCTTTTCCATACCATTACTGCTCATGTTGGCTAGGGAGAGTTTTGTTGCTCTACCACTATTCTTAATCATTATATTCTTGATTATGCCTAAATTTAAGAAGAAGAATCTCTTAGTCGTTTCCTCTGGCTGGGTTACTGGAGTAGTTGGCTGGCAACTATATGTTATTGCGAGTGGGGGCGTATCATATTCTGATTTTCAACCCCATATTCCAACGCTTGAAGAAATCTATCGAGCATTTATGACGGCTATCACCCCTGTACTTCCATGGGAGATACATTCAGAAGATATCCAAGCATATCTAAATATAGGTCTTGGAAATTCTTTTACATTTTTAATTGTATTTGTTGTACATTTCTTAGGATTACTAGGAATACTTCCTCTGATAATATCGTTAACTTATTTTAAACAAATAAACAAATTGATGCTAGGCCAAGCAGTCTTTGGACTACTTCTAGCAGGAGGTCTCTTAATACTTAAAGGAGATATAGACTTCTTTAGGCATCTCGCTTACCTCATGCCAGTGATACCAGTATTAATTGAGATAGGTTTAAGAGAGATTCAAATACATAGTAGATTAACAGCAGATCTGATTAGACTATCTTATGTGTTGATGTTTCTACTATACTTGGCGAGGACTGTTAGACTTTACGCTTCAGGATACTACTTCGATCCATGTCAATATTTACTTAAGAGACCTGAGATCTCTTCTATTTCATATTTCTATGAGACTGCATGCTCATAAGTAAATATTATTGTTAGTGGCTATGATATTTTTGAGGAAATGTTATTAAGATTCTAGTTTCTAGATTTCTTGAGATGGTTAAAGTTAGGAAAGCTGTTATTACTGCTGCTGGTTTAGGTACTCGTCTTCTACCTGTTACTAAGGAGATTCCTAAAGAGATGCTTCCAATATTTGTTAAGAGTAGTAGCATGGAACGTTTACTGAAGCCTCTTATTCAAGTTATTTTTGAGCAACTATATTCTATAGGCATCCGTGAATACTTTATAGTGGTTGGTAGAGGTAAGAGAGCTATAGAAGATCATTTTACACCTGATTTAAGCTTCATCAATCTTCTTAGGGGAAGGGGGAAAGATGATTATGCAGAAGAGATGGAGAGATTCTACAATATGGTTTACGATAGTATGATTGTATTCTTGAATCAGCCTGAACCTAAAGGTTTCGGAGATGCAGTCTTAAGAGCGAGAGGTCTCATAGATGAAACATTCATAGTTCATGCTGGGGATACATATATTGCTTCAAGCAATTGTGAACATCTTGATAAACTCTTAGAAATACATTTTAGATATGGTTGTTCTGCAACCCTACTAGTTATGAAGGTTGATGATCCTCGTCCATATGGAGTAATAGGTGGAGAAACCGTTGAAGGAGATGTTTGGATAGTTAATAGAGTTGAAGAGAAACCCCAGAGACCATGGTCAGACATCGCTATACTTCCAGTATACATTTTTGAGACTGAGATCTTAGATTGCTTATCTAAAGTAAGACCTGGAGTCGGTGGAGAAATACAGTTGACTGATGGTATAGGAGGATTGCTAAAGATGGGGAAGAAAGTTGTGGCAGTTAAGCTTCCAAACCATATTGCTAGGCTAGATGTTGGTAACCCGAAAACTCTCTGGGAGGCTTTAGAAATATCTTACCATCTCTCATCTAAGACAAGTATATAGCATCGTAAATCATGCTTACATGCAGAGCCTTGATCTTAGTGACTGGTGCTTTCGGATTCATAGGAAGCCATCTAGTTGAGAAGCTTCTAGAGCTAGGTGAAGAAGTAGTAGCACTAAGTAATCCCCAGCCTCTTGAAGACAACTATAGACATATTGTTAGGAGTCCGAACTTGAAGAACTTAAAGATAGCATATATTGATTTAAGAGAGCCCGAGGCTACACTTCAATTGTTTAAAGAATACAGGTTTGAGAAGATATATCATCTGGCAGCGATTGCATCCCATAGACTTAGTATAAGCCAGCCTTACCAGTATCTTGATAACAACTATAGAGCATTATTAAATATACTTGAATCGGCTAGAATTGTTGAGCCCTCACCTAAAATAATCTACACGTCTAGTTCAAGCGTATATGGAGATCATCAGCCTCCTCTTAAAGAAGATTTACTGCCTAAGCCTAAGGGACCGTATGCTATGAGTAAGTTCTTCGGTGAGAAACTATGTGAACTCTATGTAGAAACATATGGATTAGACTGCCCGATAATTAGATACTTTAACATTGTAGGTGAGAGATGTAGAGGAAACATCGTCTTCAAGATCTTCGCTGAGAATATTTTCTTGGCGAGAGCAATTGAAGTTTATGGAAAATGGGTTGATGGAGAGTTTAAGCCTGCTCAGAGAGATTTCACATATGTTGGAGACGCTGTAGAAGGAACTATAGCGGTAGGCATGAAAGCAAGAAGAGCTGAGATATTCAATATCGGGTTTGGTAGACCTATAAGTGTTTTGAAGATTGCAGAACTAATGATGGAAGAGTTCAAAAAGAGGGTTCAGGTAAACTTTAGAGAACTTAAACCCCATGAATCTCTCATAAGCTATTGTGACAATAGTAAGGCAAAGAATATTTTAGGGTGGAGCCCAAAGATAGATCTTGAAGAAATGATTCAAAGATATGTTAAATGGTTCTTATCAGAGAAGTTGATCATCTAGGCGATATAGATGATTAACAGAATAGGTATTGTAGGATTAGGATACGTGGGTCTACCGTTGGCTTGTGCTTTTGCTTCTAGGTCTTTTAAAGTTACTGGATTAGATACAGATCTAGAGAAAATAGAATTAATCAAGAGGGAAGAAGCACCCATCTATGAAGAAGGTCTACAAGATTTATTGAAGAAGGTCTTAGAAGAGAAGTCTCTTAAAGTAACTTCTAGTTATAAAGAGATGCTTGAAGAGAGCGATGCATGTTTCATATGTGTTGGAACACCTTCGAATCCAGATGGCTCGGTAGACTTAAGATATGTTAAAGAGACGATAGAGATGCTTGGTGAATCTTATAGAAGAGTTGATAAGTATTTGCTCCTTGTTGTTAGAAGTACTATACCGCCTGGAACCACCCTAAATGTTATCAAGAAGACCCTAGAGGAATGGTCAGGTAAAAATATTGGAGAATATGGTTTATGTTTTAATCCTGAGTTCCTGCGGGAGGGTAGAGCACTTTACGACATCTTTAACCCTGATAGAATAATCATTGGGGCCATCGATGAAGAATCTGGGAGAATCTTACTAGATATTTATAAGAGGTTTCATGGGATATCCATGCCTCCAGTTCTTATAACTAATCCGACGAACGCTGAATTAATTAAGTATGTCAGTAATGTTTTCCTCGCAACAAAGATTAGCTTCATAAACATGATCTCACAGCTTTGTCAACGTATACCCAATGCAGATGTGAAAGTTATTGCTGAAGGTATTGGAATGGATAAGAGAATTGGTAGAGAATTCCTAAACGCTGGGCTCGGATGGGGTGGATCGTGTTTTCCAAAAGATGTAAAAGCATTTCTTAGATTTGGAGAAGAGATAGGGCTCCGCCTCAATTTAGTTGAATCAATAATAGAGATCAATGAATCGCAGATAGAGAATGCTGTGAAACTCGTAGAAGAACTAGTAGGAAGACTAGATGGAAAAACCATCTCGATCCTCGGATTAGCATTCAAGCCTGGTACAGATGATGTTAGAGAATCTAGATCTATACGACTGGTTGAAGAACTTCTAAAATATAATGTAGAGATTAAGGTACATGACCCTAAAGCATTAGAGAAAGCTAAAAAGATTTTAGGAGACAAAGTCATCTATTGTAGAAC
The DNA here is from genome assembly GCA_000405685.1 of Candidatus Geocrenenecus sp. JGI 0000106-J15. GTDB lineage: Archaea > Thermoproteota > Nitrososphaeria_A > Caldarchaeales > Wolframiiraptoraceae > Geocrenenecus. The sequence continues at coordinate 40,662 of ASPF01000012.1, read as the reverse complement.
TATCGAGGAGTGCTTAACTGGCTCAGATCTTTGCATACTTGGAACAGAATGGGCTGAATACAAAGAGTTGAGGCAGGAGACGTTGAAGAAGTATATGAGGAGACCAGCTCTACTAGATTGTAGAAGACTATACGATCCTGAAGAATTTAGGGAGATAAAATTTTCAGCGATAGGGCTTGGCCCTAGATAGATGAAAAGCTCATCTACTTTAATATATCAAGCACAGATGGATAATGATGGAGTACTATATTATTTCTCAGGTCATTTTCATTGACTAGGAATAATAATTAACTAATAATTCTTAACATCATGCATGAACTGGAGGATTACTTGAGTTGTGGAAGAGATCTGCCATACTCTAAGAGGTGAAACTATTATTCTGAAGCGGAGTGCAGTAGGTAGGAGATATCCTCAGTTTCATTGATGAAGTTAATTTTTCAAAGAAGGTTGTCTTAAAAACTATTTTAAGATTACCTATTTTTCTGCTTATTCAAAGTTCATCTATGCTCATCTTATCCAAGAATAGTACGCCTAGTTTTTCTAGGCTGTTTAGAATCGGCGTCATCCCACTTTCCTGCTTCTTAAATAATGGTCTCGCATTTATAGCTTCAGCTACAGATATTATATAGCAGTCTAGCAACGCTATACGTAGTTTCTTCTTCAGTTCTCCAGCTCTCATCGCTACATCTTCACTGATATTCACGATCTCCATTCTACCCTTTAATCAATTCTACGAAATATAGAGCTTCTATATTAGGAGCTTCCAATCCTGCCGCTTGGTATATTTTAGAGGACACGTATAACGTCTCACTAAGGGTGACCGCATTAACAAATAATTCTAGGTCCCTACGGGACCACTTTATTAAATAATGATTCAACTTTTAGACGATGAGAACTCTGGAATAGGATATACTCGATGAGCACGCTAGTATCAAGTACTATCTTCTTCACTCTGAAATAGCCTCCTATATCTATATTCTTCAAACTTGTATTCTTCACCTAGAAGCTCTTCTACAATATCCGGTACGTCAACAGAGTTAGGTTTCGATGCTCTTAAAACGAAGCTATACACAGTAACTTCCACGGCTACATCATCTCCCTCCTTAAGACCTATAGCATCCCTCGTTTCTTAGGACGAATTATCACGCCTTTTTTCGAATCTTTAACACCATCCTCATATTTCCACTCTGAAAGGGTTAAACTGAATCATGAGGCTTAACGTTAAGTAATGGCTAAACCATTACCAAATAGTTCAACCTAAGACCCCCGGATTTCGACAACCATTAGCATGGCCTGAGAACTGGAACATCTAGGTTGCAAGAAAAAGTGGGGGAGGGGTATATGATGTTAAAGTAGGAGGAAGAGTATATGAGGAATCAATGTAAAGTTATAGAGGTGTTAGAGAAGGAGCATCAAGACTAGTAGAGCTTGGAAATAGGGTAAAGATTAGAAGAAGAGGATCTATAAAAACAAGAATAACTCTATGGATTATGGTATATAGCTTAAAAATAGTAGTAAGAAGGGATGTGGATAAGTTGGAAGGACTAAAGTATTTTCGAAGTTTATATGTATGTAATCTCCGAGGATTTCCGAGGAATATTCTATACGGAAACTATTTCAGAGAGTAATACGGTTATTTTCATGGGATGGAGAAGGCAAGCATAACTGTTTTATTGTTATCTATCATGCTAATATGTACTCCGCTCATCTACTCTCAAGAAGTAGAGCCTGGGCTTGATTTCGACACTGCTAAACCTGTAGATCTTTCTACAGGCTCAGCATCGATTAGCGGTTCTCTAACCAAGATTTTTGAAGATAATCATTACTATATGTTTACAAATTTAAAGAGCGGTATCCAGATCAGCATCTCGGGAAGCTTAAAAGGTATTGAGCCTGGATTGACTACGGTTTCACTCTACTCTCCAAGTAGAGCTAGGCTTATTGGTATCGACCAAGTAGTTGGAAAAAACGTAATAAAGAAGGTTGAGTTAAGTTATCTATTAGCATACGATCCAACCAATCCTGATGAAAATACATTATATATCCGGATTGGAAAAAGTAGTGGAAGCCTAAACTATACTCTAGAGATATCTATTGAGTATTTCTTTGATGCAGACTCTGGAAGAGATGCTGGAGCTAATATGAAAGATGCTATTCCAGCTCCTTCTATCTCTAGAGATGCCGTAACTACCTTTAAAGGATACTTAGCTGAGAAAGAATATGGAAATGATTACTCAGATTATTATAAGCTAAGTATGAATCTCCAGCCTAAAGATGAGATATACGTTGAGGTTAAACCTGAACCATATCTAATGATCTGGGCATCTCTCCTCACGCCCGACGGGTTTTCTCTAAGACATAATAAATCTGAGAGTAAAGGAGAACCTGTAACTCTTAGAGTTCGTGGAGATTGGGAGACTGGTGTAAATACATTCTATCTTTCTGTTGAGAATATGGGTGGTGCTGGAGGTGGAGGAGGCTACACCGTAAAAGTAGAGATATATCCAGCTAAGATAGAGAACGTCACTATAACGAGTGGAACTCAGACTCAGATGTGGCCTTGGCCATTTCTTGGTCAAGAAACTTTAAGGAATATAATCATAATAATAGCAGTAGTCATAGTTGCTATAGCTATTGTAGTAATTATTATCAGGAAAAGACGTAGCGTAATCAGAGTAGAAGAGGAAGAATGGGGAGGATGGGGCAGAGGAGAATCATGGGAAGAAGGATGGGAAGAAACTCGTTAAAATGATTATATAATCAGCTCCGCCTAAACTTTCTAAAGAAGTTCTTTTATGATATAGTCAGCTTAGATAAAAATACCACGAATATATCTAGTTACAGGGGATAGGATGGTTGGAGGCTTTAGGTTTCTTGAACATATCGGTGATGTTTACGTAGAAGCTTACGGAGAATCGTTGCATGAAGCTTTCTCTCAAGCTGCTCTTGCACTCTACAATACTATATCTTCTACAGATAATGTAGAATGTAAGATTGAGAAAGACATTAGTGTTGTTGGAGAAGACTTAGAAGCTTTATTAGTTGAGTGGCTGCAATACTTAATTGCATTGTTTGATATTGAGGGTTTTATAGCTAAAGTTGTCGAAGTAAAGTCAATCGAGAGAGTAGGTGACCAGTACACTCTCTCAGCTAAACTATGTGGAGAACAATTTAATCCTAAACTTCACAGGATAGGTGTCCATGTTAAAGCTGCAACATATTGGAGGATGGAGATATTGAAGAAAAATCAAGAATTTGTAGTTAGATTCGTATTAGATATCTAAAGAAGAAGTCTAGAATTTGATTAAGTTGAGTATGGATAGTGTATATGCTATTGCTTCTTCAGTTCTTATGGTTCTTACTGCTTGATTTGGAAAAGTATTAATAATGTAGTTGAACGTCTTCTCATAATCAAATCTATGTAATTCAGCTATTTCTTTAAGGCCTCGCTTAGCTGAACCAAATACTATACATATTTTCTTTGCTTTTTTTATCTTTTCTTCTAATTCCATCCAAATATCTCTAATGTCTACACCAAGTCTTGAGGTTGCTATTTTCACATCATAGTCTTTAATGATCTCGTCAAGCCTCTGTAAGACTACGGCGGTCCTAAATCCTGAGTATATCTTAGATTTTTTCTTAGAGTATAATTTGAATCTCATCTTATCTTGAGAAGGTATTACTCTAACTATCACTCTTGCTCCCTTCTTGAACTTCTTATCTGTTCTAAGCATCTTCTTTAATCCAGCATATATAATGGATTTCTTGTTAGATGAGATCACTAATCCTTCTCTATAATGTTCTACCTCAAGATCTTCTCTCTCAGGATGTGTTGGAATATTTAGAGGCGGCAGTACTCCAACATACTTTAATCTAGAGGTTAAGGGGTAGATCTTCCTTCTAAGATAGGGAGCTGTATTCAAGTAATCCATTACAAGCCTAATATATTCTGCATTATCTTTCTGGGGAGAATCAAGTTCTTCAGGATATATTATCAAGGTGTCTACACGGGATGCAGCTAGATACCTTGCAATACTTCCTATTCTTATAATCTTTTCAATAGGGTGATGAGATTCATGAGAAAATGAGGATGGAATAAGAACATCTAATTTTACAAGCCTCTTCTGAGCAAACATATCAGTTTATCTCAATCTAACTAATATACTCTAGGTCTTTAAAAAATTAAACTCTATATCTTAATCCACGAACTAACGAATCTATGTCTATGATAAGAGTTCTTCAATCTCTCTCCCTATTATAAGCTTAACTCCGTTCTTCTCCGCTAAAACCCTCAACGATTCAGAGATCTCTGCAGCAGGTCTCGCAACAGACAATATCAACATTAACGGTTTCTCTCCATACTTCTTTTCAATTATCTCTACACGCTTAAGAAGTTTCTCCATTTCTCTATTTATTTCATCAATCGTTCTAATACTCATTGTCACTTCACCAACTACAAGAGGTTTCTCACAGAATAGATTAATCTCGATAACCTCTCCATCATGGACAAGATACTTCTTCTCAACTCTAGCTTCAGAATAACCCATCTCTACAAGCATCATCTCGAGGAATCCAGCCGAGTACTCCTCAAAAGTTACTCCTAGAGTCATCCTCAACTCTCTAAAGCCCGTCAACATGTATTTGCGCATCTTCTCATAATTTTCAAATAGCTTGTTCTGCTCTTCCCTTAGAATCTTAACCTCTTCCCAGAGCTTGTTCTGTCCTTCCCATAGTTTTTCTTGCCCTTCTCTTAATCTCGTAACTTCTTCCCAGAGCTTCTCCTGGCTCATTCTTAGATTCTTTACCTCTTCCCATAAACGAGTATTATTCTCCCAGAGCTTGTTCTGTCCTTCCCATAGTTTTTCTTGCCCTTCTCTAAGCGATCTTATCTCTTGCCAGATTTTATTCTGATCTTCATGTAGAATATCAAGCCTTTTTAGTATCTCCAAGTATCCTAGATATCCTGCAACTAGATATCTGAATTCATTATCTTTCTCAAGTAGCTCAATAAATTCTCGTTTTAGCCTGTCAGCCATCTATTTTCTAAAGAAGGTATTGTAGAACTGTTTATTTAAAGATTTTTAAGAGAACTTACTACTTCTCTGCTCAATTATCGGTAGATGATTTTTTACGATGTATTAGCTACTCTTTTAAAGTACCTGGAGAGATATTAACTTTCCAGCTGATCGCTTTACGTTAATGTTAATATTGAGAAGATATATTGAATCTTGTAAAGTGGGTTGGTGAATGGGTAGGAGGATTAGGGCTCAGAGGATTGGTAGGGGGTCGCCGACTTTCAAGGCCTCTCTTAAGAGGAGGTCTACTCTAGGTTATCCATCCATGGTTATTGGATCGAGTAACCTAGTCTTAGGATATGTGAAAGAGCTTCATCATGACTCTGGTAGAGGTGCACCAGTCGCAGAGATCGTTCTTGAAGATGGTAGAACATTCAGTGTAGCAGCTGTTGAAGGATTACATGTCGGGCAGATTATAGAGATGGGTGCTGAAGCATCTATTAAGCCTGGAAATATAATTCCTTTAGGAAAAGCACCAGAAGGAACTATAGTCTCGATGATCGAGTTAAAGCCTGGTGATGGGGGAAAGCTTGTTAGAGCTCCTGGAACATATGCTACTGTAATGTCTCAGGTTGGCGACAAGACTATATTATTGATGCCTTCTAAGAAGATGGCTGAGTTAAGTTCTAAATCTTTAGCGGTTGTTGGAACTGTAGCTGGAGGAGGATTACATGATAAACCATTCCTCAAAGCTGGGAAGAAACATCACTGGATGAAGGCTAAGCATAGACCTTACCCAAGGACACGTGGTGTAGCTATGGTTCCAGCGTTCCATCCATTCGGTGGAACTAGAAAGAAACTAGGACGGCCTGAAACAGTTTCTAGAACTGCACCTCCTGGAAGAAAAGTTGGATTGATATCAGCTAAGAGAACGGGCCGAAGGAAGAGGTAATATAATATATTTTAAATGAAGCATTCGACTATTTTTCCCTAGCTTTAGAGAATCTAAGATTATATGTTCAATACTCGGCTATATGCTTCAAGGTCTAAGAATCCATGTCCACTTATATTTGCAATTATTACTTTTTCTTCACCTGTTTCTTTTGCTTTAACTGCTTCGTCAATCATCGCTCTGATAGCATACGATGACTCTGGAGCAGGTAGGAATCCTTCAGCTTGGATAAACATTCTAGCTGCTTCGAATACTGCTTTCTCATCTTTAGGGTGGGCAACTGCTTCAACCAACCCTATATTCTTTAGGTAGCTTATTATCGGCGAGGCCATGTGGTATCTGAGACCCTCAGCCCATATAGGAGGCATGACGAAGCTATGAGTTAAAGTGTATCCTTTGATCTTCGGTAGAATCTGTGCAGTATCGGGAAAATCATATTGGTAGACTCCTTTAACAAGATTAGGTGCAGCTTCTGATTGGGCTGCTAAAAACCTGATCTTCTTGTCTACTTCTTTTCTAAGAACTTTTCCAATCATAGGTAATGTGAGCCCACCGAAGTTGCTGCCACCTCCAAGGCATCCAATCATAATGTCTGGAACTTCATCAATGATCTCTAGCTGTTTTACAACTTCTAACCCTATGACCGTCTGATGCATAAGTACGTAGTTCAATACACTTCCTACAGGATATATTGTATCAGGATGTTTTAAAGCGTCTTCAGCTGCTTCAGAGATAGCTATACCAAGGGTTCCTTTATGGTCTGGGTCGTTTTTAAGCATCTTTCTTCCAAACTCTGTTCTATCTGATGGTGAAGCAAGCACTTCTGCACCATAGAGCTTCATGAATCTTCTTCTCTCAGGCTTCCACTCATATGCTTCTCTCACCCAGTAGATTGTAGATTTTAGACCCATTAATGATGCTGCATATGCTACTGCTGTCCCCCATTGACCTGCACCTGTCTCAGTTACTACACGGCTGTATCCACCTTCAGCAGCATAGTAGACTTGTGCAATAGCAGTATTCACTTTATGGCTTCCAGTTGGAGAAAGATCTTCCCTCTTGTAATATAGACGGGCAGGTGTCTTTAGCATCTTCTCTAAACCTACTGCTCTATGTAGAGGTCTAGGTCTTCCAGCACGGATATACAACTCTCTTATCTCTTCAGGGATCTTCACCCAACGCTCATTTGAAAACTCCTGTCTTAGGCATTCTGGAATTAAAATATCTTTTAATTTCTCCAACCTTCCATCTTCATTTAACGGTTCTGGAAGCTTTCCAGGTAAGTCGGGTAGAATGTTATACCAGTATTTTGGTAACTCATCAATAGATAGAGAGACTTGAATAGACTTACTCATTATACCAAGTCACTTAAAATCTCTTGAAGAATGTAGTTAATTTGTTTTTAAAACATTGATGTATATAGTTGTGCAAAGCAGTCTAATTAAACTCAGATTTGACTAAGAAATACATGTAAAAGGATGTCATGCCTCATGAGTTACTTAACTCTTGAATCCTTAGCCACAAAAACTTATGATAATGCCTGAAATTCATAAAAATGTTAAATTATGTCCTCTCTGAATAAATGATCTAGGAGGATCCATAGAACCATAGAGTGTATGAAAAACCTTAAAGGTATGAGGAATCCTTCACCTCTAATACAAATTTCACTCAACAATATTCGCGGTGAGAAGATTCTAAATAAAGTGAAAGCTCCTATTAAAACAGGCTATGAAGGGTTTATAATGCTTACGTCAGACTTCTATAATAACTTCCTATTTAGTGAGCTTCTTAGGAGGTTATGGAGAAGTTATAGAATACTTACTGGCTAAACGGTTCTAGAAAAGAAATATGCTTAGCAGAAGAAGTAATAAAATAATAGTTCATTATTCATACTCACCTTAGAAGATCATAAAATATATGGGCAAGAAGATTTTGTCAAGGATGTTTAACTTATGACTCATGTACGTTAGACATGGAGTTTAGTCAACTCGACCATCCTTATCCTCATATAGGAGATTTTACCTTAAACCTTAGACTATGAAATAAAGTCTAATCGTTAAATTGGGGGCTAAACAGGTCAAATTTATATCCTGCCTAAATATTCTTCTATGCATGCCAAGAGAATTCACTTACAGAGGATATACATTAGAACAGCTACAACAGATGAGCATGGACCAGGTAATCAAGCTGCTACCAAGTAGAGCTAGGAGAAGCTTAGAAAGAGGATTAACACATGCACAACTTAAACTACTTGAAAAAATCAAAGAATATAAAACACTAACTAAATTAGGGGAAAAACCAAAGAAACCTTTAAAAACACATGCAAGAGACATGGTAATAATTCCAGAAATGGTTGGACTGACAATACATGTATATAATGGTAAAGAATATGTGCCAGTAGAAATTAGACCAGAAATGATAGGTCATAGGCTGGGAGAATTCGCATTAACGAACAGACAAGTAAAACATGGAAGAGCAGGGGTTGGGGCAACTCGAATCCCATATATTATAGTATATGGGCGAGATGTTCGATGTAACCAGGGGCAGCCATTTGCTCCTGGCATCAGTGTACCTCTCAAGTAGCCCAACCCCTGCTTGTATACAACTAAACTAGTAGAAGTTAATTAATGACTTCGCGGCGCCTTCAGGTCTCACGTGCCTAGCTAAAAATGTAAGATTTCTTCTCTACCACCCTAGTTATGAATTTAGTGACTTACCAGTATGCATACGCACTAGTAGAATAATTCTATATCCATCTGGTTAATGTTCCCTGAATAGTGTCTATTCTCTATTTCAAAGTCTTTTGAGCGCTGAACCAACACATTTGATTGAGATCATTTCACTTAAATAATTCTCAGATGAATTAGAGTCTGAGAAGCTTGAGAGGGGATACTATCGCTTTCATAATGCAGAATACCTAAACCCTGAGGATAAACAGGTTATCCATGATTTTCTAGCTTTCCTAGAAGGTCAAGGGTATAGTGAGGATTAGCAGAGAAGTTATGCTTTAGTCTTATCGGCCTTAGACAAGCATCTCAAAGGTAGAGATTTTAGGAAGGCTAGAGAGCAGAATGTACTAGCTTTTCTCACGAATCGGAAGCCTCATACGAGGGCTCCACATGCTACTCGAATCAAAGCCTTCTATAGATGGCTTCTAAACGATGGCTGGAGGGAGGGGCCATATCCTAAGATCGTCGAAAACATCTCTATAACTATCCGTAAGAAAGAGCTTCCAGTAAAGTCGCCTAAAGATATCCTGACTAAAGAGGGATTCTTAAAGTTCATTGACTATGCAGATAATACAAGGGATAAATGCCTCATCGCAATGTTCTATGATACTGGAGCAAGACTAGGAGAGGAAATGAAGAACTTACAGAGGTTGGCTTAACAGGTTTAGTCAGAGAATATCGAGGAAGGCTGGAATAAACAAGCGGATATATCCTTACATTTTTAGGCATAGTCAATTAACAGAGTTAGCCAACGTTCTAAGAGAACACCAGCTTAAAGCATTCGCTGGATGGACTGCAGGATCAAAGATGGCGGAACACTATGTAAGACTAGCTGGGTTAGATATAGATTCATCAATCCTTGAATACTATGGCCTCCCACCTAAAAGAGAAGAGAAAGATCAGACCCTGAAGCCTAAGATATGCCCTGGATGCCAATCGATCAATGAGCCGAATGCTATAGCATGCGATAAATGTGGTATGCTACTGGATGAAAGATATGCATTACCAACAATCGGAATACCCATATTCAACCTTCACTTAATCCCCACCCGCCTACCACAATCTACCTTTCTCAGAGTAACCTCATGAATATCCGATGCTATAATGGTTGTCATGACCTGGCTTCATCACTTTACTAGCCTAAGCTACAAGTATATGCCATCCATTAATCTTCCAGATGGTGGCAGGGATGCATATCATGGAAATGAGCTATTTAGAAGCTTTTTGAGAAATTTAGTATATATTTAGTGAGCTATCCGCCCATTCGATGTTTTAAATCCAAAGGTCGGTATTATCGTTAGAGTATTCTATTAAGTAATTTACTATATCGTCTGGCAGAATGAATTTATCCTAAGGTTTCTCATAGTCTTTCTGAGAGACGTGCCTCGCAAGAAAGGTTCAGGATGCAGGTCGAAGAAGAAGGCTGAGGAAGTTCAGGAGAAGCCAGCTGAAGAAGCTACAGCAGGACAGCCCAGTGAATGAATTCGTATCCTATTAAAATTGCATCTAACTTAAGGCTATGAATTACTAAGCTAAAGTAAACGTATTATAGCTAGTTAGTTTAATTGTTTTGTCAGGGTTGTGGCTAGATATCATTGAGGTAAGTGTTAATGGTGTCCGAATAGGCTCTGCGTTCCCTGAAGGCTTCTTCCACAAGTATGGGAACAGCGATGGGCAGAATATTATTGGTTTAGTTGCTGAATCATATTTTGTTAGGAAGCTATGGAGTCTAGGCTATGAGGTTAGGTTTGTCTACAGTCATAATATCGAGGTTAGATGGATTAGGAAGGGCGACTTCTCCCATGAATGTGTAGGTGATTATGGTGAAGTGCTAGAGAAGATGCCTGGAGAGCTAAAGGCTATCATTGAGGAGATATGTGAGGAGGGTCTCAACATATCTATAGAGGATGATGGAGATGTTCCAGTATACTTTAAGGATAAGTTATTGTTTAGAAGAGACGTCAGGAAGCTACTTTACAAAATAATCTCAAAGTATCGTGATGGATACATAACTCGTGGTATAATCTTTGACCGGGAGTTTGAGCCATTCCTAGCGGCTTTAGGTATGGAGCTTATCTACATGTTAGATTATAGGCTCAAGACGTCTCTGCATACCCTACCTCCTAGTAAGCTCGAAGAGGTTCTCAACAATGTTGAGATTATCCTTTCAGAAAAGAGTATAAAACTTGATGAAGATCTTTGGACAGGCCTAAAGATAGCAAATGATGAAGAGCTAGCAGGAGAACTAAGTAAACTCAGTCTATCTGATAAGATATAGTAATGGTTGAAAACATTCTTCTTTCTATACAGTTTCAAGTTGATTTAGAAAGTTGATAACGTAAGTTTCCCAAACCCTTCTAATCATGATATACTATGCTTCAACTATCTCTTCTCCTAGAATAAATTTTATGTCATACTTCCCTGCCTCTTCTTGGAGCTTATTTGCAACCGCTGGAACTGCATTAACTACTGACAGTACCTTGAGTAGAGGTTCTTTTCTATATAAGGTTCTTGGCCTCGATCCTTCTCAATTACTTCTCTATCTCAAGCTGGGCTTCGTCTTCATCTTTTACTGTTATAGTGACTTCTCCTACGATTAATGGCTCTTCACAGAATATGTTTGTCTCTATGGCTTTTCTATGAGTAGTTTTATGTATGCTGCAGATTGCATCTTGAATATTACACAGAGGTCAGATTTAAGTTCGACGAAGGCTCTAGACACATAGTTTCTGAAGCCCCTAAAGTTTATGGTAAGACGGCTATAGTCTAGCCTAAGTCGTCTAACCTCCTCCCACAGTCTAGTATACCCTACCCTTCGCCCAATCTCCAACCTCCTCTCATAGTTTTGTTGGCGTCCTCCCATAACCTATTCTGTCCTTCTCTCAGATCTTTTATCTCTATCTATATTAATCCAACCTTGATCGACAATTACTTTTAATCAAGATCTGATACTTAATATATCGAGGCTCTAGAAATCATTTCTAACACTACCTTCAGTAATCTTTCAAAGTTGAGAAAACATTAATAACCGATTATACCCTTTTTTACAGAATAGATTGTGATGAAAAGCAGGGAGAAAGATATTAGAATATTGAGAGAATTTACATTGAAAAAGATGATTGTTAGAAAGCTTGGATACATGAAGAAGAAATTAGTGATAAAGTGAGTAGCAATGGTCTGTAGAGTAAAAGTAACGATTAGAATAGAAGATGACGTGATTGAGACTTCAGCGTTGTTAAATAGTGTTTTCGAGTCAGACCAGCTAGACATTGTAATCCCAGTAAGTATAGCTGAGAAGCTCCACCTATGGCCTCCTAGATCAACCATGGGCACCCTATTGGAGACAGGTGGAGGGGAGATAATCACACCATACTACATATCTGTTGGAGAGCTGAATTAATCTTAGAGGATAGGGAGCCATTAGAAGTCAAAGTAAATATTATTGTTAACCCTTACATAGAGGAAGTCGCGGTAAGAGATTACGTTGTAAGTATGCTCGGCGCAATACTTCTAGATTTTAAGAAGGGTGAATCGAGGCTGAGAAGACGACCAAGAAGATAAAGTAGGAGAAAGATTAAGAGGTAATGTCCATCCCCTGCTACCTAACATCTCAATGTGTCTGCTCGATCCTTACTCACACCTAATATACTAGTCATATGTTCAAAGGAAATAGGTATGGATGTCAAAGTAATATTTATATCCGTTTTAGAAAAATAGTTGAAGAGAGACTAGGTTGGGGCACGTAGAGACTGAAGTTAAGATTGGGGATTTAAGGGGAGACAAAATTATCCGAGTAAAAGCCTTGGTAGATACAGGTTCGACATTCACAGTTATACCTGAAGATATTGCAAGAGAGCTTAATCTTCCAGTGACAGGTGAGAGGGTGAAAGTCTTGACGGCGAGAGGCTATGATGAGCTTGAATTGACGCATGCTATCATTGAAGTTAATGGGAAGAGGAGAATACTGCCTATCCTGGTGAGTAGGAGTATTGACAGGGTCTTGCTTGGAGTGATAACTCTTGAAGCAATGCAGCTACGCGTAAACCCGTTGACTGAGAAATTAGAAGAATACACGGCTTTACTCTACATTCAACTTTAGTAAATCTAAAAATGTATTCTTCCAGGAGATATGAAAGTAAATGTTTTTCACAGAAGAAGACGATGTTGAAGACTTATATGTATATGCTCTAGAGGGTCTCTGCTTGAAGAACAATTCAACTATATGTTAGCTAAGAAAACTGGAGTCTCTTATCTTATAGTTGCCTTAGTTATTCAATAAGCAGAGACAAGTTCATAGATGTGAGACTCATATTATTAGGTAAGTAAGGCTCCAATCAACCCTTATATGACAATCTCAATTTATATTACTATTATGATGAGCTAACGAGGGGCTTGTAAACGTGCCCATAAAAGTCCCAGAAGAATTAAAGAAATTAATGAGAAAAGTCAACGTTGACTGGAGAGTATCTTAGAGGTTATAGAATCTAAGAGATTAAGATGGGGTTGCTAAAAATGCTATGAGAAAGTTGGACGAGTTCCGTTGAAGAGTCGAGAGATTATCTACGGAGGAGATTATAAGATGGGTAAGAGAAGAACAGGGAGTAAACGTAGAATAGTTATTGATGCGGGCGTGGTTGTTAAATAGTTTTTCTAACAGAAAAATTGATCGCATACTACGAGGCTATTGATTTTGGGAATATCTCTGTTACACATGACATGATTTACTAGATTAAGATAAATGAAACCCGCACTATATACAATGTTGGATGTAGATGGAGACCGAGCCTGCAGTCTTAAGACATTATCTTAGAAAAGAAGTGCAAGAGGAAGTTGCTAAGTTCTGTAGAGGTAGATGGGTAGCTCTAGAGGCTAGGCCAATGCATGGTAAGAGAATATTTTATAGATACTTTGATGAGAAGCCATTAACGATAAATGAGCCGGCTGATGTAAAAAAGATGATAAACAGGTTTAGTGATAGGAATATCCGAACAATATATGGAACTATCAACATCTATAATAGGATATTATCGAGGGAGGATTTAGAGAGGGTAGAGAATATATCTAGAGCGACACCAAGCATAGATATAGATGGAAACCTGGAAGAAATAGACTTAACCATAGAAGCTGTAAAAATGATGCTTGAGGGGTTGCATCGGCATGGCGTAGAGAAGTCGTTATACCTTGTATGGTCGGGGAGAGGGGTCCATATACATTTGAATGAGAAAGCAATTAGTGAAAGCTACTGGAGACCTAACCCAGTGAAGACAGCTCACACAATAGTAGAATACATACTCAAGCAAGTAAGGAGTAAACTATCAGAGATAGCTGCTAAGTCTAAATCGTATGAGAAGAAGCTGAAGATAGAGAATATAATAGATGTACAGAGAGTATTTACTTCACCTCTAAGCATTCATAGAGAGCTAGACATAGTAGCTATAACTATAGATCCAGATGAGATAGAAAACTTTAGCTTAGAATGGACGGAGCTAGATAGATTCAGATACTGGAGAGAATGGGATCAATACATTGAAGGAGAGTTAGATGGTCTTGTGGAGAAGGCGATGAAAGAGGTGAGGGTAGAGTCTATTGCCCGGACAGTTATAGGAGAAGAGTTAAGAGGAGATAAGTCTCCAGAGTTAGGATCGGCTAGCCAGCCTTTGTCTACAGGAAGATTCCAGGTGATGGCTTTAATGCAAGCAGCAAGATACTATGTACTAAGGGGTGATATAGAGCAGGCCAAGTCTTTCGGGCTGAATAGAGCAATCTTTTATGCATGGGCTAAGAAGAGGGGGATTGGTCAGAGAAAGCTGTTAAGTAAGCCATTGCCGAGCAGAGAGCAGAAGATAAGCGAGCTAGAAGAAGTAGTTGGAGATGAAGTAGTTTACAGGGTTCCTGGAAGATGGTACATGATAGGTGGGCAAGAGCAGACTCCTAGAGATTTTGATCGACAGGTTGTACAGAGATTTGGCGGTCAGAAAACGTTCCAGAAGTATTGGGAGGCAGCGTTAAGATATATTCAGCGGTTCCCTCTTGAAACGATAAAAAGCCAGAGAGAATTCTATGAGAAGATATACCTGCCAGTAAGAGATAATATAGACAAGATACTTAGAGAAGAATAGAAGTGTTTTGGAACTGGTCTATGCGGATACGTATATAGATACAATGTTAAACAAGGTTAAAGACTATCTTCTTGTTTTCTTCACCTTTCAGGTATATGCCTTTATCCAATGCTTGGGAGATGGAGTAGTTTCTAGACTTTAAAGCTTCTAGGACGTCGTTTAGCCCTAGAGATGTTATTTCAACATCAATATCCTTAATAGACGTTATTCTAGAGGTTGGCGGTCCTTCCTTCTTTATAACGAGGATGTCGATATCGCTTATTCCTGAGACGTATCTGCCTTCTGCAACGGAGCCTGCTATGACTATTATGAGGGTGTCTTCAGAATCTATTGATGAGACTAGGCCTAACAAGTCATCTTCAAGTTCTCTGAGTGGAGGGTTCTTCTCAATAACTAGTTTTAATCTCTCTCTCAACATATTCTATTATCCTCCTAGCTGCATTTACTGCTGAGACAGCATCTTCTTCTCTATACATTTTTGAGGGTGCGCCTAGAGGCCATACATTTGGGTATCTCGAAGTAATATAGTGTCTATCGAGTTCTAGCCCAAGCTTGATCAGTTCTTCTGAGGCTTCAGCTCTCCTAAGCAATTCTGCCACACTATGTATTGTTTCAAATTTCTTGAACTTGAATATTAAGAGTGCTTTAATGGCTTTCTCTGCTGCTTGCTGTGATAAGAAACAGACCTTACTATATCTACCTTCTTTTAGAAGTATCTCAGCTGAGATGAAGTCGTCTCTTGCTTCGTCAAGCCAGTCTCTCCAACGTTCGTAGCTCATCCTCTCTATAGCTATTGTATAAGCTATACATTAAAGTTTCATCGGAAGATGTTAGGTTATAGTCTTAATATCTCTCTGGCCAGGCTACTTCGTGCTAAATACATAAGGCTTCTAAGTGGTGAGGAAGGATTGAGAATTCTTAATAACCAGCTTTTACATTTAATGGATGGGCTTTAACTGCCTCGAGTAATTAGTCAATCAATTATAGATCTGCTGATCGAGGCTTTCAATATTAGGGTTGGATTGACAGAAGAAGTTGAACTGCAAGGTCTTAGAAAGAGTACGAAGATATACAAGGTTGAGGGGTTGCAGTCAAGTTCAGATGTTTACATCTTGGATTCTCCTGAGGTTAGAAGTGTAGCATGTCATCCCCATATAGTTGGTGATGAGTTAATAGGATATATGGGTATGGTAGCTCTTGATGCTGCGAAGGCTTTGATGGAATTAACATCGATAGGTGAGTTGGAGAGGGATGAGATAGTTTTTGAGCATGTTTTAAGGGCTGCTCCAGGTTATTGTCTCCATGAAGCTTTAAGAAGGTCGGGTATAGATTTTAGGGAGGTGTGGATTAGACCGAGATATAGGCTGCCATCTTATAGGTCTCATGATGAAGAATCTATGAAGGAGATTGAAGTAGTTTATCAAGATTTTTCAATGATTCCAGAATGTAGAGACTTGGTTGTAGTTAAGCCTGATACGGAGGCGAGTGGTAGGACGGCTGAGATGGCTCTCAAGAAGATCTACGAGGAGGCTGAGAAGAAGAATTCAAAGCTTAGAGAGCTGATAGTTTATGGATTTATCTCTGAGTATGGTATGAGGGTTGTTGAAAAAATAGCATTAGATTTAGGCTTCAAGAAGATATACTTTATAGCTCTTGGAGATATTACTGCTCTATGCTATAACATGTATGATATGCCATTATATGGTCCAGATGAGAGCTACTACTCAGAGTATAGAGAGATTAGAAAGCTTGGAGGAGTAACGGATTACGAGATTCTTGAGAAGTATGCTTCAGAGTTTATTCCTGGTGCAGACCAGCCTGGAGATTGGTCAGCTCGTCAGAAGATACTCTACACTGGGACAGGATATGAGCCTGGAGGAATAATAAAACATCTGGAGAATAGTATATCGTTGATAAGTAGGCTGTGGGATATATCTAGGGGTCAGGAATGGTTCATGGAGTTCCATGAAGAAGCTATAAGAAGAGAATTAGACCAGTTAAGAATTAAGTTAAATCAGATGAAAGCATAAGAGTTAGATCAGTGGACGCCTAGGGATCCCTAAACCTTAGTGCTAAACTTTCAATAGGAAAGTCTGATTGAATGTTTCATTTGTGGGAGATGTATAAATTGCAGGATACCCTTTTCCTAGATTGTAAAGAGAATAATAAATATTACAGAACATTGCATAAATAAGACTGCTACAAGATCGTTGAATAGGAGAGCGGCGGTACCCAAGCCAGGACTAAGGGGCGGGCCTTGAGATCTAATGGAGATAGATAAGTAAGCCCGTGGCCTTTTACAGGCCTCGAGGGTTCAAATCCCTCCCGCCGCGAATCTCTAATATCAACTATTCTAGTCATCTCTAAACTGTTTTTAATTTTTTATGGGTTTTGTGGAGTTGGTGTATGTCAGTGGAAGTCTATTGTTGCGTGATTAAAATCTTAGGAGAATATCCAAGTATAGAGATTGTATGGAATATGTTGGTAAAGCCAAGTGTAATGTCAATAGATTCAGCTTGATTAATCTGAGAATTCATGTTTATGCGCTATATTCTAGTTTATAGATATAGAGGGGAGGAATTATAAGAACTAAGGCCAGATCTGGTAAATTTTCTCCATCGGCTTGAGATCCTTCTCTATGAAGTCTTGGCAGATCTTAGTCTGAAGCATCAAGGAGATTCTCTATAGGATTTTTAGACTCGGTTGGTTGAAAACTGGTAAAGTCTTAAGTATAATTATGTAGAGTGGTTCTAGGGATGGAAGGTGGAGAGATAAGAGAAGAAGCCCTCTACTGGTGGAGGGAGTCTCTACATAATTTGAGGCAGGCGAAGAAGAATCTCGAGATTGAAGAGTATAGTATTGCAGCTTTCTTATGCCATCAAGCTGCTGAGAAAGCATTGAAAGCATTATACATAGTGAGGAAACATCGTTTACCTCCGAGGGGTCATGATTTATTAAAGCTTGGGAGGGTTGTTGAGGCTGATGAAATATTGGATGAGCTGAAGATACTTAACCCACATTATACTATAGCCAGGTATCCTAATGCTGCAAATACTGTTCCTAGTGAAGCATATAGTAGAGAGATTGTTGAGAGATGTATTGGGGCAGCTTGTAAAGTTGTTGACTGGGCTAGGAAAGTTGGTGGTCTGCCTTGATTAGAGAATTGGATAATGTAAAGCTGTCGAAGAAGCAGAAGAGAGCGTTAGCATCTTTTCTAAGAAGGTTGAAGAAGGTTCTAAATGTTTCTGAAGTTTATCTTTTTGGTTCAAGAGTTTCTGGTACACCATTGATAGATAGTGACTTGGATATGATAGTTGTCTCAGAAGAGTTTAAGAAGCATAGCTTTATCGAGAATATGATTATTTTAAGTATGCTGTGGGATGGGTCTTTCAGTCTTGAGATGTTTCCATATACAGAAGAGGAGTTGAAGAAGTTTTATGGTAGAAAGACTATCGTAACGGAAGCTTTAGAGAAAGGGGTAAGGATAAGGTTGTAGATTCTTAGCTATATCTAGCTATAGCTTCTTAAGTTTCTAGCAACCTGAGGTCTTAGAAGTTGTTTTTAGTATTTTTATTTGATGTCTTGGCTTCTTAAGACCTCGACATATTTTCGGGCTACGTTATAAAGTTTAGGATCGTCAGTTACTAATTCTAGATTATTCTGGATTGCTGCTTGAATGTAGTATGAATCATGGAATGTTATGTTTTCTTCTACTGCTATAGATAGTGCTTCTAGAAAGTCAACATGAAGAATATTCATTAAGTTTATTAGTTCTAAAAGTTTCTCAAGCAGATTCTTGCTTTCTTTATAACTTAGGCTGCTACGTCTTTTCCAGACGTAGTTTCCTACTTCAAATTTTACTAGTTCTATTGTATACTCGCCGAGTATCTTTGCAGCCCTTCCTAGTCAGACACAGTTGATTAAAGCTGATGAATCAAGTAGTCTACCTTTCATCTCGGCTCTCTCTCTAATCAGTTTAACTGTTTCGTCTGGCTGTGTTTGAAGATTCTTCATATTTTCTAGTTCTCTTAATAGTTTTTCTATTTTCTTCTTGACCTTGCTTTCTAAAGCTTCTCTAATTATTTCAGATAGATCTATTTTTGATGTTCTTATCTCTTCTCTAATTTTTCTTGGAGTATTTGCTGCCAAGTTAGCTATTAGATACGTATTTTCAAGCTGAATATAAATACTACTTGACGTGTTCTTTTGCTTTCTCGAGAAGTTTTACTGCTTCCTCCCATCTTTCTTCAAATGCTTTATCGTCTAGATGTGCTTCATAGAAGTATTCATGGAAAACCTGTGTTTTTATCGAGTAGGTCTCTAAATAACGGTTTATAGTTCTCCTCAACATTATTTGTTATAAATTTCTCCAGCCTTCCTCTGCTCCAATGTAGTATGGGGATGCCTTTGATTGCTGTATAGAGCTTTATTAATGCTGTTACGGCTCCCCACAGCTTTTCTCCTGCCTGTTTATTGTCACCTTCTTCTTTGAACTTCTTAGCTTCTCTAAAATATTCTTCGTGAAGTTGTTTATACTTTTCAGCTCTTTTAGAAGGATCTACATTTATGTTTTTAAACTCGTCGATAATATCATCTCTGTCCCATCCAGTTGTTTCTGTTAGCTCATTTATCCACGTTTCATCTTTTCTATCCAGCTTCTCACCTAGACTTAACTTTTCTGCGATTTTTACGACCTCTGGCCAGTCATCAGTTAGTTCGCTTAAATGTTCTCCCATAATATAACATTAACGGATTTGAAGTCTGATCGTGTCTGAATAAGCATTTTGTTTAATCGATTCTTAAGCTTCGATAGCATGTGTGAAACGTTTTATGATTATGTTAAAGATGTGGAATGGATAAAAGATACTTATCTAGACACTATTGAGAGATATTTTGAAGATGAGAATTTATACTGAATTTTCTTTTCATATATAAAAAAATTGGGAGAAGTAAAAAATTGGGGGTTTGGGGGTGTTTTGTTGTTACTTTTTAGGTGGAGGTGGTGGGTAGATTCCTAGTCTTCTTCCACGCCAGCGGGCGTATTCTGTTAAGATTATTACTAGTACGACGACGAGGATTATTAGTCCTATTATTAGTCCTAGGAATGCTGCGAATGTGAATGGTACTCCAGCTATCTCCATGTATGGTGGTAGGCTGATCTCTACTGCTCTTCCAGCCATCAAGTCGTCGCGGGTTGCTGCTGCTTCTCCTCTGAAGCCTTTCCATTCAGCTTCTACTGTGTAGTCGCTTAATGGTAGCTTAGATATCTCTAGGAATCCGCCTGCATCTGTTGTGAATGTTCCTATCTCTGCTCCTGCTCTCTTTACTACTACTTTGGCGAATGGTAATCCTTGGCCTGCTGCTCCTACTACACGGACTTTGAGGCTGAATAGCTCGCCTATCACTGTTATCGTTGTCTTTGATCTGCTTACTGTCTCTGGTTTACTGTGGACTGTGAATCCTTCACGTACTACTGATACATCGTACGATACTCCTCTTCCAGCTGCTTCTAGTGGTACTTGCTCGAAGTATGCTTTACCATCTGCGTCTGTCGTCTTCTCTACTGGGCCGAACTTTACTGTTGCTCCAGCTATTGGTTCTCCCTTCCTGTCTACTACGCTTACTACTACGTCTCCTACTGGTAGCTCTATGGTCTTTCTAGCCGCTAGACCGTCTGGTGTGTCTGCGATTATTACTGATGCTTCTTTGCCGTATGTTGCTGATGCCCATGATACTGTGAACTCGTATGTCTGAGTTGTTACTATTGCTCTAATAGTTATTATTCCTCCAACATTGCTGTATCCTGCGAATGATTCAGGTGATATGCTTACCTTGGCGTCTGGTAGTGGTCTACCAAACATGTCTACTACTTGTAGGCTTACATCTCTCATCGCTAATGGTATGTCTGCTGTTACTGTACCGACGTTGACTGCGCTTAGGTCTAATGTTCTTCTAGCTACTTCGATTCCTTTGTACTTGGCGATTACTGTGTATGTTCCACGTGGTAGCATCTTTATGTCTACTATGTCTTTTCCTGTGAATGTTAGTACATCATATGCTTTCTCGAATGTTACAACAAGGTCTTTAGCTATTTCTGCCAGTGGTTTTCCTTCATAGCTGAACCTCATCTTTATGTCGAAGACCGCTGCGTATACATCTCTATGCTCCTTGACTAGGCTTCCCGTTACTGCATATCTGCTTGAGTCTAGTACTTGTGGGTAGTATGCGGCCATTCCTGGTCTATATGCTGCTCCTGCTACGTGTCTTGGTAGTAGTAGCTTCCATGTTACTTCGTCTTCTTCGCTGTCGTATACTTTCTGGGCTTTCTCAGGCATGTATGGCCATACTGCTACTAGAGTTCCTGTAGCAGCTGTTGGTGTCTTATCTGTTGCTAGCCAGAATGCTCTTGCTATGTATGTTATGAAGCTTGTGTCTGTGTAGCCTGGTATTCCACGGTGGGCTAGGTTGAAGTCTACTCTATCATCGTTGTTTGTGTCGAATGCTACTGGGCCTAGTGTTACGTTCATTACTCCTGTGAATCCTGCTCCTCCGAATGTTCTCGGCTTTGTCTGGAATGGTATCTTTACTGAGTCGGTTGCTGGGTCTAGTCCATGCCATGCAATCATTCCAGCTACGTCTAGTGGTAGTGCCTCCCATTCTGTTGCTGCTGTGTAGTGCCATGCTGCTAGTTTGCCGCTTGCCTTATCCCACAGCTGTACGAATGCTCCTGCTAGTGGTCTACCATTGAAGTCTGTTACACGGACTGTTACTGCTGTGTAGTCAACCCATACTATAAATGGCTTGCTTCTATGCTCGTGGACACATAGCCCGCTGCACCACCATCCTCCTTCTTCTCTCGGTACCCATGTTGTCTCTATCTTAGCTATAGCATAGTGTGTTGGTTCTTCGTCTGGATAGTAGGCGTGGCTCATTATCGGTGCGATTGCAGGTGCTCTATAGTCTGCTTTCTTGTCTACGAAGTCCACTTCCTTAGTTTTGAGCCAGCTACCCCAGAATGCATCTGAGTAGTCTGATGTGTATGCTGGCGGTTCTACGCGGTATCTTATCACCATTCCTGCCCAGAATACTTTCTTGGGGTCGGATGGATCACTTGTTATTACTACTTTACCTTCAGCATCTGTTGTTGCTGTTCCAGAAGTTGCTGTTAGTGCTGGTCCTGTTTCATACTTCGGCTTCCTTATCTCATACTTGACTATGTAGTCCTTCATTGGGTATGCCGTTGGTACTCCTGCTTCATCTCTCCATGTTGCTACTTCGAAGACTACCCATCTTGCTGCGTTAAGCATTATCGGTACATCTATTCTTGTTGTTGTCTTGACTCTTAGTCCGTTGTCTCCGAATGTCTCATTGTTTAGTACGAATTGTGTTGCTACTAGGTCGTCCATCCAGTCTATTGCAGTGTGGTTTGCAGAGAAGACGTACTTCCATGTAGTGTTCATGAATCTCGGTCCAGGTATTAGTTCGAATGTCTTCTTGCCGTCGGGCCATAGCTCGCTTGCTAGTGTTACTCTTAGCTCGCATGGTATGATGCTGTCTTCACATGCTTCATAGTCTTGTGGTGGATAGATTTCTTCTGGATATACTCCTGGAGCTACTACGTCGTCAGCATACCATAGGTCTGCTAGATGCCATTCTGTTACGTTCATGTAGTATATCCATGCATTCAGCCCTTTGACCGGTGCTTTGGTGCTGTTGCTTAATGCTAGGTAGAATGTTACTGTGTAGACATCGCTTGGACCAGTTACGTAGCCTTTCTTGTCTAGGACTATGTTGTCGCTGTAGACTACCGCGCTCTTCCATACAATGTTTAGCTGGTAATGGAATTCGTCTTCTGTAGCAGCTATCCCGTCATGGAATGTCTCATTAAGCCAACCAGCTATTGGCAGTATTACTGAGCCGTATCTTGGATCTGCCACTCCAAGGTCTTTGAAACTATCCACATAACCGTCTGCTTCTGTGTACCATCTACCATAGCTGAGTACTCCGTCTTCTTCACCCCATAGGTCCGTTACTACTGGGTTATTGTCTCTTGGGTAGGCTGTTATCAATGGATATACATAGTCTGCGGAGACAGCTACATCAATACCTGTCTCTTCTAGGACGTTTCTCAGTATTAGCTTTGCTGGTGATGGTGGTACTTGGACAAATATCGTTCTTGATTCAAGCACTTCAGTCGTCGGCGCTCTTATAGTGTAGCTTCCAGAAATTGTTACGTCTGCTTCAGCCCATACTCCAAAATCAGATGATGTATGGATATCGTATATTTCGACTTTTATGCCTGCTACCCAAATTTCGCCTCCAAGAGTTACGTCCAATACTTCAGTGGTAGCAGCTATTAGGTCTCCATTCCATCTAAGCTCAACTGTATAGGTTACATCGTCACCAGAGTGTCCAACGAAGTGCAGCCATACTTCTATCTGCCCTTCTTCACATGGCACGACTGCAAGTCTTGTGTCTCTTAGGGTGTTGGTCAGGTTTACTCCATAGGCTGTTATTTCTGGAATCTCACAGACATATTCACGTAGAGTGTACGTTGTGAATGTTAGCCATACTCTATCCCACCTCTTAAGGTCGTAGATTTGTGGCTCGTTTGTTTCTACTAGCTTCTTCTCCCATCTCCATGATACTTCTACTGGTACTCTTGCCACTACTTCATCAGGGATGTAGTAGTAGAATGTATCAGTTCCTTCATCTGCTGCTGATATCTTTACTGTGTTTTCTACATCCATGTGTAGTGTCCATAGTTCTATTAGTGCTTTGTTTAGTGGTTCTCCTCCTTTTGCGAATGCTCCAAGCTTTATGAATGCTACTGGTATCGGTATTGGTAGTATTCCTTTACCATCTAGTCCCTTTGCTACTTTGTATTCATCTGTGTCTCTCGGTAGCTCGTACACTAGGAACCATGCATCATACCAGTCTTTCCATGTTTCTCCCTTGATCCTCTTCACCCATGCACTGAATCTACGGTCTGTCTTCCAAAGGTTCTCTGTACCTACTAATGTGAAGTTAAGTGTTGGGTCTACTTTGTTGGGGCTCCAGAATCCGTCTGCTCCAGGTGTCGCGTCAGAGGTCATAGATGCGTTGTAGAATTTGTCTACTATGAAGCTTGCGTTCTTTTCTTTGCTGTAGCTGTATGTCATGTTTGTCTCGAAGTATAGGTCTTTGAGTATGTAGCTTCCATTCCAGTATATGTTGCTTGTGTAGTGGCTGTCTTTCATTATTGCTGAGATGTCTTTGATGTCTTCTGTCCACTTGCTTGTGTATGTGTTTCCAATCCATTTCTCTTCTACTAGGTCGTAGTATATCATCTCGAAGCCATTGTCGTTCTCTATCTTGAAGCTTGCATCTCCTACACGGTAGTCTCCATCTATTACGCTCTTCCAGAAGTCATGTGCCCATGTCTTAAGCTTTATCTCTTCTTTGCAGACCAAGGCTGTCCTAATACCTATCAGTTCTGGGTTCCATGCTTCTACAAGCCATTCTGGGAAGTTTTCTGTTGTTACTGGTACACCATCCATTGATCCGAAGATTCTAAGGACTACTCTATCGTTTACTTCGTCTGCTGGTCCCGTTCTTATGGTTGGTATCGTGTCCTCATAATCTTCACTCCATCCAGCCCAGTCTATCTTTATCTCGTATGGTGTTTCTACGTCTCTTCTTCCAGGCCATTTGCTTGTTCCAGGTGTTGTTCCTCCTACTCCATCTACTGGTTCTTCTCCATATGTTTCTACATCTGTTACTGTTGTTACTGTTATGTTGTAGATTGTTGGAGGCATCTTGTAGAATACGTATTTGGCCTCCCACTCTGTCATCCCATCCATTGGAGAGTCGTCAGCTATCTTCTGGAAGAATGCTTTTACTGTGTAGTTGAACCATAATGGATGTACTTGGATGCTCGTGTTGTATAATTCTGTATTGGCGTCTCCTGTCGGGTCGAGTGTTTCTAAGAAGTAGATCTTCTCAGTGCTCCACGGCTTAGGTGTACCCATCCATGTAAGTGTTACGTTTAGACGTGGTATCTTGATCTCTCCTTGGAAGTCCATTGTGTAGAAGATGAGATCTTTGATTGGTACCTTGACTACTATTGGCGCATCTATTCCTTCACCTATCTCTAGTACTAGTTTACCGTCTACTAGTTCTATCTTTTCACCTGTTGCGAACTTGGCCTCCATTAATGGTAGTTCTACTCCTTTCCACCATACACTATGTATTGTTAATGTTCCTCCAGCCATGTATGGGAAGTCTACTTCTCCTTCCTTGGTTGTACGGTCCCAGTCTGTTCTACCGTTTGGTAGCGTGAACTTGTAGTATAATCCAGGCATTAGCTGTCCCTGGCAGTCTTCGAATACTACCTTAACCTTGTAGACCTTGACGACTATTGTTACAAACTCTGTTACCTCTAGGACGTCTATTACGTCTCTGTCGTAGTATACTTCTGTTCCAGTATATAGCACTCTTATACCGTATGGCCCTGTTGACCCAGGTAGCTGGAAGAATACTACATTCCCTTCACCGAATAGTTTATAGCTCCATGCCAGGTTTCCTATAAACTGGTCTGGTATGTCTCCCGGCCTCCTAGCAACTACCTCGCCGTTCGGCAGTATCAATTGTACCTCTGTCTGGCCTGCTGGCAGTGGGTTCCCTAGATTATCTGTTACGGTGAATTGTATGTCATGGACATCTGCTGTTACGAATACCGTTCCGGTCTTTAGTAGTGCGAAGTCGCTTGCAGGATAGTCATCTGACAATGGCACGATCATTCCATAGAAGTAGCCGTAATCGATTCTTGTTAGGCTGACTATCCCAGTGAAGTCGCGGTGAGTGCCTGTTACATCATCTTCCCATGTGGCATGGTCAAGCTCAAGCTCTATCGTCGTCAGCTCTGGGTCGAACTCAAACTGTACCTCGTTATCCTCGTCGAAATCTGCATAGTCATCCATTCCTGCTGCAGGCTTGATTAATGCCTTCTTTATGCCCGTATAGAAGTAAGCCCACCAAACACCTGGTGCTGTTCCAGAGTCGGGTGTCATCCCTGATACTCCATCCCACTCTATATCTCCGCTGTCTACATCGAACTCTAGTCCACCATAGTTGGTGTAGATCTCTATGTAGTCTATTCCTCCTGATACCAGTATTGGGCGGTATAGGTTGTCGAACTCCACCACGCCTAGGTCTACGTAGTAGTCTGTCCCGCTAACCAGTATTCTAGGTGTTGCAAACTGCCAGAATATCTCCACCTCTACAGGCCCACCATAATAGCCTCCCACGTAGAAGTCATCGAATCCGCTGAAGTCATCTCTACCATCTACATCTATATCCGCTACGAGCGCATAATACTCGCTATATGCATATAAGTAGTAGTCATTTCCGAGTACCTCATGGAATTTCACCGTTGCTATCGCATCATCGATATATATGTATGTAACGTTTCCTAGCACCGTCCCGTTCTCGAGGAAGACGACCATATCATATCCCCAGTAATCGAAGTATAGGTCTGCAACGTATCTTCCCTCAGGAGAATAGTATTCAAATTCGATGTAAAGGTAGTATACTCCTTTGACCTTTAGGAGGCCTACATAATCTTCTAGGACAACTGTTCCTGGACCGGTTTCATACATTATTTCTAGTTCTACGTCTACAGGTTCATGTAGCTTTACG
Source organism: Candidatus Geocrenenecus sp. JGI 0000106-J15 (assembly GCA_000405685.1). GTDB lineage: Archaea > Thermoproteota > Nitrososphaeria_A > Caldarchaeales > Wolframiiraptoraceae > Geocrenenecus. Next base: position 14,168 of record ASPF01000012.1, on the reverse strand, counting down.
AGCATGTAGTTGTCTTGGAGCACAGTATATGGATATATCCATGGATACTCCTCCTCAGCCTCGTAATCGTAGTGCAGTGCAATAGCATATGGGTTCTTGATTCTTAGCGTATCTACGATCTTCTCCTGCCCTGGATAGTTATTTCTCGCTCCTCCAGTCCACTTGAAGACCACATCGAACCCCGTGTATGGCTTGTCATCCTTCAATGTCAGTGTGTTCGCATATTTGACGTCTGCTACCAGCATGCTCCAGTTCCCATTATAGTAGTTGCTCTTCTTCACATCCTCATCTCCGATCCTGCTAGGCGTCTTAACATCCTTTAGGTTCGGCCCCTCAGGAATATCATCGTAGTTTCTCGCATCTCCGGGCAGATATGCTAGGCTAGCATTAAGCCATACATTCTTCCCGAATTTCTTCCAGAATGAGCCAATTGTTCCACCGTACTTAGCCTCCCAGATTTCCTCAAAGTAGTCCGGTATACCGGTTTCATCCAAGTCTATGTAAAGATGCCACCATAGTGTACCATTCGGGAACCTGGAGAACCTATCAAACTGTCTTAATCCCCCACGGTATTTGTGGGGATCGTCCGTACATCCACCATTATCTGTCGTTGGCAGGTTCTTCGTTAGATAGTATGGACGGTCTCCCTCAGTCTTCAAGTTTATCGAGACAGGCATATTGACAAGCTTGTCTCCAACCTCTGGATGCTGTATCTGCAAGTCTGCATCCTGAACACAGAACCTAGCATAAAACACAGTAGCATTAATAATGTTAGCAACATTTTCCACATTTGTTTCTAGAGGATAATCAAGCCATATACCAGTAGGACCTGGACCTGTTCCGTACACTGTTACTGTGTGGTTCATTGCCATGCTTAATGGTCCTACGAAGTCTGGTGCAAGCTTGCCTAAGTCATCTGGATCTGTCCATGTCCCTGTTCCATTGTATTCCCATCCATAGTATATTGTCTGGTTAACTATTACTGTCTCCCACCATACACGTACGGTGGCATTAAGCTTAGGAGCACCTATAGCGCCTTCATCTTCTTCTGGACTATAGATTCCACCGTGATACACGGTATTATTATCTAGGTTGAATATCTGTAATGGTATTGGTACTAGGTGGTTGTCCCAGAATTTTCTATACTCTAATGCATCTGATGGATAAATTTCTCTAGTGTATCTTGACTGGCCATCCTCACCTGTTACTGCAGCTTGTATAAGTGATGCCTCGCTTGTAGGATCTGTATTATCTAGGTCATATATTTTAATCTGTGCGAAGCTGAGGTTGTCTTTTACATTATACCAGCTGTGGACGTGGAAGACCTTGAACATCTTAGCAGCCCTGGCAACCCAAGCATTAACAGGGGTTCCTTTAACAGTCTCATTACCGAATATCTTAGAGAAGCTTGCAAGGTCGACATTAGTCCCATTAAGTATATCGAACGGACCAGAGCCCAAACCAGCCCTAGTCAGATTGAAATCAAAGTAACCACCGTGATCGTCTATCAATCCATCATCATTTATTGTTATGTTGCCAACAGGAGTTACCGCTCCGCCAGTCCACGTGTATAGCCCGCTCATGTTTAGGAATTTTTCTTTAGCTTCTGGCGTCATGCTTCTAGGCGGTATGGCGAGAGCATAGATTATTATTCCTTTGAATGGTGATCCCTTACCTATCTCCTCGCCATAATAGCTCTTAGCCTTAACTAGAACCAATAGACCCCAGTTATCATCTACTGTCCACGATATCTTAGCGAATCCTGTTGCATTTATATCGAATTTACCCTGCATCTGTATTAATCCCATCTCAGGCTTAAGCCCATAAACCTCTACGAAAGCCTCAAGCCCAGTTACATTGAACCTATCAGCAAACCCGCTAACACTCGGGTCTATACACATAGGAGTATTAACATCTACAGCGTCTCCAAAGAAGCCAGAATCAACACCATCATATATTCCACAGCTTGTACCTTTCCAAGCACTAGTAACTATCTTTAGCCATGCAGTCTTTCCCGCTGCAGCTGCTGGCGTCACAAATATGCTAGCCGCTATGAAGACTGTCGATAGTATTAGCAGCGAGATTAAAACCCCAGATAACAAACTTTTTCTATTCATCGTTTGTTTTGTTGATCCAGCCCGTATTTAACCAGTCCCATTCTAGACCTATTCTAAAAAATAGAACCATAAATCCATAGTAATACTGAGAAAACACTAGGAAAATATTCCCGAAGAAAATCGCCAAAGACAGACATTCCAACGATTAGAATACATATAACAAACATGCATTATAATGCACCCTGCATAAATGAAAACAGCGCATAATACATCCATCTATCTAACCACTAAACTAAACATGATGAGGAGAAGTGAAATAATCTAAACGAATAGGCTTCTTAACATGTTCTCTCTCCAAATTATCTAGGAACCTCACAATCTTATTCATACCACTTCTCTAAATACGGAAACCATGGCCTCAAATGTAGAATAGCTTATAGATAGATAACTTCTAAATCCATATTTTGAGCTACCCCTTTCTGAAGTGCATCACTTGTCAATAGTTTTCCCCATTTTAATGCTTGAGATATATAGATTGAATCATAAAGAGGTAGATAATGATTCATAGCTATCTCAAAAGCTTTATCAAGATATTGTTCTTCCCTTTCAATTAACAATATCTTCGCATCTACGAGCTTCTTGAATACATTGTATAACTCTACCGCCAACTCTCTACCAATAATTCTCCTGACTAGATGATGCTTCCAAACAGCATTTAGAACTTCTTTCTCTGCATGGTCTAGTGTTACAACTCCTTGAAGGAGATAAGCTTCAACCTGCAGCCATCCTTCCTCTCTCAGCAAGTATTTCACTAGAGAAGAAGAATCAATAACTATCACGGTCCTCCCTCAAATATGATGTAACGGCCCCCCTAGGCATCTCAGGCAACTTCTCAATAACCTTCCTAACCTCCTCAATCACCTTAACTCTATACAATTCATCAACCCTCGATTCAAGAAACCTTCTAATCTCTTCATTCCAATCAACAACCTCCTTGAGTAACTCCATCTTATTCTTCACATCTCTAGGAATTCTGACAGATAATACATCGCTCATAACATGTATACATACTGTCTACTATTTAAAACTATCTAAAAAGATTATCCACCGCAAAACTCGAATTAAAGCATCGAGGTACACTTCCACCAATACTCAAACAAAATCTACCAATTCAAACTCACGAAGAACACTTTGATTGGTAATAGTTGCAATCTAAAATTAAGAAAACATTACTTAACAAGGAATTCTTATAGGTAGGTTATGAATAGTTTTAATCAGGATGGGATACGTTAGGGTAAGATGCCTAGTCACTAATCCTGAGAATAGACTATCTGAAGAATTAGAAATGCTTTCAGATACAGGCTCTTGGTATGTAGCACTTTCTAGAAGCGTAGCTGATAAATTGGAGCTCCGTATCATAGGTAAGGAGAAAGTTATACTTGCAGATGGTAGAGAAGTTGAAGTTGACTTAGCTCCTATCTACATAGAACTCTTAGATAGAGGCACATATACATTAGCAGCTATAACCGAAACTCCTGAACCATTGCTAGGAACATCAGTCATAAAGGTCTTAGGTCTAGTAATAGATCCAAAGAGTGGAGAGATAAGAAAATGGCGTTCTAAGTCTTCATATATGCTCTCAAATCTTTAATATCTAAATTATAATGGTCTAAAATCTTGAAAATTAATTATCAATACATGAGGAAGCATCATCTCTTTATGATCATCTCATGTATGAAGCTATTAATGTTATCTTTCTCTTCTCTGCTTCATGCTCAGCCGATGGATGTATATAGTATCCAAACATAAGCTTATAGATATTTTCAGCAGCAAATAGAGAGCTCAACCTCTCCATCGACTTATCAAAATCCTTAACATCGCCCTCATATATTCTAGACTTAACCTCACCCAGCACTACTACTTTCACACCTTCCCTCAACCCCTCACCATACAGATTAACCTCAACCTCTTTACCATCCACGATGAAGAACCTCCTAACAAGATCATCTACAACTATACCTTCATGCCTATACAACCATCCTGGAACCACCACCTTCGCAATATCCTCCAGGCCAAACCCTACAGTATCTGAAAGCCTACTTACCTGCATAGACAGCTCGTTAAACCTCACCGTCAAGATACTAACCTGCCTAAACAGCTCCTGAATAGCTATCTCAGTCTTAGCCTGCGCCTCTGCAAGCCTCCCAACAGCCTGCTCAAGATTTCCAACAGCTTGCTCAAGCCTACTCTGCCCCTCTGTGAGCTTTGCAATTGCTTCTTCAAGCCGTATGTGTGCTTGCTCAAGTCTAGCCTGCCCACTTCTTATATCTTCTATACCTATAAGACCAACTACAGCATACCTAAACTCTTCATCCTCTTTTAACAGCTTCAGCATCCTATGCTTGAAATCTACTCCAACCTTAGACATCCCTCAACTATCAGATCAAAGAATAAATCTCTTATTAACCTTCCCTCTTCTATAAAAAGATCAAACAAATAAAAACAAGAATGCTCTACATCGATATCTTTATTCTAGAATTGTACGTTTTTCAGAACTATCCAAGCTTTAATAGAAATCTTGTAGGGCCACAATACCTTCTATTCTTACCTTACGTAAACATACCACACTCTTCTAGAGGGTTATGCTCGCTTCTAACAGCCTAACTGGGAAGAGCAAACACTAGAAACCGATCAAATTCAAGAAAACATCCATCTAAAATCCAAGCAACATAAAACTTATAGAATGCATAGACTTAAATATCCATAGAAATGAGCACCCAGTTAAAGAAGAAGATATTGAAGCTATTGGAAGAAGATACCGAGTTCAGATACTTGGTTGCAGGATACCTAGGATACTCAGAAATATTAAAGAACATAGAGAAAATATGGATAGAGATAAAGGCTTTGAGAGAAGAACAAGAAAAATTGTGGGAGAATACAAGCAAGTTGTGGGAGGAAGTTAGAAGTTTGAGAGAAGGACAGGAGAGATTGTGGGAGAATACAAGCAAGTTGTGGGAGGGTCAGAATAAACTATGGGAAGAAGTTAGAGATATAAAGATTACTTTAGACCGCGTAGCAATCACGATAGATAGAATAACGATCAGTATTGAAGAAGAAGCGTTAAGCTATATAAGATATAGGTTAAGAAATGAGCTAGGATTAGAAGTCTCCCTTGATAGATTATTTGTCGATACTAAAGAGATCAACATATACGGAGTTGTTGGAGAGTTCTGCATTATCGGTGAGACAGCCGTAAGGCTAGGAGTTGGGCTTATAGAAGAACTAATCGAGAAAGTTAAGATGATCAAGTCTAAGAGACCAAACTTACTTAGACCGAAATTAATCAAAGTAATATATACAGATTATGCAACACCAGATGCATTAGAATATGCTAAACAGAACAATATATGGGTATTGAAATGGAGTGGAGACTTAACACCAAGAGTAATAGAAGAACTAGAATAAGCATGCATAAATCTTCTAAATATATTATGAAATCATAATCTCGAGAGTTTTTCTAATGCTTCTCTTAGTAGTTTCATTGTTTCGTTTAGCATCTCTCTTGTTTCTTTTGATTCTTTTGTTAGTGTTTCTAGTATTGTTGTTAGTTTTTCTGATATTTCTCCATATTTCTCCATTATCATTCTGAAGTTTTCATCTGTTCTTTTTGCAAATTCTCTAAATTCTTCCCGGTAATCTCTAAACTCATTTACGAAGCTTCTAAACTCATTCCTATAATCTCTAAATTCGTCTCTGAAATCTCTAAATTCTTGCCTATAATCTCTAAATTCTTCTCTATAGTCTCTGAATTCTTTCCAGTAGTCCATTAATATTGTTTGCATTGCTCCGAAGCCTTCTTGTAGTTCTTCATGTAATGGTGATGGCTTAATCGTAAAGTATTTTAGAGCTGGTCTAGGCTTGGCTTCTCTAATATCGATTGATTTTACGTAGGCAGGTGGTGGAGGAGATTTCATCATTTCGATGAATTTTTCTAGGATGGTTTCATCTCCCTGAGCGAAGATTGTCACAGAGCCATCTCCCTCATTCTTAACGTAGCCTGATAGGCCGAGCTCCTGCGCAGAATCTAGAATGAATCTTCTATAGCCAACTCTCTGAACTCTACCATAAACCCTAGCATGGAGGGCATCCATGATCAAGACTGAACTACATTAACCGTATTTTTAAAGTTTTCTAAAAATCTATGGATCTTGTCAACTTTTACTTAAGTTTTTCTTTTTATGTCTATGGCTTAGTTTCTGTTCTATTCTCTTATGCATGTGTTAGACTATATCTTCAATAGGATATCAAGCTTATACAGATTCAATAACTACCCATTATATGAGAAGGCTTATACAATCATGCTATATATTGCTGGTCTAAGTCTTAGAGACCTCTCTGAGAGATACTATATAACTATGGCTTCTAGGGAGAGTGTTAGGAGATGGTTCCATAGATTCTCTAGGATATTCTCTATAGAGAAGAGGTTTAGGAATTCTGTAGCGGTAGATGAGACTGTTGTAAAGCTTCATGGTCTTAGAGCATATGTATAGTCTGCTGTAGACATTGATTCGGGAGAGATACTAGCTATATATGCTTCATGGAGTAGGAACATACTCACCGCTATGAAGTTCATTAGAATGGTCTTGGATAGATGCAGTAACAAGCCATTGATAATTGTTGATAGAGGTCCATGGTATAGGTGGGCTCTAGATAGGCTTGGTCTAAAATATCAATATCAGAGATTCGGTTTAAGGAATGTTGTTGAGAGGTTCTTTGGATACTTGAAGCAGAGGACTAAGAGATTCTATAATAATATAAATAGTTGGAGGATTAATTCTATAGAAGACTATGCATCCACAATAGCGATAATAAGAAACCTAACCATAATAATAAAAAACAGAGGAAGGGTATTACCTAGTTGACAGGATCAATCTATGAGTACAATAACTATCCATAAAGATATTTTCACATGAGTTTGATGGAAATAAAAATGTAGGAGGTTACGGTGGAGGAGGTGGAGGTGGTAGGCCAGGTCCAGCTCTTCTTATCAATTCATCATACTTTAGATATGCTATCAGTAAGAGTACGCCGATGAGTATTCCTCCAAATATGAATCCGATAATCATCCATATAAATGTTTTATCTTTTGCTTCACGATATCTTCTCTGATATATTAAATCTATTATAGGCTTAATGTTAGTATATATTATGAGATCAACAACACCGAAGACTATGAGCAGTATTCCAAGAAATATTCCAATTATAGTCATCGATGTTAGGATGCCACCTATGATCCATAGTATACCGAAGATTAAAGCTAAGATACTTGAGATATTTAGTAGGGAACGTATAGTCTCTGCTTCAGGAGGGACACCTGCAAAACTCACATCTAGTCACACACATAAGAAGATACTAAGAAATAAAGTTTATTCATAAATAACACAACACCCAGTATCATGTATCAGTAGATCTTTTCATCACAAGTTACCTTTAATACAAAAGAATTAGACCTGAATCTCTTTAAGATAAGAAATATCTAATAAGAGAGAATTTAATGAGAGAAGCATATCTTCAGAAGTGATGGATGGCGAAAGATAGATTTCTAACTTAGCTCTTAGTTGGAGAGCTTAAGATATAAAAAGTTTCTTAAACATTTTCATAATGAAATCTAGGATTCAATTATATTATTCTAGATGAAGAGATAGAACAAAGAGACATAGAGAAGTTCTGCAAGACAGCCCCATAGAATACTTCTACTACGACATCATTCATATTGCTATAACTTCTACATTAACGTCTATCCAAGACTATCAGAAACATAGATCTAACATAAATTTCTTGCTCTAGCTTAACTAAAATTTCTATGCTTCTATACCTATATTTACTATTGTTTACGTATGATATATAATTTTTATATCATATTTTTATATGAGCAGAATTTATTTATGTTGAGTAGATAATCTGGGTTGAAGGAGAGTGGTGAAATCATATATACTGAGGATTGCAGACCAGTCTAATGAGGCAGTAGTTTTTGAGAAAAGATGCTATTATACAAACTTGAAGAGAAGATTCTCAAGGGGAGACATTATATTCTTTCTCATGAAGAGAGAGGCTGATTCATTCATAGGATACGCAATAGTTGATCATATTAAAGAACTTGTAGATATAACTGACCCCGAAGAAAGAGAGTTCTGTATCAATAATAGATGGTATACAAAGATAGAGTTTAGCGAGATACATAGATTTAATAGATACCTTCCATTGAGACTTGTTTTTCCAGGGCTTCACAAGCTAGGTAGAGCATTACATGGACTTGAATTAAATGAAATAGAAGTTAAGAGAATGTTTGACCTTCAAAAGATATGTGAAGAAGATGAAGAACTCTGGAGGAAATATATCGAGTTGAGTAGGAGAACTAAAATATTGTAGGTGCTCTTTTACTTAAGTTACTCTCTGTGATTTCAGGCTTCTTCACAATCTCTTCTATAAGCTTCACTAGGTATTTGTGAATCTCACTCCTCCTATCAGATATCTTTAGTAAATCTATCCCAGAAGCTAATTCAGAAATGTAAGGTATCTTTAAAGGTTTGACGCCTATACGTTCTATGAATTCTTTCTCAAACTTTTTCATACCTTCATTATCAAGCTCAAACATATTGATTATAGGGTTAACCAAGCAGATGAAATTTGAATAGATGTTCTCTATTCTATCTTTAAGTACTATGAGATCATGCATGTTAGGCTTAATAACATAGAATACATAATTAGAGATATAGCTTATACAACTCAGCGTATAGTGCATCCATGGTGGCGTATCAATAACTACATAATCTAGCTGTTGTCCATTCACGACCCACTTTTCCTTCTCTAAAGTCTCGAAAATATTCTTATCTCCCTGAACGTCAAGGATCTCCATTCTTCTTCTCGCATCTTCTAAAGTGTTAGCAAACATTAGATACAATCTATTAGAAGGTAAGTTAAACATTGCACCAGTATCTTTACATGCTTCACTTAATTTTGCTTCACCTGTAATCCATTCATTAGACCATCTACGAATAACATCTCTCGACATTGTAAGATTTTCAATCATAGGATTTAAGAAGTCAGCTTCAATATACAATGTCCTACCACGTAATGATAGATTATATGCGAGTGCTAAAGCTACGGTAGTAGCGCCTGAACCACTTCTTGAATGCTGAACTGAGAACACTATAGTCATAAAAATACTACCTAACTTTAGCTTTAACTTCAATATTGATAGATTAAACCGGAGACTTAAACTTATTTGGATAAGTTATTCACAATTACAATCTACCGGTCGGTTCTATGCAAAAAAGTTAAACTCTACGAGTCTCGCTGATCAGCTGAGCCTCCAACGACTCTCTATTTTTGATTTAACATATTTATAAAATTTTACCCATTGGTTGGCAAAAATGTTATATAACAGCTTGATGCTGTATAATTATGCAACTAGAGGAATTTGCATTAAAAATAGGCTTGTCCAAAGAAGTCCTAATACTACTATTGATCCAAGCAGCAATAGCAGCAGTAGCTTTAACCCTAGGAATAGGCATAGGGGAAAAACTAGGAAAAGTACCAGGCTAGAAACTTTTACTAGTCAATTTAATCTCCCTCAATATTTTTTGTAAGCTATCATCAAAAACGTTTAACCATCCTTCTCTATCCCTGAATAGGTTATGGGGAGGTACGAAGTTGGCTGCGTACTCCATACTTAAGAAATCTATTTTCCGTAGCATGTCTCCTTTCTCACTAATATACCTCAAAAATTTATAGAATCCTATTGAGGGAACAAATAAGACTGCATAATATTCTTGGTTCTCGCTCTTCATTTCTAGATGCATGAATGGAATATTTAACATGGTCTTCCTCATATAATAATCCATGTTAGCTTGAATGAATATAGGTGTACAAACTAATTCTGGATACTTTATAGGCATCCAAAAGAGCATATAGAGATATATGGTTGAGAGAATATTTTCATAATGTCTCTTCACAGTCTGTCTTGTAATGTTTAATTTTCTAGCTATGTCGGTATAACTATTCAACGGATTCTTATAAAATTCTACAAGGATCTTTAAATCTAGTAAAGTCATTCCATTGAGTTGACTAGGTTCCTCATGTATTTCAGGAACTTCTTCAATTCTTGGACTCTCCTCCCAATTTTGTAACCATACACCATTATTAAAATCAAAACAATCTGCTCTTAGAGGGACCACCCGTCTATAGTAGAGCTTTTCGGAACGATACTTCCTTATAATACCGAATTTTACAAGTTCATCAAGAAATGTAGTAAATGAGCCTTCAAACTTCGGGGGTATAGAAAATATAGTTAGGAACTTTCTCTCATTTAAGAGAAATGCATAGTAGTTTAGATACATGGTTTCACCGAAAAGATCTAGGAGATTCACTAGGTAATCAGGCGGGAGTGGTGAATCAAGTATAATCAAATACCATTGTAGTCCTAGTTTTCCATAGTTTATTGCTGGTCGAATTGTGAATCCTAGTTTTGGTAGTTTTTCTCTGAGCAAGTATCTTACTGTTGTTATTGGTACTCCTGTTTCTCTTGATATTGTTGTGTATCTTGGTCCATGCTTCATTAAAGCTTCTACTACTTTTCTAGTCTGACTCATATAGTTGTCACTTTATCTGTTTTTCAAAAATTCTCTGTCTGATTTAAACTTTTGTTAAGTGGTCAGTCTCAGGAGTAACCATTCAGGATTGCACACTAATGTACATTATACAATTTTATTATTCTAACTATTGGAATCTTTTCTGTAATGCTTTCTTCTCAGCATCTATTATCAATTCTATCAGCTTCATGCTTTCCCTACTCTCCTCCTTCAATATGTTTACTACTTCTTTTAATGTTAATCCTCTTGCTGAGAGAACTATTACCGCTGGTCTACCATACTTCTGGATTAGTACAGAGTTTCTCTTAAGCTCTGCAAGTATTCTTCTCTCTTTCCTATTGATTGGTTTTCCTTTCCTAGCAATCAATCCTAGAATATCATTAAGCTCACATTTAGCTACTCCAATCTTATCTGATCCACAGACTGGGCAGATAGGCTTCTCGTCTATATCTTTGACGTAGACACTGTTATAATATTCAAAGCATTCTGTACATGCTTGTATCCAAGATTCATAGAGCAGCCTAGTCTTAACAGATGTTAATACTAGCTTCTTCATTCCTTCGCCTATTGTTATTTCTCCTTCATGCTGAAATCTCGAGAGTGTTAGCCTAGCGAGTGGAGACGGATTAGAAGAAATACTTCTCCAGATTTTAACTTCGACTCTATTTTTAACGATATCTTCAAGGATCTTTTTCGCAGTCTCTACATCGAAGTCATGGAATAATGTATAGTTTAATGCTTCCCTATGGACTACAGTGTTTCTTAATGTTTCAGCAAGCTGATTTAAGTTTAGCTCAGTTATGCTTGCCTCACTCTTTATTACACCCATCTTCCTAGCTACGTGGACAAGCCTCCGTTTAAACAATGTTGAAGATTCTACAGCTTTTCTAACATTCTCCTCGAAGCCTTCCTTTAGCAATTCTTTAACAGCATCAAGCACGGCCTCCCCCATGAGATGTTTTGATCTCAGTATTATCCTGTATGGATTCTGTTGACCATGTATAGGTGCTCCAATCTTCTCAGATAAATAGTATGCTAATACCTTCTGTATAGTTCTATTCGCTTTAAGACCTCCATGTATATGTAGAATAGTATAGGGTTCATTAATTTCAAGAAGTATCAATCTATCAGAGGGTATGGGTATCTTCTCTGTTAAATGTTCTTCAACCTCCCTAAAAGCTTTGAATACGACGTCGAAGCTTACATCATATCTTTCAGCTATATCTTCTACTATCTTCTCAGATTCTTCTCCTGAATTTCTCCTCTCAGCATACTCTCTCCTAAGAGCTCCTACTTCTTGTGCCGTCTCGAATGGTACAGGTATCTCGTCTCCAACCCAGCTTGGTACAGCACCTTCATAATCATCTAGAGATGAAACATAAATTCTATCTCCTTCAGTATGTAGTATCTCCCAAGCCTTACCTGTAAGTATAAATCTTGTTCCAGGCTCTCCATACTCTGCAACAAATTCTTCATCGAGTATACCTACAGGTTCTCCACTCTTCTCTTCAATTACTAGATATTGATGTTCTTCTGGTATCATTGATAGATTAGAGAAATAGTATTCATAGAGCTCCATGCTTCTCCTAGGCTTAAATACAATGTCGTCTCTAGTCTCTATTATTCCGAGAGAAGACATGTGTTGTAGAACATCCTTTAAGTCTTCCATCTTTAAATCTTTAAAATTATAAGACTTCCTAGCTATCTTAGCGATGTCATCTATTCTTATTCTACTATACTCGAGTGTAAGCCCAGCTACTTGATGCATTAGTACATCGAGAGGGGTTGCGGGTATGTTAGCTTGTTCTAGTTCTTGGTTTTTAGCTCTCCTCGTAATAACTATTGATTCCAATGCATCATCGGAATCCATAACTATTATAATTCCTTTCGCTGTCTTCTCTAAGGAGTGCCCGCTTCTCCCTACTCTCTGAACAAGCCTGGTAACTTCCCTGGGAGAATTGTACTGAATACATAATTCTATTCTTCCAACGTCTATCCCAAGCTCTAGAGATGATGTACAGATTATCCCAACCAGCTCTCCACTCTTTAAACCATGTTCAGCTGTTATCCTAGTCGACTTTGATAGTGAGCCATGATGTATGCCTACTGGTACTTGCTGGTCCCATACTCTAAACCTGTTTGTAAGGATCTCGGCTAATGGTCTAGTATTGGTGAAGATAAGTGTTGATTCATGTTCTTCTATTAATCTTTTAATTGTTTTAAGCCTTGAAGCAACATCTGGGAACACCCCGAGTTTCTCAGCTAAATCATAATCTTCATTATTAGGTGTAGGATATAAGACATCTATCTGCATACTTCTATCCACTGAGGCGTCTACTATCTCACATTCTCTACCTACACCTACAAGAAATTCTGCAATTCTTCTAGGGCTACCGATAGTTGCTGAGATCCCAATCCTCTGGAAATCGACATCTGTTATGAGTCTCAGCCTCTCCAAAGCTACAGATAGCTGAGCACCTCTCTTATCAGTTGCAAGTTCATGTACTTCGTCAACTATCACCCATCTAACATCTCTCAAATAGTTTCTTAGAACTTTAGCTGTAAGAACAACTTGAAGGGTTTCAGGAGTTGTTATCAGTATGTCAGGTGGAGAGATAGTTTGTATTCTTCTCTCACGGGAAGCGGTATCTCCATGTCTTACAGCTACTTTAAGATCAAGCTTCTGAGCCCACCAATCGATTCTATCTAGTAGGTCTCTATTCAATGCTCTAAGAGGAGTTATGTATAGAAGTTTAATGCCGTGACCACTAGATTCCACCATCATCTTGCTAAAGATTGGAAATAGAGCAGCTTCAGTCTTCCCTGACCCTGTGGGAGCCATCAGTAGAATATTCTTTCCTTCAATTATCTTGGGAATAGCGTATAGTTGTGGAGCTGTAAGATGCTTAAATCTTTCTCTAAATGCTTGCGCTACAGGCTTAGCTAGCATATCTAGTACTTCTTCCTCGTCAAGTGGTAATGTACTCATCTATCTACATCGTTTTCAATGTTAAACTTAAAGGTACCTTAACGACATGTTGGTATTACTACTATTAGATGAGTCTAATCTTTAAGAGAATAACACATATCTTGTTTTCTCAGAATCGTTAAACTCATAGACATGTATTCAAAAGTCGGCTGTTTTATCTTTCTCTCCTACTTTATTTGTCCTCCATAGTGTATCTCTGATAGATTCGAGAGGCTGTTCAGGGACACCTACGTATGAGGCTGCCGTATGAACCTCAACCATATCTCTTACGTCTTCTAAGAAGTCTTTTAACTTGATTCTCCATTCTCTATCTCTAGTTAGATGATGATCTAGGATTAATGTTTCTATACTAGTCTTCTTAACCATCCTCTTAAGATTCTTTAAAGATCTCTTGAAATCTTCTTCTGAATATTTGTCTCCAAGCATATACGTCATTGGTCCATCACATACTACTATTTCAGGCATACTTGA
>ASPF01000011.1 GCA_000405685.1 Candidatus Geocrenenecus sp. JGI 0000106-J15 | reverse complement strand
TGAACTTTCAATTCTCTTTTTGAGATTCGATGATGGATGGGGTTGGCAGTCATTTTATTTGGAAGATTGCTTTCAATTCTCTTTTTGAGATTCCGTGCTGTTTTTGGGTTTTTTAAGCCTTGGTGTGGCATTCTATTTTCTGGAGTACTGGAAAATCCCTTATCTGGGAATTCATATAAAAATATTTACCACCTCTATATAAGTATTAAGTATTACCTAGCTTCTGGGTAAGACCTTCTATAAATAGTTGACCGATATGTGTTAGGATAATGGTCTACGGATTGGCTTTTAGGTTAAGTAGGGATGCATGTTGTTTCATCCCCGCTTAGTTGTTGTGGCATCTTCATGGAGGCCTTTATCCTATCATAGCCTTCAATTAATTTAATCTCTTGAACCATGAATATTATAGGAGGAGCTGGAAGGATAGGAGAACGATTCCATGTTTAGAGTATGTTTAGGATATGTTTATCTTATGGTTTATTTCTTCTGTGGTTTGAAGATTAATGTCTGTAAGCTTTGGAGGTAAGTTTCTTCCAACTAAGCTTGAGTTGATTAAGATTAGACGTTCTCTTACTGTTGCTAGAAATGTTCATAGAATACTTGAGGATAAAAGAGATGTCTTGATAAACAAGCTGAATGAGATGATCGAGAAAGCTGAGAAAGCTAGGATTGAGCTTTATACACCTCTACGGGAAGCATATAACAGTATATCTAGAGCATACATGAATATAGGAGTTTCTACTCTAGATGCGATAGCTTCAACAATACCTGAGACAATAGACCTCGAGATACGTTTAAAAACAATCTTAGGAATAAAAATCCCAACAATAGATGCAAGCTTCACTGAGCCTCCCTTAACATATGGATTCAAAGATACGAATGCATACCTAGATGATGCAACTCGAAACTTTAGAAAACTTATACCTAGAATATGTGAAGCTGCAGAAATAGAGAATACGATATTTAGGCTAGCTGAAGAGTTGAAGAAGACTCAGAGATTGCTGAACGCCTTAGAGCATGTAGTAATCCCAAGATATGAAGAAGCAATAAAATTTATCTCAATGACTCTTGAAGAAAGAGAAAGAGAAGAATTCGTGAAACTAAAACATGTTAAGAAAGTACTTGAGAGTAGAAAGATGGAGGAGGTTGAGAAGGTTGAGCTCAAAGTCTAAGATGAGGGAGAAGGCTGAAGGAGAATTTAGAGAACTGGAAGATAGATTAATGAAAGAAGTTGAGGAGAAGCTTGAAGAATTAAAAACCAAAGTAAAGGAGGCCTCTAAAGCTGTCTTGAGATAAGCATATCCTAGTATGGTTTTGTGAAGGTTAACTGGTTTAACAATATATACGGAGCATATACTGGCTTATCTACCTCCCACCAAGTTATCCAATATTTCTCCTGACTAATTTCACGTATATTTTTTAATATTTTTAGCATGTTATCGCTGATCCTTAGATTCTTTACTGGATGCTCTATACTTCCTCTCTTAACTCTGAAGATACCATCTCTTGGAAGAGTTGAGAAGTCGCCTGTCCTATAATTCTGGTATCTTAGATACCAGTTATTAGTAACATATATTCCATCATCAATGCTTGAGATTAAGCTATCTAAAGGTTTACCACCACCTTCTATGAGGAGATTAAAAGGCAGTGGAACGATAAGTCCAGCATTCGCAGTAGATTCTACTCCAAACTTTTTAGCAGTAGTAGAATTATGTAGGTAGGTTTTCATAATTCCAGAATCTATTATAACGTTCCTTCTAGTCGGCAGCCCTTCATCATCGAATGGCTCAGCTCCAACCGTTCCAGGAACAGTAGGATCATCAACTAATGTTAAAACTTTTGAGGCTACTTCTCTGCCTATCATATCAGCTAGGAATGAGAGACCTATATCAGCATAGAAAGCTGAAGAAGCATCTCCTACCTGCTCAATGATACTTGCTGAGATCATTGGTCCAAGTAATGCTTCATATGTTCCAGGCTCACAGTCAGTAGGGTTAACTGCGAGCTTAGCGATCTCTCCAGCTATCTTCCCAGCCATCTCTGGATTAAAGCTTTTATTGTCTGTAGCTATTGAGACGAAGTGACCTGTCGCATCATCCGATGCAAAAGCTCTCACAGAGATGAATATACTTGAAGATCTAGATACGCCTTCAGCCCCTCCACTCGTCTTTAGAATTCTACTCCCTGTAGTGTAGGTTAATGTGCCTGCAACCCTGACTGCACCTTCATTTAATGCAGCATTCACCGCAGTCTCTACATATCCAACCAAGTATTCAGGTAATCCTTTGATTTTACCAACCTTGAGAAGTTCAGGTCTGTAGCTAAATGGTCCCTTAGGCAGGGGAGCATATACATCTGATGGTTGACTATTCTTAGCCATCTCGACAACATCTTTGATAGCCTTTTTAATAGCTGCAGTTGAAGTATCGTTTACTTCAATTATAGCTCTCTTCTCTTTAATAGCAACATATACAGCTGCTTTTTCATCCATCATTTCTTTAACAACTGTTACTTCATTATTTGAGAATCTAATCATCCTAGTCAAACCTTTGTAAATCTCGATAATGGTGTCTGTTGCACCCAACTCAGAAGCCAACATAATCAATCTATCTAGAGAAGCCATCATGGAATATAGAGATACGTTAGAATAAAAGTATTTCAATAGAATATTAAAAATAGTAGTATATTCTAGTTCAATGCTTTTAAGTTCAAATATAGTAGATTCTATAGAGGAATGGCTCTGAGCATCAGCTTAGAAAAGATTATTTCTCTTCTCAACCTCCCCTATGAACAGATAGTTTCAGTCAGCTTACATAATCCGAGACAGTGTGAGGTTCAATCGATTTCAAGCTATTCTAAGCTTCTAGTAGTTTTGAGAAAAGGGGAGAAAAATATGAAGATTATAAATAGAAGAATTAATGGTGTATCAGTATCTACTACTATTATTGATGAGTCTCTCTTCAAAAAAGACTGCAGCGATGAAGAGCTTGGAGGTGCTGCGGCACATCTACTCCTAATACCTTATACACCTCTAATAGGTGGGGAATTTCTAGGAAACATGGAGGCAGGCTATTTTAAACATATATCTATGGAGTCTCTTAGAAATCTTATACTAAGCTACAAGCTTTCATCAACCTTCTTCATAGTAACTCCAGAATACATACTATACGATAAGCTGAAGAGAATCTCCACGATCTATCCATTATCTAGAGCCCATATCAAGAACCTAGATAGGAGAAGCATAGAGATAGTATTAGAGAAGCTTAAGAAAAGCATAGATACTCTAGTCTATGAAGGCTACCTGAAGAAAAACATTATTGGATATTCTCCAACAGAAAAGCTTGTAGAGAAGATACTCTCAGAGAAAACATTAATCAATACATCTGAAGACCTAGAACACATCTTTAAGCTATACATATCTACAAAGCAATCTACAGTCCTTGACTTTATAAGATATGTAACACTAGATCCCTCAACGTTAATGGCTCCGAAGACGCCTGACCCAGAAGATTATCTCTACACAGTAACTAGCCTTGGTCCCCAACCGTTCCCGTTAAGATTAACCGTTGAGGAATTCATTAAGAATATAGCAGAAGTAGATGTAGAAAAAGTTACAGTTAAGAGAAGTGGAGGAATATTGAATGCAACATATACTGTAGAATTCTATAGAGACAAGAAGCTTGAAAGAATATTTGTTAAGAAGTATCTTAATTGGTCAGATTTTAAATGGGTTGCAGCATGGCTCTGGGCACTTGGAGTAAAAAACTTCTCTATTATGGCCTCGACTAGGATGAGCAACGAAATATTCTTCATAAACAAGCTCTCAGAACTCGGATTCAATACGGCTGAGATACTCCATATAAACTGGAAAGACAAGATCCTATTCCAAAAATATATTGAGGGAGAGAATACTATACAATACATTAAGAATAGAGGGTTAGAGAAAGCAGGAGAAGCCGCTGAGAAGCTAGGTAAAGTATTGAGTAAACTCCACTTAAATGATGTAACCATGGGAGACTGTAATCCATTCAGCTTCATATTTACGAGTAACCAAGAAGTATACCTAACAGATCTTGAACAATGTTCTCTGAAAGGATTAAAGCCATGGGATTTAACAGAACTCATACTATACACTGCACATTATCTTCCAGCAGATCTAGTTGAAGAATTCGCATATAAGTTCTCAAAAGTATACCTAGAGAATGGGGGAGACCCAGGAGACCTGAGAGAATCAACTGAGCAAAAATATACTAGGCTTCTCTCGCCTCTTACTCCATTCTGGATACAATCTAGAGCAATCAGGGGAATCAAAAAAATATTGGAAGAAAAAGGTTATTCTTAGAAAAGCTCATCGAGCTTTTAAGTAATGTATATCTCATTAGACTTTTCTAAGATCTTCTAGATTCATCTTAGCTAATCTTCTTCTCTCAGGATCATAGAGATATATTGTATTTTCATCTTCGTCTTCAGTCATTCTATGGCTTCCATCACAGAAGGGGTAGGCAAGGCTTAACCCACACATACATATTGCAATTCTTTCACCAGACTCAGTCGTATGTATGAAGGGTCTCTTAGCTGTATGAATAATTACACGGGGCATACTATATCAACTATATATGATATTATATTATTAAATAATTTTCACCTATCTACTCGATCCAGCATCTAGGAGAAATTTATTTAAACTAGTAGCTTGATGTATTCTTTTTCAGCTGCTTCAAAAGATCCAGTCAAGATGCTATAAAATCTATCCTTACTTCTTGCATCTATTACTTCTTCAAGCTTTCCATAAACTTGTAGTCTATCCCCTTCATGGAATAATGCAGTATAGGTGAGGTCGTAGCAAGTTAGTTTTTCTACAGGATATCTTTCTTCACTTATCTCTGCATAACCTTCTACTAAGTAGATTGAGGGAGTAAAACATGAACTAGATGAATCTACTACTTCAAGCTCTGCTTTAGCTAGCCCCACCCTCCTATAGACGTAGTCTCCGTACATCTCACTTAACTCATCTATCTTTCTCACACCATATACTGAGAAATCTATCCCGTGGTATGTTCTTTTATGCTTAACTCTTCCTGCAAGCTTCTCTGCATCACTCCAACTGATAGGATATATTGTACTAAATCTTCTTAGACTATGATCGTAGCGGGGTGAAGTCATCCCCTCTAATATATCGATGATCTTCCAGTAATTTTCTCTACCATATACAACTAAGTCTATATCTGATTTTTCATGATGTATTCCTAGTAGGATTGAGCCTGTTACACCTAGATACTCTAAGCCTACACCTGAGCTATCTGAGACTTCATAGATAAAGTCTACTAAGAACTGCTCAAGAACATCTCTATTATCTTTCCTGACTATGTTCTTTAAACCTTCTATGCAACTGTAATGTTTCAATACTTTCATAGATGGTAGGAAAAACATTTCTGCACCTAATACGTAATCAAGCCTGACATATTCTGGTCTAGAGGTCTTAAGATTATCGAGAAGCTTCTTTAACTCACTCATACTATACTTCTCAATAGTTCTACGGAAAGACTGGGCTCCTCTTCTCCATGGACCTGGACCAGGAGTATACTTAGGGTAGGCGAAGAATCCTTCAGGAGGATGGATATCTCCAACTACGCAGAACATCCAGCCATCAAAATCCTCTAAGAAATCATGATCCCTAACAACGCTCATCTAGACTTAACCAGCCTAGAACCAGCTAGCATATAGATATTGATCAACTGAGAATTAAGCATATTCTTCTAGAGATAAACTCTACTTGAGTATTCAAGGCATGGAAATTCTTACTTGATGTGCTTCTAAACCTTAACTATTATCGAAAGGTCTTTTAATTAGGTGGAAATAATTAATTTATAGATGATGTGAGCGGGTAAATCGGATCTTTCGAGATGAAGAATGATACCCGGACTGATAGTATAACTATGTGTTTCATCTCTAGAGTATATTAAGCTGTTGACTAGTCTATTCATAGTTGTTGATATTTCGTTACTGGTATGAGTTTGTCTCTCTTGTTATTTCCTATGAATATTCTATATATTTTCTTGTCTTGGCATCGTACTTCTTCTAGTCTTCCATCTACTTCTACTATATCTCCGCTGGAGGCTACTTCTGCAAACCTACTTCTCATAGACATTATCTGTGAAACATATTGGGCTCTATTATCTCCTTCTACTAGATTTAGTGCTTCGACATAGTATAGGTTTGGGGTTGTCTTACCGAGTCTCGAGTCAACTACTCTACATAGTATCTTCGCTCTACCTATTTCTCTAACTATCTGGGATAAGTCTTCCCAATAATCATCTAGGAGTGGAACAATCTTAGATGTGTATAGCCTATTCTTGAAAA
>ASPF01000010.1 GCA_000405685.1 Candidatus Geocrenenecus sp. JGI 0000106-J15 | reverse complement strand
TTGAGAAGATGGGTGGAATGCTTGAAGCAGTAAAGAAAGGGTATCCTCAAAGAGAAGTTACAGAAGCAAGCTATAGATTTCAGAAAGAAATAGAAGATAAGAAGAGATTCATGGTAGGCGTAAACATATTTATAGAATCTGAACAGGAAGAAATTAGGAATGTACCTCTACTAGATATAGATCAAGAAGAGATTGAAAGAAGACAGATAGATAGACTTAGAAAACTAAGAAGTGAGAGAAATAATGAAGCTGTATCATCTATATTGTATGAACTAAGGAGAGCTGTAGAAAAAGGTGAGAATGTTATGCCATACATCTTAAACGCAGTAAAGAATTATGCTACACTCGGAGAGATAATGAATACCTTAAAAGAAGTTTATGGAGTATGGATAGAGCCACCAATATATTAAATGAAGAATAAAATCAGTTATAGATAGCTAAATAGATTACGAGCGGCTTCATCTCTAAAAATCTTTAACTGATACTTTATACTATTTCAGAGATATGATAATGTTAAAATAGAGAAAACGATTACCGTAAAGATAGAAATAAACCACATGGTAACATCTAGACTCTGTTCTAGAAGGATATTGAATACTGGAAATGTTTAAATCTCGTATTGATGAATTTTAAGATAGTCTTAGTAAAATAGTTGATGGGGGTGATATCATCGAGAATTCTTCTAGACCTGTTAAAGTATTGGTAGCGAAACTAGGATTAAACGGACATGATAGAGGTGCAAAGATTGTTGCAAGAGTATTAAAAGATGCTGGCATGGAGGTTATCTATACAGGTGTTAGACAGACTCCTGAACAAGTCGTTGAGACAGCTATTCAAGAAGATGTGGACGTAATAGGTGTAAGCATATTGAGTGGAGCTCATATAAGCTTAATGAAGAAGCTAATAGAAAACTTAAAAGATAAAGGAGTAGAACATATTCCTATATTCCTAGGTGGAACAATACCTTTACTAGACATACCTGAAATAGAAAAAATTGGAGTAGATAAGGTATTCCTACCAGGTACATCTCTAAATGAGATCGTGAAATACGTATATGATGCTGCATTAAAGAAAAGGATGAAAATACGTGATTGAAGAGTATATCTATGACTATATTGAGAAAGCAGAAAGAAATGATAAGAGGTCGATAGGGAGGCTACTAACATTTTTAGAATCATCACCTTCTCAAGCTTTCAAAGTTCTAAACATCATTCTAAGAAATAATGTAGGTAAAGCACATGTAATCGGCTTCACAGGTATACCAGGGTCTGGGAAAAGCACGTTAATCTCAAAGCTGATACATCATTACATTAAAGATAATTATAAGATAGCTGTCATAGCGATTGACCCTACAAGCCCACTATCTAGAGGCGCTTTTCTAGGTGATAGGATTAGGATGCAGGAGCACTCATTGAATCCAAACGTGTTTATTAGGAGTGTGTCTACGAGAGGCTTGAAAGGAGGTTTATCTTTCGCAGGGGTAGCCATGGTAGAATTATTCGATTATCTTGGATATAATAAGATACTTATTGAAACAGTTGGTGTAGGTCAAGCTGAAACCGACATAATGAATATTGCTCATACAGTTATCGTAGCAACTATGCCAGGAGTTGGAGATGAGATACAAGTACTAAAAGCAGGGGTCATGGAGATAGCCGACATCTATGTATTGAATAAATCTGATAAAGAGGAAAGTCAGAAAACATTTGAATACTTAGACTTCCTCATTGAATCGAGAGAAATTGGAAGTAGGATTGGTTGGAAACCTAAGCTTCTGAAGACGTCAGCATTAATGGGGCAGGGAGTTGAAGAGCTTAGAAACTCTATTGAGGAGCATCTAGACTACTGTACTAGCCAAGGATATTTCGATCATAAGATCAATCTAAGAAGGAAGACCTTAGTTAAATTGTTCTTGGAGAAAACATTGATAGATAAGTTGAGTGAAGAATTTGAAGAATTAAAATCCATGAATGTTGAAGATTTTAGCAGTCAATTAAATATTCTAAGAAAGAAGATAGAGTACTTCCTGAGAGAATTCGATAAATATATTTGAAGCTTTCCGCTCTAATAATAAATAATATCTTTAGAATATCTCCAGTACCATGTCTAGGTAGTTCTATTCAAGAGTTCATACATAGATTTAGTGTTCCCTCCAAATAGATGGAAAATCATATAACATTTCAACCTAATTTTAAATATAATCTATGAATGCTGATAATCGTGAAGTCGTTACTACAGACTAAATGAAATTATAAAATTTCAGGATCTCTAAAGGAGTTATCCCTAAGAAATAAGAATATCGTGTTTAGAGAAAAATTGGGAAATTTTAGAAGCATCTCATTTTAAAACTTCTTGATCTGAGATTTTTAACGCTTCATCTAGTGCTTCTACACCTTTATCTATGTCTTCTCTTGTAGCTATCAAGGGTGGAGCAATCAATATATTGTTTACCCATCCGATAACGAATACTCCTAGTTCAGAGGTCTTTGAAGCTACTTTTTCAACAACGATAGGTTTACCGTATAGCTTATCCTTAGGAATATTCATTGGTTTCCTCGTTTTTCCATCTCTTGTAAGGTCAATAGACCAGAATTCTTTGATCTACAATTGAAAGCTCTTGAAAATCTTATAGAGTGGGGTGCGAAGCCATGTGAACAAGTTTATCCAGCTGTTATGCTTAGCTTTAGTGAAGAAAGAGATTATCAACTTCTTCAAGAAAAACTTTCAAATATTCATCCCCTACTCTCAAAATGCATCGATGAAGAATATGTTATACTCTATCCCCATGTAGCTAAGCTGTTAGAAATGAGAAAGTTGAAACCAAGGATTAGTTTCCGTCCAAACGGTATCCCAGAATACATGGTCTAAAGATAGCTAATGTATAATAATAGTGTAGCTATCATCATGTAGGATTTTTTAGATGCCCACATATTCTTTAGTTGAATGGAAAATCGCTGGAGTGTTCTTACAGTTACTACTATAGGCATATTTATGGCATCTCTTGATGCTAGCCTTCTAGTTGTAGGTTTACCAGTGGTTATAAATGAGCTTGAAGCAGACCTGGCTACTGGAAGCTGGCTTATAACCATATATCGGCTTGCAATAACTATTCTACTCGTACCAATTGGTAGATTAGGAGATATGCATGGTAGAGTTAAACTATACTCTATTGGATATTTTATATTTGCTTTCAGCTCACTACTATGTGTATTTTCATTTAACATCTATCAACTATTGGTCTTCAGATTAATTCAGGGAGTTGGTGGAGCATTAATGTTCGTAAATTCTATAGCGATAGTTACAGATACTTTTGCAGGTAGAGGGCTTGGCCTCGGTATTGGGATAAACCAGATAGCGATAAACGCTGGAACAGTGATTGGCTATACCCTAAGCGGTGTAATAATTAGTTTATATGGTTGGAGAGCACTATTTTTAATAAACGTTCCGATTGGAGTATTCGGTGGAATCTGGGCGAGACTTAGACTAAGAGAAACAAATTTATCTCTAAGAGTAGAGAAGTTCGACTTTACAGGAGCAATTATATTTTCTACTTCTCTAACCTTACTTATTCTTGGTTTAACTTCTGGGGCTATTACTTCATTATTGCCACTATCTCTAATCGTTACAAGCTTGATCTTCACGACATTATTCATGATAGTTGAGAAGAAGACTGCTTACCCTATGCTTGACTTCAAACTATTTAAGATTAAGACATTCACAGCTGGAAACATATCTAACCTACTGAATGGATTATCTTTTGCATCTTTAGCTTTCCTAATCTCAGTATACCTTGAGGTTGTCGTAGGATATTCTCCTATCCAAGCAGGTTTAAGCTTGATACCTCTTGACTTAACGTTAATATTTATTGGACCGATTAGTGGATGGCTCTCAGATAAGATTGGAGCCAGAATGCTAAGTACAGCTGGCCTAATAATTAGTGCCGCTGCGTTAATAGTATTATCTAATATCTCTATCAACCTAGACTATAACCTACTCTTGATAGGATTAATGATGGCGGGACTTGGTGTAGGATTATTCCGTAGCCCTAATGCAAGCTCAGTTATGGGGTCTGTACCTAGTGAGATGAGAGGAGTAGCTGCAGGTGTTAGAAGTACTATAATAAATACGAGTATGGCCTTAAGCATACCATTCTCTATAGCTATAATATCTACAACCATGCCTTCCAACGGATCATCTAGACTTATTAGTAGTGGAAGTAGTATGGAATCCTTATCTAATGTTACAGATCTTGTACAGGGTATAAGAAATGCATTATTAGCTTCTGCAGTACTGAATATTATAGCTGCAGTTATCTCATATTTACGTGAAGAAAAACGTCAACCCCCATTCAGTAGAATTACCTATCCTATTGAATAAATAGTATAGGATAGATGTATGCTAAACTATCCTCCTATGAGATTTATCAATTATTCGATATCTATAATTGAGTGATCGAGTATGGTGGAGTATGTATACACTCTAGGTCACTCAAACCGTAGTCTCGAGGAATTTACCAAGATTCTCCAGAATTATTCTATTCAGATTTTGTTAGATGTTAGGAGATTTCCATCAAGTAGATTCTTGCAGCATTTCTCATATAGTAATCTAGTAAAAACATTAGGTGAGATAAAGGTAGATTATGTATGGATTGAGGAGCTGGGCGGGTTTAGAAAATTTGGAAAAGACGTTGAAGATATTGGAATGGGTAAATCTATTAAATCTGAAGGATTTAGAGCATATGCTACGTATTTAGCTACTAATAGAAGAGCTAGAGAAGCTCTCGGTAAGCTGGCATCTATTGCTAGACAGAAGATTACTATAATAATGTGTAGAGAAAGATCTCCATGGAGATGTCATAGAATATTTATCTCTGACTATCTATTTTCTAGAGATTTCCAGGTTATACACATCTTGGATCTAGGTAAAGAATTAAAACATAAACTTCCAAGATACGCTTGTTTACGTAATGATGAAGTTGTTTATCCATAAAAAATAAGGGGGTTATGTGATAGCGACTGCGGTCTCCGTAGATTGTACGCCTCTTACTCTATGTATCTTTGTAGCAACAAGTTTTCCTAGTTCCTCAACCGATTCAACCTCAATAAACGCTACAACATCATATCTTCCAGTTACCATTCTAGCAGATTTTACACCTTTAATTCTTGATACCCCTTTTAATACAGCGTTTGCATTACCTTTTAAAACTCTCATGAATACATATGCTTGAATAGGCATCCTTCCTCACCCCACGGAAAGAAGAGTTTCTGTTCTCTCAACTCCTTCAATAACATGAATATGTTCAATGATTAAACTTGATAACTTTCTTACATCTTCTGCTTCAATTTCTACAACTGCATCAAATCTACCAGTTACTGGATAAGCAGCTTTAACATTCTCAATCTTCTGCACCTGAGAGAGTACATCTTTCAATTTTCCCATTCTACATCTTAGTAAGACGTATGCGTACACTGTCATATGTTTTCATTAAATCAACTATATGAAATAGTACATAAGCTTTCCCATGTATCATCGTTTTAAACGAACATTCAACTTTAAGAAATATTAAAAATCAAGTAGTGTAGTACCTCAGTTGCGGGTAACGATTTTGTTAAGTAACTTAAAAAGGAATAAAATATGAAAGAAAAGTATTAACATGAACATGCCTAACGATATCTCAAGATAATTCTAACGTATTACAGAGCATCCACGATAATCGAAAACCTTATTTTCCAGATGAAGACACCGAAATAATGGAGCCAACAGGAAGAGGACCAGGTACACTGTTGAGAAAACATGTTGGGGGGAGCCTCAACATGGATACTCACAGTGTATGTCTACACATCCTCACAACAGCCGCGTAAGCGGTTTACCCGGGATGTGTAGATATGAGGGTGTTGGGACGCAAACCTGGGTTGTGGGGTTTGGGTGCTTCAAGCCTTCACCTGCTCCGAAAGTTGGCTCCACTCAATATATTTTTTAATGTCTATCTGTTTAGGAATTAGTTTAGAGAGTATGGAGTTTACGTATTTTCTTGGTGTTAGTTTTTTTACTTCTAACGTATCGATATCTAGTAGATAGATTGAGTTAATCTGTGATTTTTCTATATCTTCAAGTGTTATCATTGCGTTAGGATAGTATCTATCACATAGGTTTTTGAGGAGAATTGTTTCTTTTCTTCTTCTATGTCTAAGAGGTTTTAGATAAAAGCTTGATATTTGGAGAATATTATGTAATGGTGTTGCAAAAGAGAATATGTCTGCATGTTTACCGTATCTTGCTACTTTACTAATCATTCTAGCCATTAGATAACTTTGAGGATCTAATGCATTCTCAGGAGATACAAAGCCTGTCTCTATCTCGATAATCATCTTCTTTCCATTTCTATATGCAACAACATCTGCAGTAAGAAGATCTCCAACTTCTTCTTCTACATATACTTCGTAGCCATGATTTATCAGATAAGCACCCATAACTATCTCCATTACTGAGTGGTTTACCTTAACCTTGTTTGTCCTATGTAATTCTATGAGCCTATTGCTTAGTCTTGCTAACTTGTCATCTATATGGTCACCATAGATACTGACAGCTTTTCTTACAGTTCTCAAAATATCTTCTTCAAACTTGTTGACGGCCACAGATAGATGCTATAACAAGCTAAATTTAACGTAGAAGCAGATTGGCCATGATTAATAAATGATCGACGTCTGCCATATAGTCTTTTGGCCATCACCATATTCTATGCTAGACGTCCAATGTGATTTTTCCATTCTTAGTCTTACGAGATTGCTCCTAACGTTAAGTTTATGTACATCTCAATTCTATCTCTCAAGATCTTCAGTGTTATAGTATCGCCTGGTCTCTTATATTCTTCAATATACGATAATAAGTCTGTTAAGCCGAAGACCACTATGTTGTCAACACCTATTATTACGTCTCCACCAATTGTGACTCGTGTACCATCAGAGAGTGTGACTATTCTGGTGCCAGCTCTTAATCCAGCTTTCTCTGCGGGGCTTCCTTGAGCAACAGCTGTAACGAGTAATCCATAGGCTTTCTCTAAATTCATTAATTGAGCTATCTCCATATTAACGTCTATTCCACCTATACCCATCCATGGATGTTCATATTTTCCTGTCTCAATCAATGATTTAACAACTCTTAAAACGGTATTAGAAGGGATTGCGAAACCTATACCTGCAAACTCTCCAGTAGTCGATGCTATAGCAGTTGTAACACCTATAACTTTCCCTGAATAATCTAGGAGTGGCCCCCCACTACTCCCTGGATTTACAGCTGCATCAAACTGTATTACTCCTGGTATGCCTCTACCTCCAGGGCTCTCAAGAAGTCTATTTAATTGACTTATAACTCCAGTAGTTAAGGTAGCTGTTAATCCAAATGGGTTTCCAACAGCGATCACAGGCTGCCCAACTTTAAGCTTTGAAGAATCACTAAAAACTAATGGATATAGAATCTTTTCTCCAGCCTCTACTTTTAATACCGCTAAGTCCGAATAAGGGTCTACTCCAACTATCCTCGCTGTATATATGCTTCTATCAGGGAAGAATACTTGTACACTTTCTGCATTCTCTACAACATGGTAATTCGTGATAATATATCCGTCGGGAGAATATACGAAACCTGATCCTTCAGCTGAAGTGTAGGTCTTACCGAAGAGAGTCTCTAAAACAATTCTAGATTTTATTAGAACTATGGAATTCTTAACTTTCTCATATACTGCTTCGGGGGCGGTAAGATTATGCTGAGCTATCGTTAAGATAGCTGTTGAAGTAAGATTAGAACTTAAGTTAGATAGATTTTCTTCAACATTCATTAAACGGTATTCATAGTTTGAGACTTTAGCTTGCAGAGCATCAATCTTTCCTGAGAGTTGAGAGAGTTTTAAGCTAACTTCATTAATAGATGATTGGTATAGGAATATTGTGCCTATAGATAAGATTAAAGCAACTGCGATGAATACTGACAATACAACGTATTCTTTATCCATCTCTTTGGCCCCTCCTTAGGCACATAGCTAAATGCATGTTAGTATATTCACATCCGATCTTATAAGGAATCTGCTGAAACATATTCGAAACAATCTTGGTAGAAGAAGTATGTTAATAAGGAGAAAGAATTTTAAAGCATCCTCTATCCTTTTTATGGTGTTTTCCATCTAGTCTAAGTCAGATCTACCAATCAGGTTTATTCTTTCAAATCCATGATATCTGAACTTATCTCTAAGAGCTTGAATAAGGTTTGCTGGTAGTTTCTCACGTCTCAAAGCTATTAGATAATTTAGAGTTGAATCCAAAACAAGTGTAGGAATACCGTTTGACTCTAAGCTGGAGAGTCATATTCTAAAAGAATCTTCTATGCGGGTAACCTATTTGAATAGCTTATCATCCATTAGAACGTTTTCTATTTCTGGATTTCATTCAACTATTTCTATTAACCTGTATAGTAGTCTAAAACGTATTACGCATCCACCTCTCCATATCTTCAATAATTTTATTATATCAATACTGTATGAGAATTCTTTCGAAGCCTTCCTATAAGATGTAGATCCTGAGTATAAGATAGAATCATGGCTAAGTATGATGAGTTTTTCAAATGAGGTGAGAGACTTCCGACATCTTCACATTATTTATTATTTATGTTTCTCCTAGTTTTCGTGATAGTAATACACGTAGCTCTTTATAGATGATATTATTTTATAAGTGACTGCTGCATCAATACTTGATTTTGGCACTCCTAAATCTACTGCTGTCTGCAGTATCCATTTAATGAATATTTATACTAGTATTTGAAGGGTTTTAACGTGATCTAGTTATGGAGAGAGTTAGGTTTGCAGTGTATGGTGTTGGGCCGATTGGTTCTCTAATCACCAGATACGGGATAGAGAGAAACTGGATGGAGCTTGTAGGAGCATTTGATATTGATCCATTGAAGATCGGAAGAGATGTTGGAGAAGTTATCGGTTTAAATGAGAAGATTGGAGTATTTATTGAGAAACCCAGCATAGATGTTTTAAAAACTGTTAAGCCTGATATCGTCCTCCATGCTACTGGAAGCTTCCTAGACAAGGTATACGAGCAGATTCTAGATGCTGTAAGAGCTGGCTCTGACGTAATCTCTACATGTGAGACGCTTTCCTATCCTTACTATAGATATCCAGACTTGGTAGGTAGACTTGATCTAGAAGCTAAAAAGAATAATTCAACAATACTTGGTGCAGGCATAAATCCTGGTTTCCTGCTAGACCTTCTTCCAGCAGTTCTTACAACTTCATGTATCAAGGTAGAGAAGGTTACAGCTAGAAGGGTTATAGATGCTTCAAAGAGAAGAGAATCTTTTAGAAAGAAGATTGGATTAGGGCTTGAGCAAGTAGCATTTAATGAGAAGATTGAGAGAGGCGAGCTTACAGCTCACGTAGGTTATGCAGAATCTGTATACTTGTTAGCTGATGCATTAAAGCTGAAGCTAGACTCAGTATATGAAAAGCAGGATGCAATCACAGCTGATAGAGAAATAAAAATGGAGAATATGGTAATTCAACCTGGAAGAGTTAGAGGAATTAGAGGATACGGTGTTGGGTTAATAAGAGATAAAGAAGTAATTAGGGTAGAGTTTATCGCAGTTGCTGGTGCTGAAGAAGAATTTGAAGAAATAATTATAGAAGGAGTTCCGAGAATTACTTGGAGAAGTACCGGTGGGACTCCTGGAGATATAGCTACGTCGGCGGTCGTATTAAATTATGTTCCAACTGTTTTAGATTCTGATCCTGGGTTAGCTATCGTAACTAGGTTAAAGGCTCCATCATACTGCTCATTTTAATGGAGTGTCTAAGGGTGTTTATGGACACAGCCCCCTAGATTTGATTGCATCAACTACTCTTCCTATAGCAAGGATCGTTGCAGCCTTTCTATAATTTATCTTACATTTTTCTTGGCACTCGACAACTTCATTAAATGCTTTGACCATCTTATCATCTAGCTTCTTGAGAACTTCCTCCTTAGTCCAGTAAAATCTTTGAAGATTCTGAACCCATTCTAGATAGCTTACTGTTACTCCTCCTGCATTTGCTAATATATCTGGTATAACCTTTATACCTTTCTGGTCGAGGATCATGTCTGCTTCAGGTGTAACTGGTCCATTTGCACCTTCAACAATTACTCTTGCTTTAATATTATCTGCATTTCCCTTGTGTATCTGACCCTCTAAGGCTGCTGGAATAAGGAAGTCGCATTCTACTTCTAGTAGTTCTTCATTTGAGATCTTCTTTGTGTTATCAAATCCTACGACACTTCCAGTCTTCTTTTTATGTTCACTGACTTTATACGGATTAAGTCCATCTTGT
Organism: Candidatus Geocrenenecus sp. JGI 0000106-J15; assembly: GCA_000405685.1. GTDB lineage: Archaea > Thermoproteota > Nitrososphaeria_A > Caldarchaeales > Wolframiiraptoraceae > Geocrenenecus. The sequence continues at coordinate 15,852 of ASPF01000010.1, read as the reverse complement.
GATAATATTCCACCTTTAGAATCGCTTACAGCAATGATCTTAGCTCCCCAATTATAAAGTATCTCTGCAGCATAGGCTCCGACATTGCCATACCCTTGAATAACTACCTTTGAGCCTCTTAATGGAATACCAAATTTCTTCGAGCATTCCCTAATACATATTGCTACACCATAAGATGAAGCTTCGGTTCTACCTTCACTGCCGCCAAGCTCTATAGGTTTACCAGTTACTACTGCAGGAATATGCTCTCCCTTCAATCGACTATATGTATCCATTATCCAAGCCATTGTTTGAGGATCAGTATACATATCTGGAGCAGGAATATCTGTGTACGGTCCGATTATATTACTTATCATAACTGTGTAACTTCTAGTAAGTCTCTCAAGCTCAGTTGTCGATAATTCTTTTGGATTGCATCTAACTCCACCTTTAGCTCCACCGAATGGTAGATTCATTAATGCAGTCTTCCACGTCATAAGCATAGCAAGCGCTGTTATCTCTTCAACTGTAACTGATAGATGGTATCTTATGCCTCCTTTGAATGGACCTAGCGCATCCAAATGTTGGACTCTGAATCCTAAGAATACTTTCATTCCACCATTATCCATCCTAAGAGGGATAGAAACCGTCAATGTTCTTTTCGGTATTACTAAATATTCCTTAAGCCCTTCATCGATATCCAGAAAATCTAAAGCTTCTCTAGTATAGTTAATAACTCCATCTAAGAATTCTCTTCCACCTAGGCTCGCTAAGCACACCATCTTTAAAGAGGTGTCTTGTAACTGGCAGTATTTAAATTTTACCTCATAAATAGTTCAACAATGGTTCACGTAGGCTCTTTAAAGTCTCTAAAATAGCGTTACCGATCATTTTAATCTATTCCTCTCTGAGTAAAAATAACTTAAAAGGTAAAAATATAATCTATTAAGGTTCTTTAGAGAGTAGATCGGCCTATATTGTTAGTTGAGTAAATTCAGGATTCTTCTGATTCAAAGCTATAGTCATATTCTTCTCTTGCATATGCTTCTGTTGCAACCTCGATCGCACCTGCTCTCAACAGCATCGCCTTCCTTACGCTATTCTTAGCAACTTCTAAAGCTACTTCACGAGGCCATCTCCCCATTTCAAAAGACTTCATAAGTATACGTCGAACGTTGTTAGTAATCTTATATCTTATGTAATCGAATGCTTGTTTTTCTGTTCCACCAATATATTCTATATGTGACCCGATAACTCCTCCAGCATTTACTAAGAAGTCAGGTATAATCCAGACGCCTTTATCTCTTAATATTTTCTCAGCAGCGGAGGTGGTTGGTATATTGGCAGCTTCGACTATAAGCTTTACACCTGAGGAGATAAGCGAGGGTACCGTCTCTTCATTAATTGTAAAAGATCCAGCTGCAGGTATAAAGATATCTACTGGAATATTATATATCTTGTCTCTTGGCTCTTTACCGTACCCTTCTAGATCTGAGAGTTCAGGAATCTTTATCGTCCTTCTTAGCTTTCTAAGCTCCTTCATTATTTTAGGTATATCGAGTCCATTTTCATCATAGATACATGCTGAGACATCATTTACTGCAACTATCTTATAACCTAACTCATCTAGAAACTTAGCAGTATATGATCCAACATTACCAAATCCCTGGATGGCTATCTTAGCTTCTTTAGGATCTATATCTAACAGATTGAATTTTTCCATGAGCTTCAACGTTGTATCTAAGGCTATAGAGACGCCATAACCAGTAGTACCAAGTTCGTGAGGTATCCCGCCTAGTTCAACTGGTTTCCCAGTGCATGCTTTCATATCACCGATCTCGTGGGCGAATATAGCCATATCCATTTCTGTCGTTCCCATGTCTGTTGCAGCTACATACTGTAGCGGGACATAAGGTTTAATTTCTTTAGCGAAGGCTCTGACCCAGGCAACTCTATCGACTTTTGCAGGGTCGCCGATGATTCCTGCTTTTGCACCACCGAATGGGAGGCCTGCTAACGCGCATTTCCAAGTCATTGTTCTTGCAAGCAGGAATATTTCGTAAGGTGTTACAGTTGGTTGAAATCTTATACCTCCTTTTCCAGGCCCCATAGCTGTATTATCGATTACAAGTACACCACGCATCTTCGTATCTGGATCATATACTAGAATGATCTTCTCAGGACCCCATTCATCTGCTAGACTCCATAAGTCTGCTAACTCAACCTTGCTAGATGTTATTAAGACCATGTGTATTCCGCTGACTCAGTGAAACTTCGCAGTATATAGCTTTACAGATCGTACAAGAGCTCAGCTTACAAATGGAAGTGGAGATCGTAAGCGTTAATAACCTATTAATTTTACACCAGTGATAGCTGCAGTATTTATGTTTAAGGCTCTTAGATCCTCTCGTGATAGTTGCCTTATATCATCATGACCTGAAAGCATCGTCAGCATCTTGACCTCGTCTACTATGGCCTTCATAAAGTTTACTAGTTTTTCAGCTGCTTTCTCAGGTTGAAGCCTCTTCCGGAGTTCTAGGTCTTGCGCAGTGATACCATATGGACACTTACCTCTGAGACATTGTGTACAGACTCTGCAGCCCATAGCTATTAAGGCTGCGGAACCAACTGCTACACAATCAGCTCCTAACGCTAATGCTTTGACAACATCTGCTCCATTACGTATACCTCCCATTATGATAAGTTTTACTTCTTCTCGCAGTTTTAAATCTTGTAATGCTTTGACTGCTGGTCGTATAAGGCCGATGGTTGGAATACCAGCATCTTGGATAGCTCTTTCAGGAGATGTGCCTGTACCACCTTGCGAGCCATCAATAGCTATAGCGTCTGCACCTGCTTCTGCAGCGATCTTCACATCCTTGTATACTCTACCAGGACCAAGCTTTACGATTATTGGTTTCTTATAGTCTGTTACATCTCTAAGTATTTTAATCTGCTTCTTTAAATCTTCCTCTACGTTGAGAATGTCGTAATGTGTAGCAGGCGAGAGACAGTCTGTACCGATGGGTATACCACGTATTTTTGCTATCTCTTCTGTTACTTTTTCGCCGAGTAGGTGACCTCCCATCCCAGGTTTTGCTCCTTGACCTATCTTTATCTCGATAGCATCAGATCTTAAGAGGTAGTCTAGAGAAACGCCCCATCTACCGCTAGCCCATTGAACTATTAAGTATCCGCCAGGTTCGTAGTTCTTTCTACTATTTCTAAAATTCTCTTCATCCTTAAACCCATGTGCTAGATAAAATTCTTCGGGGAATGACCCTCCTTCACCTGTAGATACTGCTGTCCCTAGCTTTGCAGCTGCGAGAGCTAACGCCATCTTTGCTTCTCTAGAGATTGCTCCATATGACATAGCTGCAAAAATTATAGGGATCTTAAGCTTCAAAGGTTCCTCAACCTTCCCCTCGCCTATTGTGACTTCTATTTTACAATCTTCTCTATATTTGTCTCTAGGTGATGGTGGATGAAGCTGAGCAGGTACGATAATCAAATCATCAAAGTGAGGTAGCGGCCCCATAGCTCCATATCCTCTCAATATGTACTTTCCTGTCTGAGCTTTGTAATGTATTTCGTCAATAGTTTGGAATGTCCATATTCCTCTTGTAAATCTTTCAGGTTCAGCTGACCTAATATGGATTACGTTGTTAGGGCAATATTCAATGCAGATTCTACATCCTACACATGCTAGATCATTCGAAACATATGCTCTGCCTACTTCATCTACCGAGAATACAGAGTTGGGGCATACCTCTACACATGTTGAACATTTCCAAGGCATCTTCCAACTGATACATCTTTCTTTATCCATTGTAACACAGTATGCTCCTGTTATAGGCATCTATCTTCACCTTCCATAAAATGGTCTAGCAGATATGGGAACAAGCTTTCTGAATCTCCTCGGATCTGCATTTATATTAAATTTGTTAAAGTATTGTCTAAGCTTTTTAATGTCTTCGTTCTCGATTGATACTTCTTTACAGTTATGCCCCACGCTTTCATATTCTCCACCTATGAATATTGTTCCACGAATAAACCAGTCTCCAATATTCTCACCTACACTACCTATTATGATTATTTCTCCTCCAACCATGTATATTCCAACATAATCTCCAACATCTCCTGAAACTATTATTGTAGCTCCTTTATTTAATGCTCCTAGAAAATCTCCTGCATTCCCCTTTACGACTATCTCTCCTCCATAACAGTAGACACCACACCCGTAATCTGCATCTCCATTTACTATTACTAGGCCTTTAGTCATATTATCTGCTAAATATTTCCCGGCGGAGCCATTTATCGTAATGAATGCACCGTCGTTCAGTGTAGCTGCATAGTCTCCAACATCTCCATTTATGATTATCTCTCCATCTTTTAATCCTGAAGCAATACCATGAATTTGAGATGCATTTTCTATTATAATCTTTGAGATTCCATTCTGAAGAGCCTTTCTAATCTCTGAGCTTAAATTCCTTAGATCTTTACCAGCCGCATCTATTTTATACTCCATCCTACTCACCTCCTAAGAGACTTTAACATCTTTACAATTTCTTCATTATATTCTCTAGCTGCTAAACTATTCAAGATTGATGATAGAATGGTGTCTATTTCTTGTACTCTTTTCCTTCTCTCCTTATCCAATATCAGCTTCTGTAATTCATCCATACCGACAGTCACCTGTAGAACTCTCAACATTTTCTCCATTAAAGCATATTCTAAGCATTTCTGACCTACAGGAGTTCTCGTAATAACTAGTGTTCCCTCAAAATCTATTTTTCCAGTAGATATATCAGCCCATTCTGCTGCAAAATCCGTACAATGGGCACAGCCTTTCTTCATATACTTTCGGACTTCCGACATTTTGATACCCTTCACTAATACATTTTGAAGAACTATTCTCATCAACTTATTCCTTAAGTCTACTGATATAGTGTTTATTTCATATGGCTTAACATCAAATCGATCTACTATCTCATCTACTAGTTGTTGAGTATATGCTCCATCACAAAAGAACCCGATAATTAAACGGATCGAGTCTCTGTACATCTTTAGCTTACTGTTTGTCGATGTTAAGATACTTCTAACCGCTTGTACAACACATGGTGGTCCTACTACAGCTATTTTCTTCAATCTTTCCTTGTATATTGCATCGTTTAAAACCGCTAAGATAGGATACCACAAGTGTTGATATCCTCTACTTTTTAATACGTATTCTTCATCTACAACTATCCTAGGTACTGGTCTAAATGAGTCGCTATCTATATCCCATAATATTGCACCATCTATCAGCTTTCTTCTTAGAGAAGACACTATGAGCGCATTGACCACGTTTCCGTCTGGAAGTTCTGTGGTTACTAAAGTTTTCTGAATTGTAGGTCCGAGATCCCAATCCTTCAATCTGGGACAACTATCTTCACATGGTTTCTCACAGAAGAAACATGTATCCGCTATAATATGCGTTAATCCAATATTCTTTTCTATAGTTTCTTGGATAGGATGCCCGCTGCCATTCGTAAATTTTAAGATGTTTTTAGCGCATGTTGAAACGCATGCACCACACTCAGAACATCTATCTACAAACCATACGTATTTCTTCAGCTTTTCTACCATTTCTCTCACTTCCATACTTCTTTTAAACGTTCAAGAAATCTATCAATACTAGCCTTGTTTAAATTTAGTCCTACGTCCTCAGGTGCAAGTCCCATAGCTAGACCTAAGAGCTGAGGATACAGTATTACAGGCATGCTATACTGTTCTCCAGTAATTTTGCTAATTTCATTCTGCAAGACATCAAACTGGAATTGGCATGAAGGACATATAGTTACAATGCAGTCTGCTTCTGCATCTCTAACACTCCTCAACTTGGCTCCAGCTATAGACAAGCTTAGATTTCTGTCAACTGCCTGTATTGGAAATCCGCAACACCATTGTTTTAACATCCAATGAATGCTTTCAGCTCCAGTAGCATTAACAAGTTGATCAAGCATCTTTGGATTTTCAGCATCGTCAACTCTAAGCTTGGTTGAAGGTCTTAAGATATGGCAGCCATAGTGGGCAGCAACTTTTAACCGATTCAATGGTTTTTCTACTACTGCTTTAATCTTTTCTAGACCTATATCATTAATTAAGATCTGGATTAGATGCTTCACTGTGCTACCGTCTCCATCGTAGCTTATGTTATCTATATCTTTCAATATGGACTTTGCTTCTTCTCTAAAACCAGCATTCTCGATAAAGACCGTGTACGCATCCATTAAAGATTCAAAGCATCCAGGACATGTAACTAAAAGATCTAACTTCTTACTTCCAGCTAATGCAAGTATCCGAATACTCATCATTAGGTTTGTCTTAGCATCAATTGATCTAGCGATTACTGTACCACAACAGGCTGCATCTTCTAGATCGACGAGTTCGACATCAAGTTTCCCTAGAACCTTGCGGGTTGCCAAGTCATATTGGTTGAGCCTCGCTGGAACCAGACATCCAGTATAATATGCATACTTCATACTTTCCCACCTTCTAGAATCTTATCAAAACGGGTTTTATCCATTAATCTCTTAATCTTCTCAATATTTACTGTCACCGTCTTTGGTAAACCCAGCTTTTCCCTTTCTCTTTCACGTCCTGTAGTTATCTTGAGAGTTCTACCTTCTTCTAAGATGTTTCTACAGATTTCTCTTAATCCTGCAGGTATTATACCATGTCTAGAAGCAGTGTTTTTCAAGTTAAAGATGATGTTTGCTGGATTAACATCTTGAGGGCATCTCTGAGAGCAAGTAAAACATGTAGTGCAGAGCCAGATCTCCCTCAAGTGGATTAACTGGTCTCTTAATCCTAGATTGACCATCCTCACTATTTTATGAGGCTTAATATATTCACCTAATGGGCATCCAGAAGTACATATTCCACACTGAGTACATAAGAGAGATCTTCCATCTAATTCTGAATGTGCTATCTGCTGCTTCAAGAATGGGTCAACCTTCGTAGATTTAAGTGAGACTACTATTTCACTCACTTCTACCCGCACCTCCTTAACGGGTTATAACCTATTACTTCAATTTCATCTGTAAATTCTTTAATGATCTTGCTTAACCTTAATCCTTCACCAGCCGAAGCCCAATCGATCCTAACTCTATTAGATGGAATGCCTACTGATTCTATGAGCTCCTTAACTTTCATTACATGTTCTTTAGCTTTAAGATTTCCTGAGATATAATGGCAGTCGCCTGGATGACATCCAACTATCAGAACGCCGTCTGCTCCTCGTAGAAGAGCATACAGTACATGTAGTATGTCAACTCTAGCACTACACATTACACGTATAATCTCGACGGTCGGAGGATACTCGTATCTACTTATACCCGCCATATCAGCAGCAGCATAACCACACCAATTACAGAAGAAAGCTAGGATCTTAGGTCTATCCCTTGGTGATGGTTTTTCGAAGGCAGCTTCAATCATTGCTAGTATCTGGTTATCTCTAAAGTGATGTATCGTGATAGCTTTTGCAGGGCACTCAACTGAACACGACCCGCATCCTTTACATAACTTGGGATCAACAATAGCTATCAATCTATCTTCAGAAGCCACCTCAAGCTTGATTGCACCGAATTCACAAACATCATGACATCTACCGCAGCCTGTGCAAAGATTTTGTTCCACCTGAGCTATAACTGGTTCTACGGAAACTTTACCACGTATCATTGGTGTAAGAGCACGAGATGCGGCTCCTAATCCTTGAAGGACGCTTTCATGCAGTCTTTGGGGGTAGTAAGAAGCTCCGCAAAGATATATTCCATCAACAGAGAAATCTAGAGGTCTGAGTTTTGGATGAGCTTCAAGATAAAATCCGTAAATGTTAAGCGGTACTTTTAAGATTGCCGACAGCTCACGATTTTCTCTTGAAGGAAGTATTGGTGTTGCAAGTATGACTTTATCTATTGGAATCTCAAACTCTATATTTGATGAACTTTCATAGACATTTAAGAGTAAAGTTCCATCTTTTTCAGATATTTCCAGCGGTCTATCTATATCGTATCTTATGAATTCTATTCCAGCTTCACGTGCTTGACGGTATAGCTTCTCCCCGTTGAGAGGTAATCTTAAATCACGATATAATGCATATATATTTACTTCCGGGTTTTTCTCTTTTATTTCTATCATCTCCTTTAATGCTTCTTCACAGCATATAGCTGAACAGAATACTCTACCTGATCTCTCTCTTGCACCTGCACATAAAATAAACGCCATATTTTCTCCATTATTTATTATATGACTTCCTCTCCTAAGCTCTGGTATAGTAATAATGTTTCTATTTCTTCCATGCCCATAGATTCCATCTGGTTTAAATTCCTCTGGGGTCAACGCAACGATAATTGTTCCAATAGTGACGTCCTCTATGTTACCATCTCTAATAATTTTTACTTTAAATTCTCCGATAGATCCTTTAACTTCTTCTATTTTAGACGATAAATATACTTCTATGTTTCTATCATAGTTTATAGAATTGATTAGCTCTGATATCCATTTTGCCTCCGTGTTATCGTACCTATAAAAATCTAAGTCATTTCCTAGTTTATCTCCTGACTCGACAAGGTAGACCTTAAACCCAGCTTTTGATAATGTTTTAGCTGCAACTAATCCACTGATACTTCCACCGATAATTAATGTAGATGGAGTGACTTCTACTTCAGTTCTCCTAAGTGGTTGTAGAAGTCTAGCTCTCGCCACAGCCATCCTAATGAGTTCTTTTGCTTTATCAGTTGCTATACGAGGATATGTTCTATGAACCCATGAGACATGCTCTCTAATGTTTACCATTTCAAATAGATATGGATTCAATCCTGCTTCTTCACATATTTTTCTAAATAACGGCTCATGAGTGCTTGGAGTGCATGAAGCTACTATTACTCTATTAAGATTCTGCTTCTTAATAGCTTCCTTGATAGCTTCTACCCCATCTTTCGAGCATGCAAACGTTAAATCTGTAGCATACACTACGTCAGGTATGTTCGCCACATCTCTTACAACCTCCTTTACATCTACTACTGCTGCAATATTTAGTCCACAATGGCATACGAAGATCCCTATCCTAGGTTCTCCACCTGTCTCTTCTATAGCGTTAACTACTGGTTGACTTCTTATCAGAATCTTCTCTTTCCTTAAACTTAATATTCTCTCTGATGCTTGAGCAGCTGCTGCTAAAGCTTGCATAACAGTATGAGAGATGTCTTTGGGACCTTCACATGCGCCGCAAACATAGATTCCCGGTATATTTGTATTGACTAGGGTTTCATCTATAGACCTGATGAATCCATATTCATTTAGTTCTAATCCAAATGTCTCTGCAATTTTTTTGAGGTCATCTCTTGGAGTTACTGCTGGAGATAACACTACGAGGTCTATATCTAGCCATTTCATCTCTCCGCTTGGGAGATCCATATACCTGATGAATAACTTGCCGTTCTTATCATCCCATAAAACTTCGCTCGGCAGTCCTTTAATATATTTAACGCCGTACTCTTCTACAGCTCTTCTAACAAGTTCTTCGTGACCCTTGCCAGAAGCATTGATGTCTTTGTAAAAGATTACTACGTCTATGTTTGGATCATGCTCCTTTGTAACTATAGCCTGTTTGGTAGCATACATACAGCAGATTTGAGAACAGTAATCTTTTACTTTCACATTCCTTGAACCTACACATTGTATAATCGCAATTCTTTTAGGATGTTTTCTATCTGAAGGTCTAACAATCTCTCCACCTGTAGGTCCAGCTGCATTCATTAACCGCTCATACTGAAGTGAAGTCAGAACATCTGGATATCTTCCATATCCATATTGTGGTAAGATAGATGGATCTAGAAGATTGAAACCTGTAGAAATGATTATAGAATGTACGTTTAGAGTAATCTCTTCAGGTTCTTGTTCAAAATTAACTGCTTCTGAGGGACAGATCTTCTCACATACTCTACAGATACCTTTAGTAAAGTAGAGGCAGCGCTCCCTATCTATTGTTGCAACCCTTGGCACAGCTTGGGGGAAGGGAATATAGATGGCTTTCCTTAAACCTATACCTTCATTAAATTCGCTTGCGACTTTTACTGGACACTTTTCTTCGCATCTACGGCATCCAGTACATTTATTCTCATCTACGTATCGAGGCTTCTTAACTATTTTAACAGTAAACCTATATCCTTCATTGTCACGTTTAACTTCTTTAACTTCAGAATATGCTAATAGTTTTATGTTAGGGTGCATAGAGGCTTCAACCATTTTCGGACCGAGTATACAGATAGAACAGTCAAGAGTGGGAAAAGTCTTGTCCAGCTGAGCCATACGTCCACCTATAGATGGTTCTTTCTCAACTAAGCAGACAGTAAATCCTTTCTCTGCAATTTCTAAGGCGGCTGTAATCCCTCCAACCCCGCCTCCTAATACTAGGACATCAGCATCCATATCCAATACCTCTTCTTGAGAAAACTTGCATACATGAGTAGAAGTCGGGTTCAAAGCTGGACAGCCTCTCGAATTCAAGTTTACGGAGAGATATGGAGAGCTGTTTCAGTTCTTGTATACCTATATTCCGAGTATGATCTATCATGCTTACTTTAGTGTATTGATTATCGGAAAATTTTATTAGACTTAATTCATAGGAAGTTATAAATGATTTTTTCAATATTGCTACCACAGTTAATATATGTTTAATCAGTATTTAACTAACTCTCTTAAATTATTAAAAGATTAAACTTATTAGGAATCATAAAAACCGATCTACATACTAATACGAATATCAAACCGATCATTTAGGATAGCAACATCGACCGATCACTAGTTAGCTGTTGAATTATATATAATTTCGAAAAAACAATGTTATATTACTTCTATCTTAGAGTATGAGCTCAGATGTATTTCTGGTTCTCCGAAAATGTTTTGCTTTATGTTCACCCATTTTATCCTTATTCTAGTTCCTTCAGGTATCATTGAAACCTCTTCTGCCTTAGACCTCCAGGCTACTCCTTGTACTGCTACCTCCCCATCCTTAAGCCAGAATAAGATCTTTTCTGCAATCCCATATCTTGTCTCAACGTTTACGATATTCGTTTTTGTATATAGTATTCCTTCAACAACAGCGTCTTCTCCCGTCAGTATCTTTTTTTCGGCTATATCTCTTAAAGTGACTAATTTACTAGGTATAGGTATTTCTACTGTAGGATTCTCAATCTTCTTCAGCATTTCCCTGTCTATTATCATCCTCTTAGAAGCCCACGCCTCATCAATCACACCGTATACTTCAATATATTCTCCAGGCTTCAAATCTAATTCTTCACGGCATGTTAATCGAATTATCTTCACACCATCTGTAACTGTTATTATAATATAGTTTTGCTGAGCTTCGAGATCAATTATTCTTACAATCTTCTTCTCACTTAGCTTATTCTTAATCTCTCTAATCTTCTCTAATCCTACCTCATGAATCATTGATAGACTACTTCTAGAAGTTAGATGTAACCGATTATCTTCCAATCTAACATCTGTAATAAATATCTCCACGCCTGGTGAGAGATTCTTAAACTGGTCGACCATATCCCTCCATATAGTCAGCTTTGCCAGGCTAGATCCATCAGATAGAGTTATCTCAATAATGGAGGCTTCTCCATATCTAGTAGCTAGCTTCCTCTCTTCACTTATTGATATCAAGTATGCTCTTATGTCGTAGACTCCGTCGCCTTCCTCTAGCGCCTGTGTTAGAGTTTTATAGAATGAGTAAGGTTGGGGTTGAGCTGGATCTTGTGGTAGCTTTTTCACAATGCTGTTTCTACCTAAATGAATCTCTACAGTCCCTGTTTCAATCCTTTCTTTCGTATATGCGTTTATGACAGCTATGTTATCACCAGTCTTTATTGAGAGCTTACTTAGCTCATCTATCTTCTCATTCCATATGTAAACTTCAGCTACTCCAGACTTATCACCTATCTTTAATCTAAGCAGTCTATGTTCTCCAGCAGTTCTAGGTCCGACGACTGCATAGACTACCCCTCTAACATATACACTACTAAGCCCTGGAACTAGGTCTCCTATTCTAGCATATGCTAACTCTTCTATAACTTCTTCTGAAACTTCTTCTCTAGATTCTAAGACATTCAGCTCTTCAGCTACTAGTAGAATCGCACCTACTTTATTCAGATATGGATGAGCTTTAACTTTCTCATCTATTAATGCTTTTAATTCTTCCAGAGTTAACCCTGGGACCGCCTTTAGGATCCTGTTCATCAGTCTTCTACATTCTTCTTCCATCTGTTTATTAACTGTCAAGAGAGATTAAAAGAGTTTTACTAATCATTCGATCTTAAACATCCAGCCTAGTAGTCGGACCAAGGTTGACGTCAGCTTTATCTTTCTTATTTAGATTTCTCGACTCCATTCTTTCTCCTTAAAACCTCTCTTAAAGTTCATGTATCTAGCCAATAGAAATAATAGTGTTGATAGTCTATTTATGTAGGCCAAGATCTCTGATTGGATAGGCTTCTCCTTAGATAGGGTTATTATTCTACGTTCTACTCTTCTAGCTATAGCTCTTGCAACATGGAGTATCGCTGCAGATTCATCTCCTCCTGGAAATATGAATTTTTTAAGAACAGGTAATTCAGATTCGTAATCCCTAACCCAAGACTCTAAGTCCTCCAGCGAATTCTTAATCTCTTCATTATTATCTTCTAAATCTTTTCCCTCCAACTGAATTTTATAACCTATACTGAATAAGTGTTCTTGAATTGTCTCTAGAATCTTACAGACATCTTCTTCATCGATAATTGATTTTGCTAAACCGATGATTGAAGAGAGCTCATCGAGACTGCCTAATACTTCAAGTCTTGGATCATCTTTCCAAACCTTCTCACCGGTTAAGAGATATGTCTCACCATTATCTCCACGGCCATACTTCCCCATCTTACCCATCTATATACTTACTATCTTGGGTTGATTTCAATCTTTACTATGAGAAATCTCCTTTTTATTCAATAGATGCTAGTTGTACTAGTTGAAGAGGATGTCGGATTGGCAAGGTAGATACATGTTGGAATTGTTGAAGACATATACTGCATTCTGTTACGATAAATTCTCCACCTAGTTTTTCATATTCTCCTACTAGGTATCTACCAATCTCTATACTGATGTCATAGCCATGTCCATTCTTCTTCATCCCCCATGTTCCCGCAAGCCCACAGCATCCAAGTCTCTTAAAGTACACTTTTGCACCCAGGGCTTCAAGAAATTCTTTTACAACTATGCTTCCATCTCTAGCTCTTGAATGGCATGGTAGATGATATGTAACATGTACTCCTTCTATACTCTTTAGTATTCTTCTAACATCTCTCCAGCCTATCTTCTTCAAGAACTCGAAGTATCCATAACTATTCTCAGCGACTGTTCTAGCTTTTTCAGTTTCTAAAAGCTTAGGATAATAGTTTGTTAAACATTCTTGAGCTGTGGGTTCTAGGGAGACTACAACGTAGCCTTGCTTAATTAGGTTGTAGAGACATTCAACATTATATTCTGCTATTCTTCTTGCATCATCCATGAAACCATACTGGATGAGAGGCATTCCACAACTCTTCAAAGATGGTATAATAACTCTATAACCTAGAGATGATAGAATCTTCGCTGCTTTAACCGCCCAGTCTGGATACATGTAATAGATTAATGAATCTGTAAATAATATCACGTTACCTTTCTCAGGTGAACCTAGCTCAGTAAAGATTTCTCCTAGATTCTTCTCTAAAAATCTAGGTAAAGGTCTCCTTGAATCTATTCCTATAAACTTCTCTATGATTTTTCTAGCAGAATTAGAGTTTAGCAATTTATTAGATAGTTTCGGAGTCCTGCTTGCTAATGTGATTAATGATTCATATCTTTTCAATATTTTATTTAGAGCTGGATAACCAAATCTTTTACCATATCTTTCTTTTACTATAGAGTTTATGTATGGGAGGTTTATATCAAGTGGGCATGCTTCTCTACATAATCCACATGTATTACAGAGTTGGGAGAAGTAAGTCTTCTCAAGTCCATGAGTTATCATTGTCCAAGGTATCCCCATAGGACCACTATATATGTATCCGAAGACATGGCCTCCAACCATATTATATGGTGGACAAACCTGTAGACAAGAAGCACACCTAATACAGTAGAGTATTTCTTTAATTTCTTCATCTTGACGAGCCTTCATCCTTCCATTATCGATAAGAATATAGATTGTTTTACGAGCGTTCAGTCTAGCCTCCCTAGGATATGAAGTCATCGTTGGAAGATGGAAGGATACATATGTGCTTAAACGTTGACCAGTAGCATTTCTAGGTAGTATCTTCAAAATCTTTAGTACATCTCTAGTTGAGGATAGAATCTTTTCTACGCCTGCTATAACCACGTGGATTGGAGCGAAGGCTAAGGCTAATCTATCGTTTCCCTCATTAGTTACTAAGACCATGGCTCCATTATCTGCAATGATAAAGTTTGCTCCAGTAATAGCCATCCCAGCTTTCTGATAATTTTCTCTAAATTCTCTTCTAACTTCTAAGACTATCTGTTGAGGATCTGGAGGAATTGGTCTACCATAATATTCTGTAAATATTTCTGCTACTTCTTTCCTCGTCATATGGAATGCTGGACCGAGAATATGTGAAGGCTTCTGTCCCGCAAGTTGGACTATTCTCTCTCCTAGGTCTGTCTCGATAACTTTTATATTCTCTGATTCTAGAACCTTGTTTAACTCTATCTCTTCTGTTGTTAGAGACTTAGACTTGACGACGAGTTTGACCCCATACTGTTTACAGACTTCTAGGACCATTTTTGAGGCTTCTAAACCATCTCTAGCAATCTTTAATTCAGCGCCTCTCTCCTCGAGTGCTCTTCTCAAACGTTCGATGTTCTGTTCCAAGTTCTCTATGGATTCTTCCTTGATCTTTCTAACTTCTTTTAGAAGCTCTAAGCTAATCTCTGAGATAATCTTATCTTTTCTTTCCCTAATCCTTAGATTATTCTTCAGCATAGGCCAGTTATCTTTGAAGAGAGATAGCTTCTCGAGTACTTGTTTTTCTAAGCTCATTTTGATTCACCATCCATTATGAAGACATAGAATGTCCTTGGGCCATGAACACCTCTAACTATCTCACCTTCTATGTCTGCAGTACTACTTGGACCAGTTACAAAATAGAGAGATTCGCCTTTTCTTAGAAAATTATCAATGTAGTTCTCTATATCATCGATATCATATAATATCTTATTTTTTGATATTATCGAGATGTGTATTTCTGGAAAGTAGATTGATGCTTCTTCTATGCCTGAGGAGGCTCTATAGATAACGGTACCTGTATTAGCGAGAGCCAGCTCTGGGAAGCCTATAGACAACTCTACATCATAAACTGGAGTAGTAGAGTCTGCGCTTATAACTCGTATATTCTGGTTATCCTTCTTTAATTTTTCAATTAACTGTTTTTTATGCTCCGTCTCAGAGCCAGTTATGAGTATCTGAGTTTTTACTCCCTTAATTAAACTATTTATTTGTTGAAGTAAGTCCTCTATGCTATGGCATAAGTATGTTTTCACTCCTAAATCTTCTAATCTATTCATGAAGAGTTTTAAGTTATCAAATCCCATACATGAATCAACTCTGTCAGTCCATTTCGTAAAACAATTTCTTATGGTATCCAATAAATTTAACTTTTCAACAAAAAGGTTATTTACTCTCAAGTATAATTGTCAGACATGTCTGAGGATGTTATAGATTTATCGAGAAAGCATATCTTTGGGACTTGGAGGATCCAGAAGACTTGGAAACCTATAAATATTGTTTCAGCTGAT
>ASPF01000009.1 GCA_000405685.1 Candidatus Geocrenenecus sp. JGI 0000106-J15 | reverse complement strand
ATCTTTTCAAAGATATTCACAGAAGAAGAACTTAGAAAAATTAGGGAGGATAATCCCAATCTATTGTACTTAGAAATAGAAGAAGATATTCAACCGTTGATTAGAGAAGAACTAGAAAGAGCGATGCCGATATCTAAGGAAGACCTGGTTAGAGACTTATTTAAAGAGCTTGGTCAAGAACCTAATGTAATAGAATTAATTGAAGAAACAACATTAACATTAGAAGAGAAAGCAAGCGAGAAAACAGGACTCTTAAAAGATTCCGATAGGTCGGTCTTTGTCGAGAAATGGGCTAAGATATTACTAAATAAAGTGGGGGACTCAAGAAATGATTATTAAAAATTCTCTATCTATTCACGATTTCACGATGAAAAAGAAATCAATATATCCGGTATATCAAAATTATACCTTTCAATACGTGGTTAAAAATACATGATTGAAGAATTACGTTTAAAAAATTTTGAAGGCTATGAAGATGCAGAAGTTAAATTTACTGAAGGCTTAAACCTTATCACAGGAAGAAATTCAGCTGGCAAGACTTCGCTACTAGATAGCATATTATATGGATTATTTGGGACAGTACCAGGAATAGAAAATAAGCTACTCGTATCTCGTAGACCCTCAGTTAAAGATGCAGACGTCTACTTAAGATTCCGAAGTCCTAAGAACAATTCAAGAATTGAAATATCTAGAAGACTTGAGATAAGACAAGGTAAAGTCTACTCAGCTAACGCTAGATTCTTAATAGATGGAAAAGAAGTTCAAGTTGAGAGCCTAGAAGATTTAAGGAAAAAGGTCAGCTCATTACTTGGGATAGGTTATAGGTCGTTCAACTGGATAGTATACTCTAAGCAGGGAAAGATATTGGAGATCCTTGAGCCGAAGAAAGAAGAGATGGATACTGTATTAGGGATAAGTTTACTTCAAGAATTCTCTGAACAGCTTGATCAAGTAAGAAAGAAGTTATCGAGAATAAACGGGGTAGATGTCGAGACAGAATATAGAAACCTAGTTATGTATATTATTCCCTCAGATGAAGAACGGTTAAGAGAAGTAGAAGAAGATATACAAGCAATATCAAAGGAAATTGAAGAAATACGTAGAGAATTAACATCTATAGAGTCTCCTACTACTCCAATATTATTCCAAAAAATTCGAGAGTTGGAAAAGCTGAGAAGCATGTTACTAGAAGTTAGGAATACTAAAAGAGAGCTTCTATCAAGATATGCTATTGAAAAGATTGACTCAGTAATAAACGAGGAGGCAAGAATAAGAGATGAACTAAGAAAGATGTTAGATGAGATCCATGAACTTGAGAAAAGAATAAATGAGAAGATTACTGAAAATGCTTCTATATCTAGTAAAATCAAAAATCTGAAACAACATTTAGAGCAACATCAAAAATTAGTAAAAGAAGGAAGCGGTATCTGCCCTACCTGTAGACAAACTATAAACATGCTCATGATGTTCGAGATAATAAGTCAGGAGGAAAACGAGATAGCCAACCTAGAGAAAATTCTACATCAATCGGAAGAAGAATTGAGTACGTTGAAGAAAACACTTGAAAATAAGAAGAAAGATGAGAGAGAAAATAGGGAAAGACGTGAAAGACTCTACGCATTGATCGAAACATTTAAGGAACTAGAAGGTAGGGAGAGCAACATTACAAGGTTGGTCAACGTTCTTGAAGCTGAAGTTGACTCGATGTTAAGATCCTTGAATATAGACGTAAATGTTAGGGATCCGCAACTCTTAGAGAAGTTAAGCTATTTTATCCAATCTCAAGAGGTTGTTCAAGCAAAGAAAAAGAAGATTAAAGAACTTGATACTAAATTATCTAGTAAGATTAAGATTAGAGAAGATCTATTAAAGAAGCTTGAGATAGAAAAAACAAGATTGAGTGAATTAGAAAGAAGAGCTAAAGCGGCAGGCATTGCGAGTAGTTTAAGAGATAAGATCCAGGAAATATTAGAAAAGAAGAGAGAAGCTATCTTAAAAATATTAGCATCTAGAACACTCGATATACTTAACTCAATTACTGATCAAGGATTCTACTATTCAATAATCATAGATCCTCAAACCTATCTGGTAAATGTTCATCCATTAGGCTTAGCTGAACCTATACCTGCGACTAGGATTGGTGGAGGACATCAAACATTGATTGCCTTAGCCCTAAGGTTATCGATATTACACTTTATTAATTTTAGACATTTAATGATTTTAGATGAGCCGACATATGGGGTTGATCAAGAAAATCTCCAACTTTTATTAAATCATCTGTCAAGTTTAGGACAATATATGAGGCAGACAATAATTGTTACACATCATGGTTATGGTCTCGAAGAAGCCGACAACATAATAACAATTTACAAAGATAGCAAGGGCGTCTCAAGAATCAAACAAGAACTATGAAGTTACTCCGATATATCTTCTAATATTCTTCCTTTAGTCTCTTCTCCCAGCACCATTGTAGATAGCGCAGCTGCTATATGTGTTAGAGCAAATACGGTAAAGGCTGGAAGAAGGGCCCCACCGCTAACTTCAAATAGGTAGCCAGTAACAGATGGTGCAAGTATCCCAGCAAGCCTCCCAATGCTTGCAGCAACACCTGTGCCTGTACCTCTAAGCTTTGTAGGATAAAGTTCAGGAGTATAAGTATATAGTCCAGCCCATGCACCTAGGTTAAAGAACGAGATAATTCCACTGTAAATAAGTATAAGGTCTAGCTGCGTTGTAGAAGCTAGCAGTATACATCCCACCCCTGCAATTGCTAGGTATGATACTAGAACTCCTTTTCTACCTATTTTATCAAGAATTAAAGCTGCACTATAGTATCCTGGAACCTGAACTAACGTTATTATTAAGACCCATTCTAAGCTTCTCACAACTTCGTATCTGAAAAGTGAAGCATATATTGATGGAAGCCATATAAAGATTCCATGATATGTATAGACTAGTACAGCCCAAAGTATCCATAAAACAATAGTCCTCTTCAAGTATTTTCCGTAGAATATCGTGGTCAACGGTGCTTTCTCTTCTCTCTCCACATCTATAGCTAGTTTTTCAGGTTCCTCGACTAGTCTATGTTTTCTCAAGATATTCTTTATCTCATCTATATTTTTCTTCTTCTCAAGAAATCTTAGAGATTCTGGAGCATAGTATAGTATGATAGGTATTAGTATTAATGGTATATATGAGGTTGTGAAAACGCTTCTCCAGCCTACTTGAGGCATAATAATTCTTGCAAGAACTATGGATAAGATTACACCATACACCCATGCTGTTTCAACTATTCCAACGAATCTGCCACGGTATCTTGCAGGAGGATACTCAGACATATACACGGCTGGGATAGGGAGAGTTCCACCTAGTCCAAAACCTGCAATTATTCTAAATACTGCCATGCTAGAATAGTTCCATGCAATTCCACATAATCCTGTAAATACTGAACCTATCAATATCATTAAAATCATTGTATATTTTCTTCCAATTCTATCAGAGATTAAACCACTTGATATTGCTCCAAAGAACATTCCAAGATATCCGAAACTAAGTAGTATACCAGCTTCTATTGGAGAAAGCTTCCACTCAGCGGTAATGCTTGGAAGCAGAGCCCCTATTAACATTACATTCATCGCAGCTAATCCATAAACTAAAGACGATATCGTTAGCAAGATGTAGTGAAATCTTGTAAGCTTCAAACCTTCAAGTATCTTTACTACACTCATCTCAGTCCCTTATTACTCATCAACCTATCTTAATATATTTTAACCTTTACTTGACCCTATGAGATAAATTGGTCAAGGAATTTTAATCGTTTCGCAGGATGAGGATGAGTACTGAATATTTCTCCGAAGATACTTGGTTTCTGGTTCTTAACCTCCTCGACAAGTCTATCTATGTCTCCTTTATATGCTTTAATTTCAACTTCTGGATCTGATATGAAAAACGCCTTAAACTGTTCGTATTTTTCTCTAGTCATTCTACTAATCCTTCCCGAGGACGTCATTATTCTTACAAGTGCTCTCTGAAGATTCCTAGCACCATCATTTGCTACTCTACTTGAATATGCATCTGCATAATATTCTCTGAGTCTACTCATGTAGAAGACAAACAAGTTAAAGATGAAGCTTAGAACAATTAGGCCTAGACCTAGAAGTAATGCTACTGCTCCCGCGTTTCCTCTTTCTCGGCTAGCTCCTCCAAACCATCCAGAGAGATATAAAGTATATCCTATGTAGTATATTATCGCTGGAATTATGCTTATCATCATCATTACTATTACGTCCCTATGTTTTAAGTGACCTATCTCATGTCCTACTACTGCTTCAACTTCTTCTTGATCTAGACTCTTTAGAAGACCTCTAGTAACTGCAACCATGTTTCCAGTTAGTGGGCTGCCATAAGCGAATGCATTAGGTATGTCTATCTCTGCGATCATTAGTTTAGGAGGCTTATTCATCCCACTTTTTCTAGATAGTCTATCTACAACTTCATGAAGCCATGGATACTCTTCTTTCCTTACTTCTCTAACTCGGTAGATTCCGTTGATAATGTATGGTCCTATGAGCCACTGGAAGAAATGGAAAAATACTACGAATCCAAGGATTCCGTAAAGTCCGAAGAAAGGTATTCCTAAGGCTGTTAAGACTGCTACAAGTACAAGTGTCGCCAACGCCGTAACTAATGCCCATACACCTATCATTGATAGCCTAAGTTTGAGTAAAGAGATTCTAGCAGTTGTACTAGATTTCTCACCTGACATATTCCAATTCCCTAAAATGTACATGATCAGAGACCATAATTAAAACTTATCTTAAAATAACATCTTCAATATGAGTTATAAAAGAATATTCATGAGGAGTTTAATAATATAATTGAGATTAAATGGTTAAGACAACAGTCTCGGTTATAAAAGCAGATGTTGGTTCTGTAGCCGGACATACCTGCCCAGCTGAAGAGATGATAGAGTATGCGAGAAAGAAGCTTTCTGAAGCTAGAGATTCTAGAATAATTAAAAGCTATTATGTATACTCTGTAGGAGATGATATCGGTTTAGTAATGACGCATGATAAAGGAGAGGACAACCCCGAAGTTCATAAACTTGCATGGGATGTCTTCAAGGAAATTACGGAGAAGATTAGCAGACCTCTTAAACTTTATGCAGCTGGACAAGATCTACTCAAAGATGCTTTCAGTGGAAATGTTAAAGGTATGGGACCAGGAGTTGCAGAATTAGAATTTGAGGAGAGAGGTTCAGACCCTATAGTAGTCTTTGCCGCTGATAAGACTAGCCCAGCAGCCTGGAATCTAATCTTGTATAGAATATTTGCAGATCCATTTAATACTGCTGGACTCGTTATCGACCCTATCCTACATGATGGATTTATATTCGAAGTAATGGACTTGATAGAAGGAAGGATAGTTAGATTGAAAACTCCTGAAGAAACATATGATCTACTCAGCTTAATAGGTACGATAAACAGGTATGTGA
Organism: Candidatus Geocrenenecus sp. JGI 0000106-J15; assembly: GCA_000405685.1. GTDB lineage: Archaea > Thermoproteota > Nitrososphaeria_A > Caldarchaeales > Wolframiiraptoraceae > Geocrenenecus. Next base: position 24,446 of record ASPF01000009.1, on the reverse strand, counting down.
TCTCAAGAGTCTATAGAGCGAGAGATAACGAGCCTGCAGCATCAGCATCTACTACTAGATTATCGTATATTGCAGGAAAATATGTTGGAAAAGATGATCCTGTCCTTATTGTTAGAGCTCAATCAGGATTTCCAGCTGTAGGAGAGATACTTTCAGCGTTCGCTATCCCGCATCTCGTCTCAGGCTGGATGAGGGGAAGCCATTATGGACCATTAATGCCTGTAAGTTTCAAGAAGAAACAGAATATTATTAGTTATTTTGATGGTCCGCCCAGGGTGATCGCTATGGGTTGGCAGATATCAAATGGAATGCTAGTTGGAGTAGATGATAGTGAGCCTGTTGATCTCTTTGATGATGCTGTATGGGATTACAGTAGAGAATTGGCCACTAAGATAGCATTCTATATGAGAAGTATGGGTGAGATTATGCCTGCTAGAGTTGAACTAGAAGAGATGGAGTATACAACATTATCAAAAGTACTAGAAAAGCTAAAAGAGAGATTTATAGCTATTGTAGAGTAGGAAAAAGAAATAAGTAGAGTGTATTTAGAAGTATCTTAGAAGTCTTCTTTTATTATTGTTTTTCTTCCATTTGCCTGACATCTTTGAACAGCTTTCTTTATTATCTCCTTAACAACGGAGTCTAGTCCATCAAGAGCATCAGAAGCTAACCTTAATCCTTCAGGCAACAATTCTCTAACCTTTGATTCGACTATGATTCTCTCTCTCGCCATTCTCAATCACTTAATAATACTCTTGAAATCCGACTAATTTAGTTTTTCAGTTGAATAATAGAACTCTAATTTGAGGGTAATACATGTAGATGCTTAAGAGGTATGTATAATTACCAGCTAATCCTATAACTTTTTAGGGGATCCGATACTTGAGTAATACCAATGTATTTCCATCACATGTCTTCAGAGCCTATGATGTTAGAGGCATATATAGAGTAGATTTAACAGACGAGCTCGCCAAAGCTATAGCATTATCATATGCAAGCATGATCGATAACTTTGGTGATGTATTGCTTGGTCGTGATGTTAGATTAAGTGGGGAGAAGCTTATGAAGAGTATCTCGGAAGGATTGAGAGAAGGTGGATGTAACGTAGTGAATATAGGGATAGTCCCAACACCTGTAAATTACTTTGGAGTAGTCTGGTGGAGGATGCATGGTGGGATACAAATTACTGCAAGCCATAATCCTCCAGAATGGAATGGGATGAAGCTGATTACAGCAGAAGGTGACACAATCTCTGAAGGGGCTGGAATGGAAGAATTAAAAAAGACTGTCTTAGAAGGTAGATGGAAAGTATCAGAAAGAAGTGGGGTTGAAACAAGTAGAGAACTGATACCTGACTATGTAGAGTTCCTACTCTCTAAGGTAAAGATTGAGAAGAAGATGAGGATAGCTGTAGACTATTCTAACGGGGCCACGGCTACGGTTTTCCCAAAGATTGCAAAGCTTCTCGGCATAGAAGTTATTGGATTAAATGCTGAGCCTGATGGTTTATTTCCAGGTCATCTACCTGAGCCAACTGAAGAAACATTGAGAGAACTTCAAGAGCTTGTAAGAAAAAATAATGTCGAGTTTGGAGTTGGATTTGATGGTGATGGTGATAGAGCAGTATTCATAGATGATAAAGGCAGGATTCTATCTGGAGACATAGTCCTAGGAGTATATGTTAAACATTTGGAAAAGAAGGGAAAGATAGTCTACGACCTTAATTGTAGCTCAGCTCTTAGGCAAGTAATATTAGAGAGTGGATGTGAGCCGGTAGAGTCTAGAGTTGGTAGAGCATATATATTAAAAGAAGTTAGACGGCTTGGAGCAATTATAGGAGGAGAGAAGAGTAATCATTTATATTTTTCAGAGTTATGGGGATTCGATGATGCTATCTATGCAGTCTTGAGAATGATAGAGATATTATCTAAGACAACTAAGAAGCTCTCAGAGATAGTTGATACTATACCCGTCTACCCATCAACGCCCATAATGGTATTCGATTGTCCAGATGAGATAAAAGGAAGAGTGGTAGAGATGATTGCTAAAAAACTATCCGATGAAGGATTAGAGTTAAGTAGACTAGATGGTGTAAAAGCATACTTCAAGGATGGATGGATGCTTATCAGACCCTCTAATACTATGCCTCAGATAAAAATGTCTGCAGAAGCAGTCACTGAAAAAAGATTGAGAGAGATAGTCGAGTATGGAAAGAGGTTAATCGTAGACACCGTCAAATCTATACAATAACTTTAAACAATTGATAAGCAAAGTGTATCTAGACGATGTCAGAAATCCTAAATTCAGAATGTATAAAACATGCAATAATAAGTAATAATATCGAGTAGCATGAAGATAGCAGAATTCTATTCTTAGAAAATGAAGAGAACTTTATAGAACATTAATCCAGCTACGTCAAGAATTCATGATGATACCGATAGGTGATCTTCTAGCCGTCAATCTATATTCTAGGTCAACAGCCTTCTCATTTAAGACACTTACATTTATCTTATTAACTAACCATGAGTTAATAATCAACTTTAAGCATTTAACCGTAAATAGTTATTAGCCCGATTACTGTTTTTGTTTAGGGCGATGATGAATCCTGGCTGCCAGATTTAATGATGAAGGTCGAAAGCTCTGAAGCCCTACGTTAATTTACTCTTCATTCTACACTGAGAACAGTATATAATATAGATAATATATAATACAGTATAGGGATGATGTGTTATCAGTCCTCTGATAGATGAAGATTATGGGACAGTCTGACCTTTAAACTAATCTTGATATTTCTTCATAATCTTCTCTACTCATTCTCCAACCTATTGAGCCTAATATCTCTTCTAGATGCTGTGGATTCAATGTTCTAGGTATCGCTACAACGTTATCATGTCTAATCACCCAGTTAATAGCTACTTGTATTGCCGTCTTACCATATTTTCTTCCAATACTCTCTAACTTGCTCTTATATGGTTCTTGGGCTACTAGACCTTTAGATAAGGGTCTATATGCTATAACTGTAATATTGTTCTCTCTACAGAATGGTAAGATTCTATCTTCGATTCCCCTGTCGATAACGTTGTAGAGGACTTGGTTTGATACTATATCTGTATGTGAAAGATATGATATTGCTTCCTCAAGATCTCCAACAGAGAAGTTACTTACTCCTATGAATCTTGTCTTTCCATCTATTACTAACTTCTCCATAGCTTTCATCGTCTCTCTTAAAGGTATACCTGGATTAGGCCAATGAATCTGGTATAGGTCAACATATTCTATCTTCAGTCTCTTCAAGCTACCCTCCATTGCTTTCAATACATCATTATATCTAAGATTAGAGCTCCAAACCTTTGTAGCTATGAATATATCTTCTCTATTGAATTCTTTAATAGCTTCTCCCACGATTTCTTCAGAATGTCCTGCTCCATACACTTCTGCAGTATCTATAAATGTCATACCTTTATTAATTGCAAGCCTAATTATCTCTATCGCTTGCTTATCTACTGAATAGTCAGGAGTAAATCTTCCACCTATCTCCCATGTTCCGAACCCAATCACCGGCATGTATACTTCTGTCTTCCCTAATCTCCTATACTCCATAACCATCGGTAAGTAGAAGCTTCCAGCTTATATATGAATTATCTCAATCTCCCTGCGTAGTTGTATTCCGCTAATAGGTTTCTGACTTCATCATCTGATATATCTCTCCACTCAATGTAAGCATCAGCAACTGCGAAAATTCTACTCGACCTTATGTTTAAGCAAAATATCCTGTCTACCTCATCATACAGCATTTTTAATGCTTCAAGCGACCCTGTCGGAACAGCTACTATTACTTGTTTAGTTCTTCTTTTCTTCACGGCCTCTACTGCTACAGACATTGTATATCCAGACGCTAACCCGTCATCTGTAATTATGATGATCTTATCCTCGACATCTATGTTATAGTCTCTTAACCCCCATTCTCTGATGCGATGCCTTATCTCATCCAGTTCATTAGATATACACTTGGCAATAATGTTAGGGGTAAGCTGCGCTGCCTCGACTAATTCATTGTTGAGAATATATCTTCCATCCCAGCTTACTGCTCCAAATCCTGCTTCTGGATTCCAGGGGAAATGAATCTTCCTAACCATTAGAAGATTAAACTCTAAGTCAAGCTTTCTAGATAAAGTTAACCCTATTGGGACTCCGCCTGAAGGTATAGCTGTGACTACTGTATCCCTTCTACCTTTATATTCTGATAATTTCTCAGCGAGTTTCTCAGCAGCATCTACTCTATCTCTGAATATTCTTATCTTCTCTCTTAACAAGGGTTCATCTATTATCTTCACTTCTCTTCTTCTACCGGCTCAACCAGTAGCACATCTCCAACCTTCTTGATAACTCTTATCATCTCTCCAGGTTTTACTTCTTTCTCAGATCTAGCTTTCCAAAGTTCTCCACCAAGTCTAACATATCCTATCGCTCTAGGAGTAAGCAAGTCTACTGCTCTACCATACTCGGCGGGTATCTCTTCTAGGTATGGTTTACTCCGTATTGTTTTTATAGCTTTATAGATTAAGAAACCGAAGAAGATCGAGATAATTATCATAGCGATTGAAACAGTTGATATAAGTTCATTAAACCATAGTTGGGATACAAATTGTTGTCTAGGTGGAGAACCTGCCATTAAGACTATACCCATACTCAAGGATAGTATTCCTCCAACAGCAGCTGCTCCAAATGTTTGTGAGAACACTTCATACATTAACAACGCTCCACCTATACCTACTAATAGTAAGCCTATCAAGTTTACATCAAATCCATGTCCTATTAATCCTAATAGTATAAGTATCCCCCCTGCTACTTCCGCACCCCAACCTGGTGAAGTAAAGCCAAGTATTAGAACCAGTATACCGACTCCTAGGAGAATAGATGAGATCAAGGGGTTTGAAAAGAACTCCATAAAGATTATTCTAAATGGTTTATCAACTTCTATAAGCATGCTACCTCTTGTATTCAACTTAACTACTCCGTCTCTAATCGTTATCTCCCATCCATCTATTTTCTCCAAGAATTCTCTAGGACTTCTAGCTACAACTTCTATTACATTATTTTTTAATGCTTCTTCAGGCCCTAGAACTAGATTCTTTGTTACAAACAATCTCGCAGCTGTTTCATTTCTATTATTCATCTTTGCTAGAGATGCAATCTTTTCAGATAGGAAATTGATGAGTTTAGTATCATTGCTTGGGACGCCTTCTACGACTGGCTGACCTGCACCAATCTGTGTATAGGGGGCCATGCCTGCAATTCTACATGCCATCAGAATGTATGTTCCCGCAGACATAGCATCTGCACCTTCAGGGTAGACTAGGCAGATAACAGGCTTTTCAGAAGCTTGGATTAATTTGATGATCTCTAATGTAGCGTCTGCCTGCCCTCCCAATGTATCGAGCGTAATAAGGAATATTTCGTAATCTTGGACGTTCTCAACTAGGTTTATTTTGATATACTCAACAGTTGCGGGAGAGATGTATCCTTCAATCTTTAGCCAAGCTACCTTAACCTGTTCACCTTCTATACTTGGATAGTATATTGGTAGAATTAGCAAAAATAGTGTAAGCATGATCAGATGGTAGATTTTCTTCATTCTTTCTTTTCACTTTTTACTACTCCAAGAAGTGTTCCAAGCTGAGATGATGTACTCTCAGTTACAACAATCATATTCTTTTCTCTAGCTATCTCACTCCAAGTCTGGAGTTCTCTTAATCTTAACGCTATAGGGCTCCTAGCATAGTATTCTGCTGCTTCAGCCATCTTCTTAGCAGCTTCCAGCTCACCTTCAGCCATTATCACTCTACTTCTCCTCTCTCTTTCAGCTTCAGCTTGTTTAGCCATGGCCCTCTGCATGACCTCCGGTATTATGACATCTCTTATAGCTACAGCTGAAACTTTAACACCCCAAGCCTCAGTTAATTCATCAAGGATTGCCTGCACTCTCTTGCTTAATTCTTCTCTTTTACTAAGCAGTTCATCTAGTTCTACTTGACCTATAACATCTCTAAGAGTGGTTTGAGCTAAAAGACTGGAGGCCATGACATAATCCTTAACCTTGACTGCTGCAGCGATAGGGTCGCTTACTCTAAAGTATACGACTGCATCAACATCTACAGTAACATTATCTCTAGTGATTATCCTCTGTTTTGGTACATCAAGCGTAAGCAGTCTTAAATCAATTGTCCTCCTCCTATCAATTATTGGAAGTATTATTACTAGTCCAGGACCCCTAGCACCTTTCAGCCTTCCAACTCTAAAGATTACTACTCTTTCATACTCTGTAACAATCTTTATAGAAGAAGATAAGATGATAATTACGAATATTAATATGAAGAACATGAGGAAAAGCGTTGCAGGCTGAATCTGACCTATCATTACCATTCACTACATAATCAAGTATCCCGTAAAATAAATAGTTTAAGAATTGAGCTATTCTTGAATAGTATTTAAGCTATAATAAATTTGATTGTCTACGGCCCTTTTTTGTAATCTTTATTTACTAGATTTCGTTACTCTGAGGATATGAGTAATGGAGAATCGGAAAAGGAGTTTACTGTTAGAATGTTTATGTCTATCGATCCTTTAACTTTAAGAGAGGATGCAGACATTGTTGAAGTTTCTAAAAGTATGATGGATAGAGGAGTTGGTGCATGTTTTGTAGAGAGAGATGGAAAGATTGTTGGAATAATCACTGAGAGGGATATAGTTAGGAGGGTTGTAGCCAAGGGCTTAGATATTTTTAAAACTAGAGCATCTGAGATCATGTCTAAGCCTATAATAGCTGTAGAACCTGACACTAGCGTAGAAGAAGCACTTGAGATTATGGCTGAGAAGAAGATAAGGAGGCTTGCAGTAATAGAGAAGAATGTATTAGTAGGGATAATAACAATATCCGACTTAGCTAGAGCTCTCTTAAAGAAGATAGAGATAGTAAATCGATTTGTACGTGCAGCTACCCGTGAACTCCCAATGTATCAATAACAAATACTTCATCTTATTCTATCCCTAAGAAGAACTAGATAGTAAGATATTCAAGGAACTCTTCTAACTATTTCAATTTCATTGATAATTAACGAGAGAAGCTACTATCAACCATAATTAGTTATTAATCTCTTATTCTATTAATATCTTGAGCGATGAGAGAAGAGTATTTCAGATTGATTAAAGATATCGCTGGAGAGTTAAGTAATTATAGCGGGGTTGTCGGACTGGTTTTCCATAATGATGCTGATGGATTATGTGCTGCAGGTATATCTGCTTCTGCTTTGAATAAGATTGGACTCAACTATAGGTTGATATGCATTGAGAAGATTCATCCAGCTATACTCAAGCTCGTCTACTCTACAGACTGCAGATTCTATATCTTTCTAGATATTGGATCGGGGAGGGCAGACCTAATCGCTGAGATAAGTAAGGCCACAAACTCAAGAGCCCTCATACTTGACCACCATGACCCCATGAAGATAGATAGTCCACATGTTGTAAACCTGAATCCTGAACTACATGGCTTTAGTGGTGAAAGAGATGTTAGTGGCTCAACTGCAACATATCTGTTAATGCGTGAGGTCGCAGATATAAGAGATTCGGCATGGATGGCTGTTGTAGGTTCAGCAGAGATACCTGGCCCGCTAACAGGGTTGAATAGAATACCTCTAGAAGATTCTCTAAATGTTGGAGACGTAGAGGTTAAAATAGGACGTGAAGAATCATATATTGTAAGGATTTTTAATAAGCCTTGGAATAAGCTTTCAACCATTCTAACAGTTACTGGCAGTGTAGGCTACTATCGTGAGGGGCCATATAAAGTTGTTAAATATCTTCTTTCAAGGAGGATAGAGTTTACGGAGGCTGAAAAACTTGAAGAAGAAAGGAAGACTAGATTTAACCAACTGTTTAGTATTCTCTCTAAGTCTAAGCTTAAAGTTGAAGGTGTAACTCAATGGTTCCACATCCACGACCTGTTAAAAGGTCTCGGCTCTAAAACTATTGGGACGTTCTGCTCAATGCTAAGTTACCGAAGCATTGTAGCTCAAGATAAGTATCTTATAGGTTTCATGAATTTTGAATCCGTGTTGCCTAACCTTGGTAGAGTTGAGGGAGAATGGGTTAAAGTATCAGTTAGAACACCTAAGCTATTGAGTGAAGAAGTTAAATCAGGCAAAATGCCTCCTGCGTCTGAGCTAACTATGAAGTCAGCGGAGGCTGTAGGAGGGTCAGGCGATGGTCATAGTTTTGCAGCATCAGCATTAATACCATTAGGCAGAGAGAAAGAGTTCATAAGCTTCTTCAACAACCTAGCAGTAACTAAGCAGACTTTCTTAACATGATAGTATGATAATCTATCTTTTTGTTATTAGTTTCAGCAGGTTCGCTTTAATTCTACGGCTTCTATAGACTTAGAATAGACATTACAGATCGATGTTATATCTGAGACTACAATCTCCATATCTGGGAAAGACTCCGTTAAGCTTCTTACGACTAAGTCTAAGTTTTTATCATAAACTAATGCATGTACAGCGTCTCCCAGCATGTTCTGAGCATACCCTATCATTGGAAGCTTTTCAAATACTTTGAATATTTCTTGAACTGTCTCAGTTACGAACCCTGATTCATATGAGAACTCTCTAGCATATCTAAGGAAGTTCTCAATAGTGGGTTGTCTTAATATCTTTGAAAGATATTTATCTCCGATCCTTTCAACTTCTTCTATTTTTGATAATTCTGATAGAGAGTCAGGTGTTTCAATCGGTCCTGATACTACAGCAACTAGTTTAATGTTTGATGGTAGAGGGATATTATCTATAATGCTTCTTGGTGGTGCTCCTTCTCTAAGAACGAGTACTAATCCTCCAGTCATTAATCCTACTTCACTGTTTAACCCAGTCCTACATCTTAACTCGATTTCATGTGTTACTCTTATTACTTCACTTAAAGTGATCCCTTGACCTAATAGAGATGATATTGCAAGTATTACTCCAGCCGCTGAAGATGCGCTTGTACCAAACCCTGAGCCGATGGGGACGTTGATTCTATGCCTAATCTCTATCCTACCGTTTATCTTGTATCTTCTTCTCATTTCTTCAGCTGCTTCAATCGATGGTGGGAAGTTCCGTATATTATCATTTACCGTTACTTCTATTCTATCTGATTCATCTGGATAGATTCTAACAAGTGTTTCTGAGCCTTTGACAAGAGAGAATCCTCCACCTCTTGCGCCTATCCTATCTAAATTTACACTACTATTCATTGTTGCAGATCTTAGTTTTGGAGAAAATATGCTAGAAAGAGCAGATGGGAAATATGCATAGCCATATCTCTCTATATTCATCATGTTTCTTCAACTCGCTAATACTTCTGCTTCTACTTTCTCAGGCATAGCTTTAACAACCGCATACAATATTGGTGGTAGAAAGAATACCAAGAAAGGGATTTCTGTTAAGTAAGTCCAAAGAAACCAAACTAATGAAGCTACTATAGGAGCATTCGATATACCTATGGGTAGCATAGCAAATTGACTGTAAGCCCAGAGACCTATCCCAATTATAGCGCTTCCAACCATTAAGCCTGCAGAAGATGAATAGATTATCTTTGAATATTGTTGTTTAAAGTGGGCTACTCCCAGGCTGACTAGTAGAACTATCACGGCCACACCTATGAAGATAGATGAGATAGTTTCCTCTAAGCCTCCTGAAAGATAGAGGAATACCGCAGCTACTAACGGTATAGTCTGGATAACTACAGAAGATATTCTTTTCAAGATGGTTAATCTACCACGGGCGAGTACACCTATTAAGTAGAATCCTATAAAGTTTGATGTAACCCCAACCGTAATGCTTAAGATCGGGTTCCCATGTACTACCATGTCGCTTATGAATATTCCTATAGCTGCTCCAACCGCCCCTATCCAAGGAGAGAATAATATTGAGAATGTAGCTGGAATTACTACTGATGGCCAAAATCTAACTGTACCGAAAACAGGAGCGAATATTCCAAAGTGTGTTGCAATACCGACCACAGCATATAAGGCTGCATTAGACGCTATCAAAGCTACCTCTAGACTCTTTCTAGTTCTTCCACCACTCCTCATAACAACTCTACACTATATGATTTTCAGATGCTTATCAATATTTTATCGTGAAAATCTATATTAGTATGTATTAATCAGAATATCTAGATGAGCGTTAAGGAGATTAGAAGGATAATGAGGAGTGGAGGTTCACTAGTTGTAAGCCTACCGAGGGAATGGGTAGAAACTAGAAAAATTAAACCAGGAGATAATATCGAGCTATTAGTTACTAAGGATGCTATAATAGTTAAAACTTTAAGTGTCGAAAAGCTGGAGAGAACTAGTTATCTAAAATATCAAAAAGATATACGTCATTTAGTGAATAACGTTGTGGCAGCATATCTACTAGGATGCAGCAGTATCGTTATAGACCTCCCAAAGACAGTTAAAGACTTATTTGATGTAGAATTCTCAAAGGTTAAGAATAAACTTATGGGTCTAGAAATAGTAGAATATAGTAATAACAAACTCATCCTGAAAACATTAACCGACCCAATAGAGTTACCGCCAATAGATATACTTAAAAGAATGTGGCAGATCACGAGAGAATCGATTGAAGAATCAATTACATCTATCTTAGAGGAGGATATCCAACAAGCTGAAAGAGTCGTACAGAAAGATGATGAAGTAGATAAACTATATTTCTACACAGTTAGAATACTTAGAAGCTGCGCAGAAGATCCAACACTACAGACAAGACTGAACTTATCTAATATAAATTTACTCGATTTTAGAATTGCAGCTTATCTCTTAGAGAATATTAATGATAGAACTTTAGAGATAGCTTTAACTACTCAACAAGGCATACTTAAAATGCTTGATAAAGTATTCTTGGAAAAACTGAATATTTCAAAAGCATTGTTAAAAGATAATCATGATGATGTATATAGAATATTCTTCAATAATGAGACTGATCTACTGTATGGTTTACTTGGGAGGATAAATAAGATCAAGACGGAGCTAACTCTTAGTCGTTTAACTTCTAGAGAACTCAGCATATATGAACAAGTCTCTATGATCGCTAGAATGCAGTATGATTTAGCTGAACTATCATGGGTACCTTTAACAAGATAGGATAGCACATATCTGTATAAGAATAGACATTCATCTAGAATACTTTAATTCAATAAATTGATTTAGAAGATCTCCGATATGTCTAGGATCTTTATTTTTTCTTCTAATCCCATTACTCTTACAGCATCTTCAAACATAGCTAGACAGTATGGACATTCTACAATTATAACTTCAGCATTTATTTTCATAGCTTCTTCTATTCTTTGTAAACTCTCTCTTTTAGCCCTCTTAACCTCACTCCAATAGTTTCCACCACCTGCTCCACAGCAGAAGGTATCTTTCCCTCTCTTCTCCATTTCTTTAAACCTCAGACCAGCCAGTAACTCTCTAGGCTCATCAATTACATTATTAAAGCGTGCAATATAGCATGAATCATGAAATGTTACTAGGTTTTCTATGTTTATTTTTGGTTTTATCCGACCTTTAGACATCAGGTCTCTAAGTAAGATAGAGTGATGTATAACTTCTATCTCTAATCCAAGCTCCTTATACTCATTTTTAAATACCTGATAGCAGTGTGGACAGTGAACTATCATCTTCCTAGCGTTTATGCTTTTTAACGTTTCAATATTCTTGAGAGCTAGTTCTTGAAATAATCCTTCTTCACCCATCCTCCTAGCAGGCTCTCCCGTACATCTCTCTAGTGTACCGAGTATAGCGAAGTCTACCCCTGCTTTACTTAGGATCTCAATCATTTTTCTCGCAATATTTCTAATCCTCGGATCATACGTTGCTAAACATCCTACCCAGTAAATATACTCTGGGTTTGGATGCTCATCAATAGTCTTAGCTCCGAGTTCTCTCAATTCTTTTACTAATCTTTCTCTCTCAATCCTTGGTAAACCATAGGGGTTCTCACCTCTCGATAAATTATTCAAGGTTTCAATAGCTTTCTTCTCCATCCTACCATCTATTATGAATGCTCTCCTAGCCTCGATGATGTACTCAAGTGGGCTAATTACTACTGGACACTGTTCAACGCAGCCTCCACAAGTTGTACATGCATAAATTTCATCATAACCTAAGTCTTTAGACTCTATGAGATCTCTCTTCCAACTTAATCTCTGCCTCCACATTATCTTCATAAGCTTCTGGACTAGATTTCTTGGAGAGAGAGGAGTCCCCGAAGAATATGCTGGGCATACAACTTCGCATCTACCACAATCTGTACATGCATCAAGTCCCATTTTTTGAAGCCAATCGAGATCGCCGATACTCCTAAACCCAACCTTGGATTCTTCAGTAGCTGATAAGTCTACTTCACTTAGCTTGAATGGTGTTTTTGCTAGTTGAGGTAGACGTGGTGCAGAATATGTAAGTCCAGTATAGATGAATGAGACGATTACATGACGGAGATTAGTATATGGTAATGCTGCAACTAATCCGAAGGCTATGATGGCGTGAGTCCACCATAAGATAAGATAGAGGTTCTTAAGTATATAAACGGGTATACCTGAGTTTATTATCGTTACTGAGATCATGCTTCCTATGAATGAGTAGCTACTCCATGGTGGTTGATTTACTGATATACGGATAGATTCAAGAATGAAGCCTGAAACACCAATGAATAATAATCCCCAGAGATATACATAGTATTCTAGTTTAGGTTTAAGCCTTTTAACGCCACTATATCTTCTGATAAGCTGTAGAGTTATACCAAAGATTAAGAGGAGACCAAAGAGATCGAGGATGAACTCGAAGATAAGATAAAATGCTCCTTGAAGTAGTTTCTGGTTAAAAGGTTCTAGAAAATCACTATCTATGAATACTAGAAGAGTGCCTATAAACAATATGAGTATTCCATAGCTAGTTGTTGAATGCATTATACGAGGAGAGACTTCTTTAAATATTCTCTTCTGTAAGATAGAATATCTAAATGATTGTTTAAACCAGCTTCTAAAATTCTTAGATAGAGTAAGTAGAGCATCAAGCCCGTAGATTCTCAACCTGAAATACAAACCATATAGAAATATCATAACAAAGGGTATTAATACAATGTACATTACCGTGCTGGTTCCAGGAGGAAGTAATGTATAGTTTTCCCTATATGGAGTTAGGTCTAAAGTCATCCCTATTGTCGAAGTCTTTGATAAGAACCTCTTAATTAAACAGTAGACTAACATAGGTATAACATAAAAACTCATGACTACAAAGTACGATCTTTGCCTCGGCATATATATCTATTGATTTCCTGTATATCTGATCGAGCACTGCTGGAACAGTTTTTAACAGTTCAGATAGTACAGACCAGGCATATACATGATCGGTTTATCCTATACGCTTTAGTAAGGATGTCGGCGAAAAGATATAAAGCTCATTCATGGCTCGAGTATATACAGTCTAAAAACTTTTATCCCCTTCTTAATAAATCTTAGTTATGAGGTTATGTCTATGGGTAGTAGGCCAAGTGTTTTAGAGAAGGCATGGTATAAAAACTGGCCTGAAGGTATTCCGAAAAGCATAGATTATCCCAAGATCCCTCTCCACTCTTTTCTAGAGAAAAGTGCCGAAGACTTCCCTGATAAGCCTGCAATAATCTTCCTAGGTAAAAAGATAACATATAGAGAGTTGAATAGTTTAGCGAATAGGTTTGCTACCGCCTTGTATAATCTAGGCATAAGGAAAGGGGATGTTGTCGGATTATATCTACCTAATATGCCTCAGTTCGTAATCTCATATTATGGAGCATTAAAGATTGGTGCAGTGGTTACAGGTATAAGTCCATTATTTGTAGAGAGGGAGTTAGAATTCCAGCTCTCAGATTCTGGAGCTAAAGCTATAGTATTGCTTGATGTATTGTTCCCAAGGTTTAAGAAGATCTGGGAGAAGACCCAAGTAAAGTTTGCTATAGTCGCTAAACTTGGAGAATACATGCCTAGTGTTAAAGCTTTCCTAGGAAAACTTTTGAAAAAGATACCTACCGCTGAAGTCGCTCCTCAACCGAACTTATACTTCTTTAAGGAACTAGTTGAGAAGACTCTTGAGCAACCTCCAAGCGTTGAGATTAATCCTGAAGAAGACTTAGCAGCCCTACAGTATACTGGTGGAACTACAGGTCTACCTAAAGGAGCTATGTTAACCCACATGAATCTGGTATCTAATGCTGTCGGATGCTCTGCATGGCTTCAAGCAAAGAGAGGTGAAGATACAGGTTTATCCGTTCTACCATTCTTCCACATTTATGGCATGACAGTAGCTATGAATTTTACAGTATATGCTGGAGCAACAATGGTTTTACTTCCTAGATTCGATGTACTCGAAGTGTTAAAATCAATACAGAAATATAAAGTAACATTATTTCCAGGAGTCCCCACAATGTATGCTTTAATAGTTGACCATCCTGAAGCAAAGAAGTATAATCTCAGATCTGTAAAGTTCTGTATCTCGGGTGCTGCCCCCCTCCCTCCAGAAGTTCAGAAGAAGTTTATGGAGATGACGGGTGCAGTACTAGTTGAAGGATACGGATTAACAGAAGCTTCTCCTGTAACTCATTGCAATCCTTTAGATCCAACTATGAAAACTGTAAAGATAGGGAGTATAGGTATTCCATGGCCAGATACTGATGCAAAGATAGTTGATGTAGAAACTGGTAAGAGAGAAGTACAGATAGGTGAAGTTGGAGAATTAATAGTTAAGGGGCCACAAGTTATGAAAGGATATTGGAAGAGACCTGAAGAGACCAGTGAAGTCTTAAGAGATGGGTGGCTGCATACAGGAGACCTTGGGAAGATGGATGAAGATGGATACTTCTACATAACGGATAGAAAGAAAGATTTAATTAAGTACAAGGGCTACAGCGTTTATCCAAGAGAGCTTGAAGACGTATTGTATGAACATCCAGCTGTTAAGCTTGCAGCTGTAGTCGGTAAACCTGACCCAGTATCAGGTGAGATCCCGAAAGCATTTGTAGTATTGAAAGAAGGAGCTACAGCTACAGAAGAAGAAATCATGAAGTTTGTAAATGAAAGAGTTGCACCATACAAGGCGATCAGAGAAGTTGAGTTTAGAAAAGAATTACCTATGAGTATGGTTGGAAAAGTCTTAAGAAGAGTCTTGAGAGAAGAAGAATTAAAGAAGACTTAGCCAGCATCATCCTAGAAGCTTTAAAGCATTTAGATATAGCACCTTTTCTAAATCTTTTTCTGAGAGTAAGTTGCGGTCTAGGATGAAGTTTAACACACTTGTTATACTAGAACCTCCAACTACTGGATAATCAGACCCAAACAATACCCTATCCCAACCTATATCTTTACATATCCTTTCTACATATTTACTCTCAGTTAACAAGTATGGGACTGCTGAGATATCAAACCAAACATTATTATATTTTTTGCCTAATTCGATAGCTTCATCAAACCATATTCCTGGATATCTCCAACTATATGAACCCATATGAGCTAGAACGATTGGTACTTTCTTAAACCTACTAACATAATATTCAAGCAGAGCTGGATTAGCATTCTGAGAGAAGGCTGGCTCCTCCCAGATAGATGGATCGCATCCTGTATGGAAGACAACTATCTTCTCCTCTTCTTCGCAGAACTCAAAGATTTTCTCTAATTTACTCTTCTCTTTTAATGGATGAAAGAATTGAAGTGTTGGGATAAGCTTAACCCCTGCCATATCTAGTCTCTTAATCTCTTTTAACTTCTCCTTAACGTATGACATATTTTTAGATAGGTTTATAGAACCTAGCCCGATAAACTTCTTTGGATGATTTTTAACTAGCTTCGCAACATACTCATTACTTGTAAAACATGTTTGAAGAATATTCTTTACAGTTTCTAAGACGCCTAGGCAATTTAAGTTATTAAACTCTATACATTCTTCAAGAAACTTGATTAATATACGTCTATCTTCTAGGTAATAGGGGTCAACGTCTAGAGCTACTAGAATAGCTATATCTATACCTGCATATTCAACTTCTCTTAGTAGTTCTTTTTCATTTATTATTCTGGGAATAGGATGTACATGGAAATCGATTACCCTCAATGTCGACAGACACCTACCCTCTGGTTACTTTATTTTGGAACCTTTATAATGTTTGTGAATATATGCTACCAACCCTCTAAATACGTCTAAAATTTATATTGAATATCCTGTCAATACACTATGATAAGATAGTTTTATGGATAGGTGGTTTTATGGAGATTATTGTCTGTGTTAAGCATGTTCCTGAGACAGCGGAAGTCGAGTTAAAAATTGATAAGACTGGGAAAGATATCGAGAAGGGTGGTTTAGTATTCGATATAAATGAGTGGGATGACTATGCTGTTGAAGAAGCAATAAGGATGAAAGAGAAGCTTGGTGGTAATGTAACAGTAATAACAGTTGGAAGTGAAGATGCTGATAGTACATTGAGAAAATGCTTAGCTAAAGGTGCAGATAAAGCAATAAGGATAACCGATAAGAGAATAAACTCTTCAGACCCATTCATAATAGCGAGGATTCTCTCAAGAGCTATAAAAGAGATATCTTTCGACCTCATCTTAACAGGTGCCCAGTCAAGTGATGATGGATACTCATTCATAGGTCCAGCCCTCGCTGAACTCCTAGGTATACCACATGTAACACTTGCTAAAAAGATCGAGTTTAAAGATCGCTCTGCTATCGTTAATAGAGAGCTGGAAGGTGGAGTAGAAGAAGTCGTCGAGGTTGAGCTTCCCGCCCTTATAACTATTCAGACAGGCATTAATGAGCCTAGGTATGTATCTATAATGGGGATTAGAAAGGCCATGAAGAAAGAGATCAAGACTCTCTCTATAGACGACCTAGGCTTAAACGAATTAGATGTAGGAATTCAAGGTTCATGGATACAGATATCCGAGATATATATTCCATCAGTAGAGAGAAAAGCAGAATTCATTAAAGGTACTCCTGAAGAAGCTGCTTCCAAGATTATTGAGATCATCAAGTCTAGAGGGATGATGTAAAATGGAGATACTAGTACTAGCAGAGCATAGAAGAGGAGAGATAAGAGAAGTAACCTTCGAAATGCTTACCAAGGGTAGGGAACTAGCTAAAAAAACTAATTCAAGGCTATCTACAATAATCTTAGGAAAAAATATTAAAGATAAAGTAGAGATCTTAGCAAGATTTGCTGATAGAGTTTTAATGATAGATGATGATAGGTTTGAGTTCTTCAACTCTGACTTATATCAACATGTACTGTCTAACGTTATTAGAGAGATGAAACCAATCCTAACATTGATAGGGCATACATCGTATGGAATTGACCTTGCTCCAAGTCTTGCAGTCTCCTTGAATACACCTCTTATAACAGATTGCTTAGACTTAGATATCCAAGATGGACAACTAACCGCAGTACGTCAAATGTATGGTGGAAAGATCTATGCTAGATTCAGTGCAAAAAAGTCTGAAAGCTACATTGCAACGATTAGACAAGGTGTAATCACACCTAGCGAAGAAGCTCTTAAAGGAGAAATAATCGAGCTACCTCCACCTAGTATAATTGAACCTATCAAGAAAAAGTTCATAGAATATGTTCTTCCAGAAATTGGAGAAGTAGACATCACATCTGCTGATATACTTGTTGCAATAGGTAGAGGGATTAAAGATCAATCAAACATACCCCTTGCTGAAGAATTAGCTAAGACTCTAGGAGGAGTTTTAGCATGCTCTCGACCTATCGTAGATAAAGGATGGCTTCCCCCAGATAGACAAGTTGGTTCATCTGGAAAAACTGTTAAACCCAAACTCTACCTAGCACTAGGCATTAGTGGAGCATTCCAACACATTGTAGGTATGAAAAACTCACAGCTAATAATAGCCGTAAACAAAGATCCAAACGCACCTATATTCAATATAGCCCATTACGGTGTAGTTGAAGACTTATTCAAGATACTGCCAATACTCACTGAAAAAATAAAAGAACTAAAGAAGAAACCATCTTAATTACCAACCAGAACCAGATAATCTTTCCCATGATAATGATTTCAAGCATTTACCCTTCTTTAATAATCTCTTCTAGAAATTGTATAAGTTTTGATGAGAGCTTATCGCTAAACTTCGTAGGAGATACTCTTTTCAAGCTATCGTATGCGTTCATCTTACTTAGTGATTTCTCTAGAAAATCTTTTCTAATCCTATTCTGGTGAGCGATATATATCATGTTAACTCTTTGAACCGCTTCTTTAGATGGCATCCAATGTATTATCTCTGATAAGTAGTAGGCTAAAGTATCTTCTAATGAGAGTACTTCTACGCCATCACCATCTATCTCGACTAGGATAAAATCGAAAGGTATATCTAAACCAACGAAGTCAATAACTGTATCTGTTTCTTCTAGAATCCATGGAGACCTAAGATATTCTTTATGCTGTCTGAATCCAAGCATCTGGAGTATTCCAGGATTATTGTAAAGCTTAGGCGAATAGATATCTACTTCGAAAGTTGTACAATATCCATTTGTATAGTATGCTGCAGCCATGCCTCTAAGAATCTTTATTTCAGAAGCATCTCCAAGGATCCTTGTAGCAATATATGCTAAAATTCTAAGATGATTATATGGGTATCTAAGTCTCTTAGCTTCCTCTATGATCTTCCTAAATTCTTCATTCAATTATCTCAACCACATGATGCTTGTCAGAAACATAGTAGATCCTTACATTACGTAATTCCTCAGACAATAGTCTCTCTATCTTAACTCTGAAGCCCCGATCAGTCTCTTCATTATATTGATTAAATCGTTTACCAGCAAGCTCCCCTAATACGATAGTTGAATCATCAAGTATCGGCTCCATCCAGTCATATAATCTGTTAACCTTACTTAAAAATTTATTTGAAACAAGACCTACATAACTGTTTATGTATTCTAGGAAATTCATGGATTAAAAAGTTCAGCTTCTTCCCATCTTCGCTCAAACAATTCGGCTAACGCATAGAAAACACTCTCAGGTAACTGGATTATCAAACAATCCTTTTTACCGATACCATTTAAACTTGTACCTAAACTATATGCAATATTCTTTTCCTTTACTACAATGAATCTATCATGGAGTACATTCCCCTTGTGAATACGAACTTCAAGCTTAATGAAAGAATATTCTTGGACAAAATCTCTCAAATATGCTTTAAATCTTTCACTATTTTCTGTAATGTTTTTGGTTAAAAGAAAAACCTTAGTCTGAGAAGATATGTTTGACAAGAAGTCTAAAGTGATCTTATCGATATATGGATCACATATGTAAACTATACCAGATAAATTTGCAAAGATTATTTCTTCGACTTGTCGTCTTCCAGTAAATCTTTGACCCCCTTGTATCAAGAAGGTCTTAGTACCGAACTCGCTACCCATAACTTCTTTGACCCTCATAATACCCCTATTAGTAAGAGTCAAGTTCTGACCTTCACGTTCTACAAATCCTCCTTCAACTACTCTGGGAAGATATACTCGGAAATAATCTTTCGGTCTACCGAATTTTAAGTAAACATCTTTGGCGTCGTCATAACTTACAGTAGATGTCTCCTTTTTGTTACATGCCATATATATTGCGAGAAGTACAGAGTCGTCATTACTGACCTCATCTGTTAGATATATTTTGTCATAAAATACTTGAAATAATCTTCTAGCGAGTGGTAGTTCTTCCTTTAAGAAATATTCAGAAAGAAGATCTACTGTATCCATCATTTTTGAACCTCTTTTTCTAATAAACTAAAAGCTTCTTCTATTCTTGAATATTCAATCTTATATAAACCACGTTTGACTTGAATAATCATCTTCTTTTCACGTAATGTTTTGAGATATCTCCTGATAGATCTACCAGGTATTTTCAATTCACCTTCAAGCTCTTTACCGGTTACATGAAAATTTTGGTAAATTCCTATCAAAGTCGCATATGCTTTACCGATAAAATATAAATAAACTTGCCAGTACCCTTCCAGTTTATTTGCAGGAGGTAGCAATATTATTCTTTTATGGTCTTCTGATAATCGTAAGTATTTTTTAACTTGTTCTTTAACAGAATTCAACGTAGCTGATAACGCTTCATGCTCCCCTTTAATCACCAGCTCTTTCCTAATCCATTCTTTAAGATCGTCCTCGTTATCTCTCACCATATTTCTCACCTAGTTGATTGAAATACCTTGAAAGATTCGGTAGTGAAACCCTATAAGCTCCCTTCCGAACATACTCTATAATACCTTCCTTGCGAAGTTCAGAGATTCTTGCTGCTAAAAGCTTCTCATTACTTATGCCCGTTTTTGTTTTTAGTTCTTCAAGGGTTATAGTGTCTGTCGAAGTGAGACCAAGTTTAAAAGCGAAATAACGTGCCACAATATGTAATGCAACAAGGTCTCTGTGAGAGAGTCTTTCGATTGGAACAAGTAGCACTGGATCCCCAGTATGTCTACTTATTTTCAAGAATTTTTCTGCCTTCTTTACAATCTCCTTCAGAGTATCTATTTCATCCGTGAGAAGCCCTTCCAGAATCTTCTTCTCCTCCTCAGTCATTTCCACAATTACACAATTACACGAATATATAAACTTTTTCAAAGAAGGCACAGATACCTTCCCAGTAAGTGCTGCCACCTAGTATCTTTATGAAGGCTTGAGAGGTCTTAATACTGGAAAAAATGAGAAATTTGTTAATATTTGTAGAATCCTCTTCCTGCTGTTTTGCCTGTCCATCCTTTGTTTACGTAGTCTAATAGTAGTGGGCAGGGGTTGTACATCTCCATCTTATACTGGCTGTATAGTTGTCTTAGTTTCTCAAGTATGTTGTTTAATCCTTTCTTGTCAGAATATTCGCATGGTCCTTGTGGCCATCCTGTTCCAAGCTTCATCCCTGTATCTATGCTTTCAGGGTCTGCTACATCATCATATATGAGCCATGCTGCTTCATTTACAGCTACAGCCCAAGACCTCTCATAATCATACTCATCTGATAGTTCAAAAGGTATTCTCGGTCTACCTTTAGACCAGTCATAGAATCCTATGCCTGTCTTCTGGCCAAGCTTCTTCTCTTTAACGAGTGGTTCTATAACTTCAGGACATGGTTTGAATCTCTCTCCGTAGGCTTCATAAAGTACTCTACCTACTTCATATGCTACATCAAGCCCTACATAATCACATAGCTCAAACCATCCCATTGGGAAGCCTCCACTATATTTTACCGATGAATCTATACCTTCCATGGTTGCTTCTTTTCTATAGTATGTCCAGAAAGCTTCATTGAATACTAAGCCGAGAATTCTGTTAACTATGAATCCTCTAACATCTTTCTTGCATAGTATAGGTGTCTTACCTAAAGCTTTACTCAACTCGATTATCTTCTCTACAGTTTCATCGCTTGTCTTCTCTCCCTTAACTACTTCGATTAACTGCATTAACTGAGGCGGGTTAAACCAATGCATTCCAACTACTTTCTCAGGTCTCTTAGTAACTCTACCCATCTCACTAATACTTAATGTAGATGTATTCGATGCTAAAATAGTGTGAGCGGGAGCAAGCTCATCAACTCTACTGAAGATCTTCTTCTTTAAATCAATATTTTCAGAGACTGCTTCTACCATCAAGTCTATGTCTCTCGTAGCTTCCTCATAGGAGACTGTTGTCTTGATTCTTGAAAGAGCAGCTTCTGCATCTTCCTTCCTAATCCTCTTCTTCTCTACGAATTTGTTTATACTCCACTCAATATTCTGTAGAGCCTTCTTTAATATCTCTTCACTTACATCTACAAGATTCACATTGTATCCTTTCATAACGAATACCTGTGCAATCCCATGACCCATTACTCCTGCACCGATAATTGCGATATTTCTAATCTCTCTACTCAAAACAATACACCTCAAACATATTTATAGTTAATCGAATATATACATTTTCAGTTGTAATATTATTCCTTCTTCTCAGCAGGTTTAAATTCGTATGTAATCCTTCCCTCTTCACTGATTCTTGGAACCATCTTCACCTTCATGCCTATCCTAATATCTTTCCTCCTGACGTCTTTTAACCATGCCAGCGCTTTTACCCCTTCTTTCAGCTGAGCTATTGCAACTGTATATGGTTGCTGATCTTGGAAGCTTGTAGGTCTAATAATTATGTGAGTGAACGTTAATACTTCTCCTTCACCGCTAAGCTCAACCCAGTCCATCTCAGATGAATAACATTCACCGCAATCGGCTACAGGAGGGAAATAGAGTTTACCACATTTTCTACATTTCACTCCATAGATCTTTCCTTCTCTCAGCCCATCCCAGAACTTCTTAGTCTTGTTAATCGGTATATGATATGAGATTTCAAGCTTACGTGAAGGTAGGGTTGGCATCTCACTCAATCTTTCTCACCTCCTCAGTATTGTTACATAACAGTAATGTCCCGTTCCACCTACGTTGTGGGCTAATGCTACATAGTTCTTCATAGGTGCTTGACGGCTGGATGGCTTAACTTCTTCTTTTAACTGTTTTGTTAATTCAACCATCATTGATACTCCCGTTGCCCCTATTGGGTGACCTTTAGCTTTTAATCCACCATCGATATTTATAGGGATCCTTCCACCTATCTCTGTTTGACCTTCTCTAACCATCTTAAATCCTTCTCCTCTATCACAGAACCCTAAGTCTTCATAGGCCATAATCTCAGCAATAGTAAAGCAATCATGAACATTTGCTACCTCGATATCTCTAGGTTCTACTCCAGCCATCTTGTAAGCAATTCTTGAAGCTTTTACAGCTGCATCTAACCCTATAAAATCACTCCGATAGGATAGAGTACCAGTTCCAGATGAAGACCCTATACCAGCTATCCATACAGGTGTATCTATCTTTAGTTCTTTTACTTTTTCCTCTGATGCTAGGACTATTGCTGCGCTACCATCCGTTATAGGACAGCAATCATATAGTTTAAGAGGCCATGCAACTACATATGAAGATAATACATCTTCAACTGTTATCTCTCTCTGTATATGTGCTAGAGGGTTCATCGCTCCATATTTATGATTCTTTACTGCAACTAATGCGAGGTCTTCCTCTGAAGCTCCAAATCTATTCATGTAGGCTGTAGCATATAATGCGTAATAGCCTGGAAAAGTTAAACCAAAATTCTCAAACTCCCACAGATATGAGCCCGCTCTCCCCATTAATTCAACAGCAGTGAAAGTATCAACTTCTCTCATCTTCTCGACGCCTATAACGAGAGATATGTCAACATATCCACTTGCTACTGCAGTGTATGCTGAGTAAACAGCTGCACTACCAGTTGCGCATGCTGCCTCTACTCTTGTAAGACCTACACCTGTTAATCCACAATATTCAGCTACAGCTACTGCTGGAAGAGGCTCTTCATACCATACTCCTATAGACCCTACGGAGACATATGGTATATCTCTTGGTGTTAGGCCTGCTTCTTCTAGTGCAGGCTTAACAGATTCGAATGCAAGCTCTCTAACATTAACATCCTGCCTCTCTCCAAACCTGCTATGACCTACACCTATTATCGCAACCTTCTTCATCTAGATTCACTCTTAAAGTATGTTATCGGCAGGTTCAAATCTAGTCTCCCTTGAATTCAGGTTTAGATCTCGACATGAATGCTTCTATTCCTCTCTTAACATCATTTGTTGAGAAGAGTAAGGCCATGAGAGCTGCTTCAAGTCTTAACCCTACTTCAAGCGGTACTTGGCTACCGAAGTTTAATGCATATTTTGCATATTTCAACGCTATAGGAGGACCATCACCTAGTTTCTTAGCTAGAGATTCTGCCGTCTCTCTAAGCTTCTCAAATGGTACTACTTTATCTACTAGTCCTAATTGGAGTGCTTCTTCAGCTTTCAATCTCTCTCCAAGCATTACTACTCTCTTAGCATTTCTTAAACCGATTATTCTTACAAGCTTCTGTGTACCTCCCCATCCAGGGATTATTCCAAGGTTTATCTCTGGGCTTCCAAACTCAGCATGCTCTGAAGCTATTCTAAAATCGCATGCTAACGCTAGCTCTAGTCCTCCACCTAATGCGTAACCATTTATTGCTGCTATAACTGGTTTAGACAATTCTTCTATTGTTGAGAAGACTCTTTGACCTTTTCTTGATAGTTCCTCAGCTATTACTGGTGTAGCTTTAGGGAAAGCAGTTATATCTGCTCCTGCACTAAATGCTCTATCTCCTTCACCTGTTATTACTACACATCTTACACCAGGGTCGTTATCAATTGTTGTTAAAGCATCAAGGAGTTCTTCCATCATAACATCATTTAAAGCATTTAATCTATGCGGTCTGTTTAAAATAATCCAGGCAATACGATCTTCT
>ASPF01000008.1 GCA_000405685.1 Candidatus Geocrenenecus sp. JGI 0000106-J15 | reverse complement strand
TGGTTAAAAATGTCTATGTTATTCCTATTCCTACTGAGTTTCCTATTCCTGCAACGATAACCGTGCCTCCTTCCTCTATCTTCTCTGTGATTATCTGCTTGACTTTCTCGACGATTTTATCTACTGATTTCGCTATTGCTTCTCTCATAGGTGTTATAGCTTCTGTAATCGATTCATAGATTACTATTGCATATAATGGTATCCCCTTTACTCTAGCTATCTCTTCTATCTTATATTTATCCACTCCTGTTCCACCTATTGCTACACCTACTCCTTCAACTACTTTTCCTGATTCTTCTCCTTCAAGCTTTAAGCCTGCATCAATAGTTATTATAAGCTTAACCTTATCGCCCTCATTTTCAACGAGTTTTCTAACCCCTTCACCTGGTCTACCAACTGTTCCTCCTGGACCAGCAGCCCTCACGATTATGAGTCTTCTTCCATCAAAATCTAGTTCATGAACTAATGTATCTTTCGTTATCTCATATGTTTTCTTCTCTCTACCATAAGCAAGTTTTGCAACTGCTAATACTCCTACACCATCTCCTATC
Source organism: Candidatus Geocrenenecus sp. JGI 0000106-J15 (assembly GCA_000405685.1). Taxonomy (GTDB): domain Archaea; phylum Thermoproteota; class Nitrososphaeria_A; order Caldarchaeales; family Wolframiiraptoraceae; genus Geocrenenecus. The sequence goes on along the minus strand of ASPF01000008.1, from coordinate 9,144 downwards.
GGCTGAACTTGAGTGAATGCATAGCTTGCCTGTCTATATGCTTCAGTTATCTCCATTATCTGAGGCATAAGCATCTGCATCTGGAGGACGAGATAGATGTTTTGAGTTCTTTTTCCAAGTAAGTAGTAGTGGCGGACAAATCGGTAGATAAAGTGTACGCCTCTAGATACTTCAACAAGATTAGTCAATGTCTTAACCTTTACAGGGTCTGCTTTAGAGCAGATCTTGGCTACATCTTCTTCAAATCTATCTTCCCAAGTATTCACAATATGTTCGAGCTTATAGACTATACCATATGGATCCATAGATTCTGGAGAGATTACAAAGGAATCCACAAGCCTCTCAAGATTATTCTTGACATCAGTATTTACTTCAGCATATTCTTGAAGAGTCTTCAATGTTCTCTCTTTAACATCATCATCAATCATCCTAAGCCTATTCAATTTCCTCTCTAAATCCCTCAAGATATATGATAGCTGGATCCTCTGGCTAAACCCTGGATATAGGAAGAATGTCATCAATAAGAGTAGCCATATAAGAGAAATTAAAGTAGAGAGAATGTCTTGCTGACCACCAATCTGAAGAATGTCAAACATCAACTATACCCTCTGCCGGATCAATTGAGAGATATCCATTCTAAAAAGCTTTCCTCTAAAACAAGTAGGACTAGGAGCCAAAACACGATAAATTCATTAAGTAGATTGAGAGGAGAATGAGCTTCAATGCAGCTATATATACTCGATCTCCCCTAATAGGCTGTAATCAACATATTCTACAATAATCTGGCTCAATTTCCAGCTCTGACCCAATTCTCTTAGCTTCGAAATGCACTTCGTGCTTGAGCTTTTTAAGGTACCTGAGTTTCCAAAAAACAGTATGGTAAAGTTTCTCATAACATAGGATAGCTCTGTCGGGAGGATCGTTGAATTCTTCAACTATCTTCTCAATAGAATTTTCTAATTGTTCTATTCCTTTATTGAAATCTGAAGGATTTACACTCCCTCGCTTACATTCTATTAGAATCAATTCTTTTCTTTTTCTATAAACTATCGCATAGTCACATGCTTTAATGGTAGATTGTACTATACAATCTTCAAACTTAAAAAATTGTAGCTCGTTTGTTTCATGTTTAAGGCAGTTCTGATATCTTTCTATGAATCTCGAAAAGTTGGAGAGCTTCACCATACATCTCCTCCAACACTGTGGTGTATGTTGGTAGATTCTCAATCTCACCTGTAGGTGAAACCTTTATTTCTTTAGCTGTCGACCCCTTCTCAGTTATTTCAAGAAAACATATCGAAAGCTCATCTTCTTTAAGGAATTCCCCTTTTCTGTAACCCAATCTAATTCTTTCTTCTTCATTTATGCTATTCAATCCAACAAGACGAGCGGCTTTAAGAGCCATTAAATCACTATGAGTCGTAACCAAGACTTGTACACCGTTCCTGACCAGTTGACCGAAGTATCTAGTAACCCACATCTGCCCCCGTGGATGTAGATGAGCTTCAGGCTCTTCAACAATCAACAATTTATCTTTTGATAGAAGGCTAGTTACTAGATACATTCCAGCAACTTCTGAAACAGATGAAGAGCTACATTCTAGTGGTATCGCTAAACCTGATTGTTTATCGGTGTAAGTTATCGATAAGTCTTCTTTAATGGATATGCTGCCACCAATAGCATTCTCTAGAAAATTGAGCGCATTCATGATTCTAGATTCAGATAGCCTCTGAGATCTAGAAGTGTCGATTGAGAGGATCTCATCAAGGAATAGCTTCACCAAGGCAGGAGGGGCTATCCTCTTACCGACCAGCGCTTCATATTTCTTCTTAAGCTCTTTTCTTAATATAGAAGGCCAACTTGTCTCTAAATGCAGTCGGAATAATTGTCTATAAGTTCGTAATATCCCTGCTCTTTCAGCTGGAACGTATACCACCTCAAAACTTAATAAGTACGCTAAGACTTCTGTTTTTTCTAAAATTTTTTCTAGGAATGCATCAATTTCGATATGGATACCGTCTTTTGCGATAAGAATTTTTAAAGGTATTTCCTCATCTTCTATACGGAAGGTAAAAGTTATCTCAGATTTACCTGCAGCCCAATTTATTAATTGTGAAGATGATTTAACAGTGAAGACGTCACATAACAATTCATCAACATCAAGTTTAATTTCTTTCTTCACATCATTTATGCTATATTCAGATTCAATTTCTTTGATGACTTTTTCTTCCATCATATCCTTATGTTTAATAAGTAATTTTCCATCTCTATGCTCAATAATAGTCCCTTTTTCATATTCAATTCTGACAGGCATTATTAATGGTATTAAACGATAAGCCAGCTTGTAGATCAGTTTAGCTGCTATGATGCAGAGTGATGCTAGGAAGCTTTTTCCCGAGTTGTTTGGTCCCATTAGTATTGTGAAGTTTCTTAGGGGTATGTTTGCTTCATGGATTGGTCCAAAGTTTTTTACATAGATTGAGGTTAAGATTGGAGTAGCAATAATTTTTTTCTTCTCATCAGGTAGTGTTTTCTCAACCAATTCTATTCCTCTCAATTTTAATCATTTTATGGTTCTTATATTAATATTATGTTTTTAGAAGTTTATCATATTGTTCACTTTTTTGTAGCGTCTGAACCTATTTATTCCGAGTTTTTCCTCTCTTAAACTCTGTTGTCTTTAACTCTCCATATAAGTTAGAAGATAGAAAAATGAATTATTATAGTTTTATCTAGCCTTAGAGGCTTTAGAATGCTTTTCCCTTGGATTATCCGCCTTCTTCAGTAAGCCATTCTTCATATACTTTCTGTACTCTTTCAGCTGCAGGTCCGCTGCCTTCTACTACACCGTCTCTGGTAACTCTAATTCTATCCATAACTAGTATAACGTCTGCTTCACGTATGTATCGCACCATGTTTGGGAAGACTTTGTTAAGTTTCTCAGCAAGTTTCTCGAGACGTGGTCCAGCCTCAACTACTTCTATCGACATTATGCTTCTACCAGAGATGAATATTTTAGGTAGTAGTTTTCCAGAGACGTCTCTTACATCTGACAACCATAAACTATAGTCTGTAGGATTGTATGCTGATAATCTACCCTCAAGAGACCCACCAGTAACCAGGTTTACTCTAACAAGTTTATCAAGTAATGATGAAAATTCATCACTAAATCTTTTTGAAGCTATAGCCGCCAAACTTCGCCCCTCGCTCATTCATTTAGAATACACTGTATTTAGGTGTTTTCATATATGTTGGAAAGCTAAAAGTAGACGTCTTAAGCATATAGTAGACTGTGTTAGACATCTGAGATATTATGACATCTAGAAGAGTTAATGATGGTTACGGACTCTACTAACTATTATTCTTGTCTTATCTTGTATTCTATCCCTGCACAGTGTACTTCTCCTTTAACTCTCCTTATGAAGGAGACGCAGAGATAACATTCAAGGAATGGTACTTGTTTTCCAGCTACTGGGCAGTCAACATACTCTTTCTTCATCTTCTGGATCATCTTGCCTCCAACTGTATTCTTCACGATCTCTGAGATCTCTTTCTTAACTCTTAGAGGCTTGCCAGCATCTATTACTTTAACGAAATATTTAGCCTCAACCATTACCTCATAAAAATTACTATGTATTCTATAAGTATTCACATAGAATAAACTAGATACGTTATATAGTATATGATTTATAACGGGCTGGAACCCTGCTACATTGAGTTAAGACTATCTCTTCTAGACCTTATATACTTTGAGACTATCATTATTGTTAAAATTATAGATGAAGATATTATTATCCATCCAGTGTAAAGTAGTCCGTAGTCTTGACTATATACTGCTTTAACTTTATGTGGCCCGTCCATCACTATCTTGTTTCCTTGGAGGATTCTTCCTTCTTCATCGATCCATCTACTCAGTATGTAGACAGGCTTAAACAGTATTCCTAATCCTTCAGGGAAGACATAACTTCTAGCAGAGAATAATGCAACCGTATTCTTTCTATACCATCCATCTCCATATTCTCCACCTAGCTCTGACTCCACCTCTAGATAATATTCAGGATGGTAGTTTACAATGACTTCTTCTTGATCTTGGACAATGAATACCTCTTTCTCCGTAGCATATCTTACATTTTTCCCTGATAATTCGATTATTTTGTCTACCCTGACCTGGGTGGTTGATCCTTTTAGAAAGATTTTCTCAACGGGTTTATTTACTGAGATGCTTTCTGTTGAATCGTTAATGTATATGTTTGTAGAGATGTCTTCAGGTANTCCTTCTAACCTAATAGATACATTGTAGAATACTCTTGCATCTAGCCTTCCCCAACCCCATATATTGTTAGGTCTCATACCGTATCTTTCACTCCATCTCGCTGAAGATTTTAGAGCATTAAGAATATCTATGTATGATACATCTGGTGTGAATTGTAGAATTATTGCAGCTACTCCAGCGGCATGAGGGGAGGACATACTTGTTCCATGTTTCACGGTATAGTATCTATTAATGTCAAGTCTTGAATATCTATCAGAGACTGGTCTAGCAGCAACTATCACTGAGCCTGGGGCAAGTATCTCTGGCTTTATTCTTCCATCTCTTGTCGGTCCTCTACTACTGAAACTTAGTACTTCGCCGATGTTATAAAATGTATTAAGTTCTTCTTCTAGATAGTTTCTCCATGTATTTTTTGTTGCATATCCTCCTACAGCTATGATTTTATGAGATGTTGCAGGGACAGCTATAGTATAGTTTTGAGAGATATTGTAGCCTTCCCCAGGTATGAATCCTTCTCTATAAGATGAACATGTATCACTACTTATCCATGCATGCCATACTCTGCTACCTTTAGTCTCCACAGCTTCTATTTCTATACTCCAACCCTGACTAGGCAGACCTAGGCTAGAAGTCAATTCTAGAAGCCATTCTACACCTGTATCATAAGAGTTTCTAGTGAGACTTACGTTTACGCCATCAACTAACTTATTTACTATAGGTGCTTGAACTGTAGTATTGCTAGGTGTTTTAAGTGTTAGGATGACTTCATCTCCATGGTCTAGCCATAGCGATAAGCCAAAACTTGTAGTTAAGGCTGGAATAAACCATTTTAGACTTATCTTTTCTCCAATGTTTAGTAAGCCTTCTGCATGGATTTTCTCGTCTCCTGAGTTTCCAGCAGCTGCAACAACTACTACACCTTCATCTATTAGTTTCTCTAATACTTTCTCAAGATTTGAAGAACCATCATGTCCTCCTAAGTCTGAGCCTAAGCTTAAATTAATAACAACTCTTAAACCCAGCTCTCTAGCTTTTTCAGCAATATAGTATAGACCATCTATTATCTTGTCTTCATCCATGAACCATTGTGTACCATTACATGCAGGATAACCAGACTTAACAATTATTAAGAGTGCTCCAGGAGCTACTCCAGTATATGGGCCTGCTCTACCTGTTCCAGCAGCTATAGATGCTACATGTGTTCCATGACCTACATTGTCTCTTTGAGGGCAGGTTCTATCTTCTATCTCTCTTCTTGTACACTCATATCCATAACTAAAGTTTCTTGGAGGCTTCCCATCAAGCGTCTGATCCCATATAGCTAGTATCTTTGATGTACCATTCTGGAAGTAGAAGTCTGGATGAGTATAATCTATACCTGTATCGATGATTCCTATAGCTACTCCTGAACCGTTAAGATATCTACCATGAGGATCTCTAATCCTCCATACATCAGTAGCATGAATATCTGGAACACTTACATCTAGGAAAACCCTATACTTCCTAGACTTAACAAAATCTTGAGAGAGACCTCCATGAATATTCATTAAATCTTCTTGCTTAATCTTGATGGAATCCTCTCTACTAATAGAATTCATGATTGAAGATTCTAAAGCAAAGTAAACCATGGAAAAAGATAGTAATGTAATCGTTAAGACCAGTATCGGAACCCTCAATCTGAAGCAACGATACTCCATGATTCTTCTAAAATTATTCTCTAGGTAATTAATTATCTTTAAACTAAATAAAGATGTCTAGTAGATGTAGTGTCTATCAGGAAACATAGTAGAACCATCACGTAGACTTAACAAACCATCTTAAGCATCATCTTAGAAGCTTTCCTTTATCAAGATACATAACACTGTATGAAAATTTCCAAAATTTTTGTTGGAAAAATTGTCAAACCTCCTACCCTGTTAAGTGGTTCATAGAATCCGATGCCTCGATTAAAAATACCAAGATCTGGATAGGCAGGTCATTATTTTCATAGTTTTCCGTCATGTCAAAATGAATATTAATTTAATTCAAGCAGATCTAGAATTGTGGAGATGGCTGGAGGGAAAGCCTATGTCTCTATGAGAGAGATAACAGATGAGGATTATCGAGAGTTCGTTAAAACGCATAGAGAGATAATGGTAGAGAATGTTAAGATTAGAATTGGGCAGGAGAGAAGAATATATGAATATCAGCCGAGAGATTTTGTTCTTGAAACTACTAATGTTTGGTCTTTCCCTGAAAGAGGAGCATGGGCGACTCATCAAGGAAACTTTAGAGGGAATTGGCCTCCACAACTGGTGAGAAACATAATTCTTAGATATTCGAAGCCTGGAGAAACTGTTTTAGATCAAATGTGTGGTTCAGGGACGACATTGATAGAATGCAAACTTCTAGGAAGAAATGCTATAGGTGTTGATATTAACCTAGATTGTGTAATGCTTACAAGAGATAGATTAAACTTTGAATATACACTTCTTGATGCTGACTATCCGAGGGTTACAATAAAAACTTATGTTGGCGATGCGAGAAACTTGAACTTAGTTGAGGATGACTCCATCCACCTCATAGCTACTCATCCGCCTTATGTCAACATTATACCATACTCTAGGAGGAAGGAGATCGAAGGCGACCTATCCGCTGTCCACAGTATTGATGAATATATTGAAGGGATGAGAAAGATAGCAGAAGAATGCTATAGAGTACTTAAACCAGGAAGATTTTGTACAATACTTGTGGGTGACATTAGGAGGCATAGGCATCATGTACCTGTAGCATTTAGAACGATGCAGGTATTCCTCGAATCAGGCTTCATCTTACGAGAAGATATAATAAAACATCAGTGGAAAACCAAGACTACTAGAGAAAAGTGGGAGGGTCTTACAAAAGTAGCAGAAGAATGCTGGGTTGACATCGATAGGAAAGTAAGAAAGTATTACATGGATTTCTACTTACTCTACTATGAACATTTATTCATATTTAGAAAGCCAGATAAGAATGAGAATCTAGACCAGTATAAAGATAGTATGAAGTGGTGGTGAAGGTTTACATAGGTCTCATACTATAGATATTTTTATCTACACCTATTTCTAATCAATTTTATGAGGTGGCGTCTCTGCTCTATCTATCTGAGAGAGATGTTGAGAAGATTCTAAACATTGGCGAAGTTATAGAAGTTGTTGAAGAAGCATTTAAAGCCCTCTACCACGGCAAGGTTGTCCTCCCTCTTAGAACTAGGATTAGCAGTAAGAAAGATGGTGGAGACATTCTCTCTATGCCATGTATAGTTGAAGACTTCAACATTTATACGAATAAGATCGTTTCAGTGTATCCGAAGAATATCGGGAAGGGGCTTCCAACGATTCATGCAGTAATAGTTGCCGTTGATGCATCCAATGGTATACCTATAGGATTGATTGAAGCAGGATACTTAACAGCTCTTAGAACAGGAGCAATAAGCGGTGTAGCCACTAAATACTTATCAATAAAAGATGCAGAAGTGCTAGCAATCATTGGATGCGGTTTTCAAGCTCGAACCCAAGCCCTCGGAGTCAGTGAGGTAAGAGAAATAAAGAAAATATATGCATATGATATAGTAACTGAGAGAGCTGAGAAGTTTGCTGAAGAGATGAGCCGTAAGCTTGGTGTAGAGATCGAGGTAGTAAACACAGCTAGAGAAGCAGTAGAGAAAGCTGAAATAATCTGTACTGCAACTACGAGTAATGTACCCGTCCTTAAGAGAGAATGGCTTAAACTAGGAGTTCACATAAATGCTATAGGAGCATACACTCCAGATATGAGAGAGATAGATACAGAGACAATACTTAGCGCAAAAGTAGTTGTAGATATGAATGAAGCAGCCTTATCAGAAGCAGGAGACATAATCATACCTATAAAAGAAGGAAGATACTCTGAAGATAAAATATATGCTGAGCTTGGAGAGATCGTTTCAAGAGCTAAGCCTGGCAGAACTAGTGATGAAGAGATAACAGTATTCAAGAGTGTAGGCTTAGCATTACAAGACAATGCTGCAGTCTATGCGCTCCTAAAGAAGTATTTAAAAGAATTATCGTTAAGATGACTCTAACGTTCCATACTTAGAACTAGATAGATTCCTGCAAAGATTAGTGATGCACCTATCAATGCGTTAGCTTGCGGTATCTCGTTGAATAATGGTATTGCGAGAAGTGTGGCCACGATCGGTTCTAGAAGTGAAAGTATCGCTGTCTGATAGGGTTGTAAACCTTTAAGGGAGCTGAAAGAGAGTGTATGACCTAAAGTTGTTGGGAAGATCGCTAATCCAAGTAAAGCTGGAACCTCACTTAGCGATGGCTGTCTAGGATTTCCGAAAAAGAATCCAGAAAATAATAGCAGGATAGATGAGGTGATATATATCGGGATCATGATAGTTATTGGATGAGACTTTAATCTTACCTCTCTACCAAATACAAGATAGAGTGCCCACAGTAATGCGGCTACCACCGCTTCGAAATCTCCGATAATGTTTGCCTCCCCGTTTCTAGCCCCCCAAAAGATCACTACCATACCAATTAAAGATAGTGATATTCCTAGAATACTCTTAGAACTAAGCTTAACCTGGAAGAAGATCCATGAGAATAACGATGCAAAGACTGGGGTCATGTTTGTTAAAACAGTTGCATTCATTATAGTTGTATCCTTAACAGAGCTAATATAAGCTGCAAAGTGTCCACCGATAATTACTCCAAGTATAGATGCTTTTAACCCTCTATTCTTAAAAGTCTCGAATAGAATTGTTCTATAAAATACCATTGAGATAATGGTTAAGATAATTGAAGAAACTATAAGCCTATAGAAGCCTATCATGAATGGATCCATCAAAGGTAGGAAACGGATAA
>ASPF01000007.1 GCA_000405685.1 Candidatus Geocrenenecus sp. JGI 0000106-J15 | reverse complement strand
TAGCTAAGATTCCAGCCATCTGGCCACTAAATGCGATGGATGCGATGTCCCGTGGGTCTACCCCTGACTTTTTGATTATTTGCTTAATAGTATTGATAGATGAGGTATAGAAGTCTTCTGGCTCTTGTTCAACCCAACCAACCTTTGGATAATATAGCTTAGATTCTTCGTAAGCTACTGCTAACTGATTTCCTTCTAAATCAAATATGGATGCTTTCGTCCCCGCAGTCCCTATATCAACACCTACAAGATATTGGGAACACATAAATTTCCACCATACAAACCTTTCTAGTCATAAGCATGTTATATATGTTAACCTGATTTTACCATACTCTACATAATATTTGTGCAGTTTTCTCAAAGCAGCTCTCAAATTTATTGACCTCCAAGTTCTCCTTCATGTCTTTTAGCATATCTTCTATCTACAACTTCGTCTATTCTTAGTAGCAGGGTGGCAGTTTCAAATGAAGTCTTCAAGATTTGTTCTTTAGCTTTGTAAGACTCTATAATGCTATTCTCAATCATGTTGATAACCTTTCCAGAAAATGGGTTGAATCCATAATAATATTCTCCATTTAGATGTCTAGACCTTAATTCTGGAATTACGTCTACAGGATTATATCCTGCGTTACTGATTAATAATTTAGGTATGTTCTCTAAGGCATTTGCGAAAGCATGCATTGCAAGTTGTTCTTTACCACTATACTTAGTAGATTCATTTCTAATAGTTATTGCTAAAGCTTCTTCTACAGCACCTCCTGCAGGTACGTAAGCTGGTTCTTCTAATATTGAAGATATGTATCTTATTGCGTCTTTTATAACGTGTTCAACTTCATTGAGTAGATCTTCAAGTCCAGCTCGTAGCAATATGGTAGCCCCCTTAAAATTGTTACATCCCTCGATTACTACTGCGTTTTTGTCTCCGAATTTTTCTTCTCTAACTATTGATGCTCTTCCAAGGTCTTCCTCCTTAAGGTCATCTAAGTCGGCTACTATATTTGCTCCCGTGATCTTCGCAACAGCATTAAAATCTTCTTCTTTTAAGAGTCTTTCTATGCCTATAATTCCTGCCTCTGCAAGTAGCTGGCCTGCGGTCTTACCTATCCTCTTTCTACAAATTACAACATTTGCTCCAACAGATATTATCTTGTTGACCATGTCTTTCACTATTTTTTCTTCTTCTTCTAGAAATTGCTCTACATGTAAGGGGTCTCTAATATTTATTTCATACTTGTAAGGCTGAAGATGTCTAAACTCATCAATCTTTAACGCCATGTTAAGGACAGCTATCTTAGCGTCTCTTACAGTTCTAGGCATTGATAAATGAACAATATTTTTATCTATCACTACACCTCTAATAACCTTACTTTCTCTGAGTCTCTTTCCTATCTTCTTAATTATCCTTATACTATCTCTGTCTAGAACATACTTGCCGTTAATTTTTTTAAGAGTGTAGGATAATGCTTCCATCATCAAGTTCGCCAAAAAGTTTGTATCATTCAGGTCTCTACTATTGAAGAGCGTTAAGATGAACTTCTTTAGAATAGCATCATCAATTTTATCAATAGATATACTTATCTCTCTTAAACGATGCAAGGCCAAATTATAAGCGATTAGGTACCCCTCAATAATCTTGTTAACCTTGACTTTATGGCTTATCAGTCTTTCAGCTCTCTTTAGTAATTCTCCAATCAATATTATAGTTGTCTTGGTTCCATCTCCGATTATTGTTTCAACGGTTTTCGCAGTTTCTCTTAAAATCTTTGCTACTGGATGATGTAGCTCCATCTTCTCTAAGATAACCGCTCCATCATTTGTAACAGCAGTTTCACCAAACTTATCTGAGACTAGTTTATACATGCCTCTCGGTCCTAGGCAAGGTTTAATGACTTCAGAAATATACGCTGCCACAGATATGTTATCTTTCCACGCTACCAATTCTCTACTTTTCATTACTCCTTCTCGATGTAATGCAAGAGGATCACGGATGATGAATCTTCCAGGCATTACGGTACCACTCTCTAAGTATTTTATGTCAATCTATATTCAACTCATTAACTTCGTTCTCCAAAGTATTTAACATTTCTCTTCTATATGGCTCAGGACCAAGTTTAAAGACCAGACCATGAATGGATTTTAGCAAAGGCTCTTTTTCTATCTAGATGATGCATCAGTCTGTAAGATTGGATGATTACGTATTAGAATAGTAAATAGTGGGGCTGGTTGTAGCCAGAGAGGGGAGTAAGTCTTTTTTTAATTAGCTTATATCAAGATAACATTCAATTTAATACCATATCCAAGGGTGGAGTATTCCATACTCTAGGTTTTCATAATAATATTAAAAGTTCAACTATCTGAACAGATCAACTCTTTCAAGATAAGTGAATATATCTAAACATCATACGTTATACTGAGATTCTTGTGATTCTCTCTTCAATTTTGAATAGGATGGTATTTTGAGAGTTTATATATTGGTCAAATAAAAATACATAGTAAGACAGTCCGAGTCCAAGCACGGGGGTAACTCAGTTTGATTCGTGTTTGTGTAGTAGGGGCAGGTAGAACTGGACGTGTTCATGCATCGAATTTAGCATATAGAATACCTTATGCAGAAGTTGTAGCAATAATTGATTCTAATTTGCAGGCAGCAAAGGAATTGGCTGAGGATCTAGGTGGGATAAGCTACTATGAAAGCTTAACAGAAACTTTAAAGAAACAATCATTTGATGCTGTTTTTATCACAACCCCAACCTATACTCATCACCCATTAGCTTTAGAGGCTGCAGAAGCTGGGAAGCATATTTTCTGTGAGAAGCCAATAGCCTTGAATCTAAAACAAGCTGACGAAATGATAGCAGCTGCTAGGAGAAATAATGTCAAATTGCAGATAGGTTTCATGAGACGTTTTGACCCTGAAATAAGGAGGGCAAGAGAGTTAATAGATCAGGGAGTAATAGGCAGACTCATCTTAGTGAAATCACTTAGTAGGGGGCCAGGTCTGCCTCCCAAATGGGCGTTGGACCCCAAAACTGGAATAGCAATGATCGCGGAAGTAAGTATTCATGATTTTGATACTGTTTTATGGTTTATGAAGGATGAGTTGAAAGAAGTATATGCAGTTGGTGAACCTTTAATCAATCTAGAATTATCTAAAGAGTATCCAGGTTATCATGATGTTTATGCGGCTGTTTTGCGGTTTTACAAAGGTGGTATAGGTGTAATAGATGGTGCATGCCCCGTAGGTTATGCATATGATGCTAGAGTTGAACTCTTAGGTACAGAAGGATTGATCACTGTTGGCGAAATAAAAGGAACTACCATGCTACTATGCCATAAAGATAAAAAGATAACAACTGAGTCTTTTGCAAGCTGGAGAAACAGATTTAGAGATGCCTATACACTTGAAGCTGAAAGTTTCATAAAATCAATAATAGAAGATAAAGAGCCCGAGGTCACCGGTGAAGATGGTAGAAAAGCGCTTGAAGCAGTTATTGCTGCTGTTGAGTCTATCAATACGGGGAAACCAGTCAGTTTACCATTAACTTAACGGTTGAGAAATAAAATGTTATGTTTAAAACTATACGGAAAAGAAAGCCTTCAGCTTGAAGAAATTGAAGAACCCTTCGTAGGCAATTCTGAAGCTTTATTGAAAGTAAAGGCAACGAATATATGTGCAACAGATATTAAAGCATATCTTACAGGTGCTCGAACCCGGCTTCCAATAATTCTTGGACACGAATTTTCTGGTATTATAGTTGAAGCAGGTCCTGAGCTTGAACAATATATAGGAAAGAGAGTCGTTGTAGATCCTGATATACCTGATGGAAACTGTGAATTCTGCTTAAGGGGCGAACATGCATTATGCTCAAATCTATATACTATCGGTATAGATGTTGATGGATCATTTGCTGAATTTGTTAAGTTAGATGTACATGCATTTCGAGTTGGATGTGTACAGGTAATACCTGAAACAATTACTTTTGAAGAAGCCTCATTAGTTGAACCGTTTGCTTCATGTTATAGAGGTCAGAGGAAGTTAAGGATAAAAACTGGAGAAACAATCGCAATAATCGGGGCTGGGCCAATAGGTTTAATACATCTTAAACTCGCTAAACTATCTGGGACTTTGAAAGTTATAATGAGTGAGATACAAGAAACAAGAATCAAAACAGCTGAAAGGATGGGAGCCGATTACGTCATAAATCCGATAGAGGAAAACTTTGAAGAAGAAGTGATGAAGTTGACAAATGGAAGGGGATGTGATGCTGTCATAGTCACAGTCCCACTTCCACAGGCACAAAAAGATGCTCTTAGAATTGTTCGGAAGGGTGGTAGAGTAAATTTCTTTGCAGGTCTTCCATCTGGGAAAGAAATAGTAGATATTAACACCAATGTAATTCACTATAAACAAATAACTATACTGGGTACCTCCATGCCTGATATCTTGGACTTTAAAGAAATGATAAACTTTATTGCAAATAAATTAATAGATGTTAAAGATTTAATTACGCACTCTCTCCCTCTTAATGATGGATTAAAAGCTTTTTCAATTGCTGTGAAAGGAGAAGGGCTGAAGGTTCAGTTAACGCCTTAAGACGTAGAAATAGATCCCTTATCAGTAGCCACTGTAATGATTAATTCAACCGTAAATAAATAAAAGAACAAATTCACATAAACGCTGTCAATTTTCAGATTCGAGACATTGTAAAGATTTATTATATGCCTACTCTAGTTGGAAAGACAGGATCATGATTAATAATGTAGGCTCATTAAAATGGACGGTGAAGGAGATCGTAAAGAGAATTGATCATACTCTTTTACAAGCGTATGCTTCTGAGAACCATATAAGGAAACTATGTGAAGAAGCGATTGAGTATAGATTCTTCTCTGTCTGTGTTAACCCAGTATATGTTCCGTATGCATACAAGATGTTAAAGAATACCGATGTAAAGATTTGTACCGTAGTTGGTTTTCCTCTAGGCTCAACTTTTAAAGAGGTTAAGATAGGAGAAGCAGAGCAGGCAGTTAATGGGGGCGCCTCGGAGATTGATATGGTGGTTAATATTCCAATGTTTAAGTCTGGCAACTATGATTATGTAGAACAAGAAATAAGAGGTGTTAAAAACGCCATCAAAGATATGTTTTGAAAGTTATTATTGAATGTTGTTACTTGACTGATGAAGAAAAAGTTCATGCAGCTAAAATAGTAGAACGAGCTGGTGCAGATTTTGTTAAAACTTCTACGGGATTTGGTCTATCTGGCGCAAAAGTAGAAGATGTTAAGCTTCTTAGAGCAAACTTATCAAGAAAAGTCAAGATAAAAGCAGCAGGTGGGATAAAGACTGTACAACAACTAATTGAATTATTTGAAGCAGGAGCTGAAAGGATTGGCACAAGTTCCAGTATTAAGTTAATTCAAGAATACAAATCTCTTCTGAACAAATCTTAGTCTAAATCATTAAAAAATTGCTAGATTATAGCTTTTATCATCTTTTTATCCAGATGTTTTTGTTTACTCTAGAGTTTGAATCTCTAGGTGAATATTTCAATATTCTTCTAGGAATGTGGCAATGTCTTCTAGATAAAAATAATTTTTATGATAACAGTTTATATAATCGTCTCAACATCTTTTTATAATTGGTAGATAGAGTTCTGGGTGCCGGGGTAACTCAGCCTGGTTAGAGTGCGGGGCTCATAATCCAGTCACCCTGGGTCAAATCCCGTTGTCGTGGGTTCAAATCCCACCCCCGGCATAAAACCTGGAGAAGGCTGGACTTCTTTAAATTACATTCGGGAGTCTTTCTCTCTTCCTCTTGATAATGAGGTCTATGTGTTCAGTTTATCTCTCTACCCAAGCCTCAACCTAGAGGCGATAGACATCTCTTCTTCTATAATGTATCTTCTCACTTCAGTATAGTATTGTTGAGATGAAGTTTTCTTTCATACATTGTACACTCATATCTTGAAACAGGCATACACAAGTCTACTCCTTAAATAAGGTTCCCACTATATGCCACTGAAAAACTTTTTCTATCTTCTAATATAACTTTTACAGTATAATTTTACCATGTTTACCATTTCTTTTCTTCTAAAATATCTAGATGCCTGTTAACTAATTTATTATTGTAGTGTTTTGTATTCTATGAGCTTTATGTAATGTTGTAGCGCTTCCTCTATATATTCTCTTTTTAGTAGTCCATGAGGTGTAGGTGTTTCGAAAACTCTACTTGGTATCTTAAGTTCTTCAGGTTTGAATCCTAGCTTTAGCTTTAACTTCTGTTTCTCAAAATATATTTCTTCTCCTGTTTTCTTTAATTCTTCTTCTGTATAATTATATCCTAATGGTTTAAGTGCTTCGATGATGTTTTCAACGTTATATATTGATCTTGCAAATAAACATATTGTAAGACTGTTTAAGATCTGTCTCCATTCTTCTTCTTTAATTAATAATTCAACAAATTCTTCTGGTGATGGAGGTTCCTTGATTGTCTGGTCTACTCTATATCCAGCACAATCTAGATGACTATGTCTAGAACCGATGGAGTATCCTATGATGGCTCCATAACCAGTATGGTATCCTGGCATCTCATTTCCACCAAAATTTAATGCAAATTCTTGTCCACCATAATGCTTTGAAGCTTCCCTCGTTCCTCTAGCTAACATGCCATAGAAATCGTTTGGCTGCTCAACAATGTATTTTATTACCTGAATATAATTATCTATATTTCCCCAATCTAATTCAACAAGTGTTTCATTAATTGTTATTATGCCTCTTTTATATGCTTCGGTAGCCCAAGCTAAGCATACTCCTGTGCTTATTGCATCTAACCCCATTGCTTCAACAGTATCGATTAATCTCAAGACGTCATCTATCTTCTTTACTCCAAGCATTGATCCTAAGGAGTAGAGCAATTCATGGTCGTATGAGATGAAGGTTGTTTTGTAGAAGTATGGTTCATCAGGATATGGCTCCCTGATGCTGGCAATATGGATACATGCTATTGGGCAATGAGCGCAGGCGACTCTTCTAGCAAGCTTTTTCTCTGCTATGTTTTCTCCACATATTTCTTCAGCTCCTTCGAATCTACTAGAATTTAGATTTCGTGTTGGAAGAGCTCCAATATAATTTAGAGGTAGAATATTAATTGCAGTACCAAGATCATGGTATCGTTTCATAGCATCAGACCCTACTGCAAGCCTGTAGAGTCTATCATATATTTCTCTGTACTTCTTCTTATCTTGTATAGGTATACTATGTTTACCATATATGATTATTCCTTTAACTTTCTTTGAACCTAGCACTGCGCCTAATCCTAGTCTACCAAAATGTCTATAGGTTTCAGTTATTACAGCAGCATATGATACTAGTTTTTCCCCAGCCTTCCCGATCCTCATTATAGTTCTAATTCCACGACCTATGGCTGCCTCCCTCAGAATTCTACCTACAGTATTCGCATTAGATATTCCCCATAGTGCTGAGCCATCCCTAAATTCTACTTCTCCTTCTTTGATAACTAAGTATAATGGTAGTTGGCTAGCACCCTTGATTATTATTGCACCATATCCTGCTAGCCTTATAGCGATAGCACTTCTTCCACCTGCATGGCTTTCACCTAGATTACCAGTTAGAGGGCTCTTGAACAAAGCTACAGTTTTAGAGGCCAGAGGATAGAGCGATGTTAATGGACCTATAGAGAAGATCACTGGATTCTCAGGAGATAATGGCTCAATATTCTTTGGAGCTTCTTCTTTAAAGAGTTGTACAGCAACACCGATCCCTCCTAACCATCTTTCAAATAAGTCTACTCTATCATCTATCCAGAAGCTCTTCCTAGATAGGTCGATGTATAAGACTCTCTTTAGAGGATCTCTCTGATTCATATTGTCTTCTCAACTCCTAAAACTTTATAATGGCAGAACTGTGAACAATATCCACAGTGGACGCATATTATGGGTTTGTTTGTTTCATAATCCCAGAAGACAGCTCCTATATCACAGGCTTCTACACAATTTCTACATCCGATACATTTAGTTTGGTCAAGAAATACTCCACCATGTTTTCTTAATTTTAGAGCATCAGTTGGACATACTCTTGCACATGGAGGGTCTAGGCAGGCTCTACAAACAATAACGGTTAAACCTCTCTCAATACCGCCAACGCTTCTTACAAGTATAGCTGATTTTGCAAGTCCACCGTCTCCAAACCTGCGACTACATGCAAACATGCATAGCTGACATCCAACACATCTTTCTGCATCGAGTATGGCTAACCTCTTGACTTCATGACTTGAAACATACATCTGTTTTTCAGCGTAGTCTAATCTTTCTAAGATAAAAACCTAAAAACAATATTTGATAGAAGATAGAGGGTCTCATGCTAAAGATGTAGTGTACGTTTAATTTTATAATAGTTTTTGATTCTCAAATAATATCATATATGGTTAAATTATGCTGTAGATAATATTGATAAGAGATTATCTATGGATAATTTTTTTAATGGGATTCGAGATAGGCAAGGTGAAAAAGTCTCCATTTTTTACTGTGGCAGGAATATTGAAGGATATTCTTCTGAACCTGTTTCGCTGGCGCTATACTCTAAAGGATACAAAGTGCTTGGTAGAAGTAAGAAACTCTATAGGTTTAGAGGGTTCTACAGTCTAGATCCTCAAGATAGGATAGTATTAACTAAGATAGGAGACGAGTATGTGAACGCATGTGAAATCTACTGTCAGGATGGTCAAAATATAGAAGTTGACTTCTCAACCCCGTTTTTAGTTAAGGTCTTCTCACCTCTTCTAGATGGATATTTTCAGCATAGACGATTTGTAAAAAACAGGATCTTATGGAGATTAGCTGTAGACAAGATTAAACAGATGGCGAACCATCCAGAAGTAAGGCATATAGAAGCTAGAAAGACAGGGAGAATAATTAGAGTAGCGTCTGATATTGTCGTAGTGGGTGGAGGTTTAGCAGGATTAACGGCAGCATATACTGTCAGCCAGCTTGGGTTAAAGACTCTCATAATAGATAAATCTATAGAGCTTGGAGGCAGGCTAAGATATGATTATATGGATGTTCCAGGTGTTCCAGTGTCCAGAGAATATCTTCTAGAGGATATTCTGACTAAGATTTCTTCAGATGGAAATATAAAGACTCTTACTAGAACAATCTTTACAGGATTCTTTGAAGATTATCCTACAGCGTATTCTCAGGAGGAGAGAACTCTCTACATCTTGAAAGCTAAAGGATTCATCATCGCTACTGGGGTAGTTGACTTACCTTGTATTTTTAGAAATAATGATATTCCTGGAATCTTTTCTGCCTCTACTGTATTAGAGATGGTTAATAGGTATAGAGTGAAACTTGGAGAAAAAAGTCTCATAATTGGGCTTTCTCAAAACAGCTTAAGAATAGCAGAACAATTAAAACGTTCAGGCATAGATGTAGTCATGGTAGATAATTCAAGATCTCAAAGCATACAATCTGACTTATCAAGGGTTGGAGAATGCATAGTTAATGTAAGAGAAATTGAAGCAGTAGGGAGAAAATGTGTAGAAAAAGCTAACATAATACATGATGATGGAAGAGACCGGCTGGAAGTAGACTTCATAGTTTGTTCTGCCTTCTCAAATCCAGATATATTGATCTTGAATCAACTAGACTCAAGGTTGATATATATAGGTGGTGTAGGCTTTGTACCAGTCCATGATGAATACATGCATCTTAAAGACAATATCTTCATAGCAGGAGGTGTTTCAGGATCACCCTACAGTATACTACACTTAATAGAGGGAGAGATAGCTGCTTTATCAGCAGCATATAAGCTAGGAGCAAAAGAAGTTGAACCACTCATTGAGGAGAAAATCAAAGAATATAGAACAAAGTTGAATGAAATGAATGTGAAGTGGAAGAACAAGGTCTTCAGAAATTCAAGAAGCGAGTTAATTGAGAATTCATCATTTACTTATCCACCTACACTATTTATTGAGAGACCGAGGAGAGATGCATTCATATGCTTCTGCGAAGACATAACTACAGAAGATATTTCAAGAACGGTTCACGAAAAAGGATATACGTTACTTGAATTAGTTAAGAGGAGTTTAGGTGTTTGTACTGGAAGATGCCAAGGAAGATTATGTATGGTTAATGCTGCATTATATGTTTCATATCTCTCTAACCTAGATCCAAGCCAGGTTGGCTTAACAAAGGCGAGAGCACCAGTCACCTCTATACCATTATATATCTTAGCTGGAGGAGAAGAAGAATGAGAATCGCAGTAATTGGTGGAGGGATAACTGGATTATCAATAGCATATAATTTAGCTGTAAGAGATGCTGGAGAGATACATCTGTTTGAAAAGAATTGGATAACGTATGGATCGAGTACAAGATCTGGGGCTAGATTTAGAGTACATTTCTGGACGGAGGAAAATAGTAGATTCGCTATTGAATCTATTAAGAGGCTTGAGAAGCTTGCAGGTAAAATGGAGTGGAATCCAATAATATATCGGGGAGGATATATATGGCTTCTATTCAATGAACATCAAATAGAAAGGTTTAAAGAAACTAGTAAGATGTGGAGTAAGTTAGGTGTACAGGGGGTTTTCTTAGAGCCTGAAGAGATTAGAGAAAGATATTCATACATAAATGTTGATGATGTTCTCGGAGCTTTCTATGGACCGCAAGATGGTAGTTTACACCATGATTATGTCTGCTTCGGATACTATTCTCTAGCAAAAAAGCTTGGAGTAATATTTCATGAATTAACCCCCATAAATGATATAAACATTGTAGATAACAAAGTCAAACAGTTGAAGACATTAAATGGAGTAGTAGATGTAGATGTAGTAGTTTTAGCAACTGGTGCTTGGACTAATGAGTTACTAGAGAAGATAGGCATACGTCTTTCTACAGAGCCAGTGAGGAAAGAAGTCTGCTTAACCGAGCCTTACCATCACTTCATCGATCCCTTAATCATAGATATGGGTTCTGGAGCATATGTAGGTCAAACTCTTAAAGGAGAGATTCTCGGCTCAATAGATTATCCAACTCCACCAGGGTTAATAAAATTAGAAACAAGGCTTGAATTTGTAATTAAATGGGCTAAAGCAATAACTAAAAGAATCCCCTCATTGAAGAATGCGAGAATAATGAGGACCTGGGCAGGCTACTACATGATGTCTACTGATAATAGTCATATCATGGGTAGAGAACCAGAGTGGCCTGAAGGACTATACGTAGCATACGGATATAGTGGTCATGGATTCATGATGGCGCCCCTCGTAGGAGAACTATTAGCAGAAAACATACTAACAGGAAAAACACCAGAGCTAATGAGACCCTTCCTACCAACAAGATTTAAAGAAAACAAGTTAATCCAAGAAAAACTAGTAATAGGATAAAAGATACTTTCCAGATACTAGATAAGTAAATAAAGTATATCGAGTAGATCCAACAATTTACAATATCTAGATCTTACAATATTTCTATTCAATAGAGGCTGCTGCAGATATAATTGAGGCTTAATCAGATTTTGGTTAAACCGAGCCTCTGCATACTATTCATCAATTCTTCAATTAATCCATGGACTTTACTGACTTCTCGGATATCCCAGTATAACATTTTATCTGAAAGTACCCTGAGGGTAGAAGCTTCTTTCTTGATCTTCTCTAACTCGTTCTCAACTGATACTGCTACAATTTTCTGAACAGTAGGATCTTGAGAAGCCTTCATCAAATTAACCAGCAGTGAATCAATATCACCTTTAATATGGACTTCAAATATGTATCTCAACTCTCCTAGATTACCTATTCTCGAAGACCACATAGCATCTACTCTTGTTCCGATTGCTAATGGAACTTCTCTTGAAACATCAAATCCTAGCCCTTTTCCAATTTCTAATATCATATTAACAACATCGTCATGTTCATATTCTTCATCCATGGATTCAACCTCAGGAGTTAAAATTTCTGTAGAATAGAATAGAAAATAGTCTACGTCAAGTAAGTCTGGATATGGGAGATATTTATCGTCTCTTAATAGTTTAGCTATTTCTTTAAGCGTCTCTATTATTGCTTCATATTCTTCTCCAGTAAGTTTACTAATACTTATTTTGTTTATATCTAATGATTTTCCAGTCTGGGTTATTCCCAGTTTTAATAAAGCCTCCTTAACTTTTCTATTATATACTCCGTATGTTTTTGGGTCAAAGTATGCCAGCATCTCGGTAATCATTGCTACCCCAACTCCCTTAACGTTTTTACGAAATGAATTAAATCTCTCAGCTAGACTACGATCCGAATAAAGGAGTTCTTCAAGATTCTTCCTTAGCTTATCAATTCCACCAGCGCCTTTGATCCAATAACCCAGTAACCAGTCTTTCTCAGTCCACCATCTAAATGCATAGAGATTATTCGCTAGTGTTAGGAGACTTGTTTCATCAAAATTTCTCAATCCTTCCACGCTAAGTATCTTCTTAACTTCTTCCTCATGCTTCCTTCTCTCTCTTTCAAATTCTTCTCCTTCTCTCCCACTTCTGTATTCAAAATATTTCTTCTTAATTTCTAAAATAGCCTTTACAACATTTTTAGGCAGGCTCAATTGGTAAGCACCTGTGGTAAGTCCAGCTCTGACTATTATATCTTTTTCTGTTGAACGATCCACTAAATATCATGGATTAGCATACCTTTAGTCTGGGCTCTAGGTAATGTTTCAAACCATTTTCTACTGGCTAGACGAAAGATTTATCTTGAAGATATGATATGTGTGTTAAGCAAATGAAGATTGTTCATAAAGATAAGGGGGTTTATAGTTTTAGTAGATTCCATAAGCCTGTAGAGTATGTTGATCTAGGTGAACCTGTGATACTTGAGACTGAAGATGCTGTTGGAGGTCAAGTTAAGAGTGAAGATACACCATTAGAGAAGATCGACTGGAATAGAGTCAATAAAGCTACTGGTCCAATATATGTTAATGGAGTAGAGGCTGGAGATACTCTAATTGTTGATATACTAGATATAGACGTGGCCTCTGAAGGTGTAATCTTGGTTGTTCCAGGTGCAGGTGCGCTCGCTCAAAGAAGTTTTAAGCCTAAAGCGAAGCTGGTCAAGATCAGAGATGGAGTTGCATTCTTCAACGATGTCAACCTCATCATTAAGCCTATGATAGGCACGATAGGTGTAGCACCTGAAGTAGACGCCATCCCTACAGCCATACCATACAAGCATGGTGGAAACCTCGACTGTATAGAGGTATGTAGAGGTGCTAGACTATATCTACCAGTATCGGTTGATGGAGCATTATTTGCAGCAGGAGACCTACATGCTGTTCAAGCTGACGGTGAGCTATGTGTTTCATCAATAGAAGTTGAAGGAAAGATACTACTAAGGTTCAATGTTGTAAAGAAGTGGAAGCCTGAGTGGCCGATAGTTGAGCTTGGAGATCATTACTCGGTGCTTGTAGCTGATGAAGACCTAGATAGAGCTGTTGAGATTGCTACAGAATATGTTGTTCAAACATTGATGAAAGCAAAGAAATGGAGTTTTGAAGAAGCTTACATGTTTAGTAGTTTAGGAGTAAATATTGCCGTCAACCAGGTCGTCGACCCTAAGAAAGGTGTTAGAGCTATACTGCCTAGGAATCTTATATCAATCTACGATCTGCTTAATCCATGTCAATAGATTGAGGTACATGTATGAATTCAGTCAGGTTATCTGATGAAGAAATAATCTCTGAAGCATTAAGAATAGTTGAATTAGCAGAAAAGAAGGGAGTCATACTTAGGATACTGGGAGCATTAGCCATTAGGATACATTCTAGAGGCTTAGAAGAGCTACATAAGAGATTACGTAGACTAGATGATGTGATCAGCTCTTTTACTGATATAGACCTAGTAGGATATTCTTCTCAGAGAGCTGGTATTAGACAGCTAATGGAGAAGGATTTATCATTTAAGATTCCTAGACAGTTTCTTTTACTACATGGGAAGGATAGGCTAATCTATCATCATCCTCAAGACCTATATCATGTAGATATATTTCTCGACCAATACTATTAAGCAAATAATCAAAAAGTCAGGGGTAGACCCACGGGACATCGCATCCATCGCATTTAGTGGCCAGATGGCTGGAATCTTAGCTATAGATAAAAATTGGAACCCTGTCATGCCTTATGACTCATGGTTAGATATAAGATGTAGAGAATATATAGACTATATTAAACAGACTCATGAAGATCTGCTAATCCAACTTACGGGTGCACCACCTACTGTAGATCATCTTCCAAAGATGAAGTGGTGGAAGAATGAAAGACCTGAGATATTCGAGAAGATATGTAAGTTTACTGTACCTGCAGTATATGTAGCAGGTAAATTTGCAGGATTAAAAGGCGAAGAAGCTTTCTACGACTACACATATGTTACATTCACAGGTTTATTCGATGTACATAAGATGAAGTACTCTGAAGAACTCGCTGAAGTATTCAAGCTTCCACTAGATAAGATGCCTAGAATTGTTAAGCCATGGGAAGTAGTGGGAGAGTTGACCCCTGAAGAGGCTTCAAAGACTGGATTGGTGAAAGGAATACCAATAGTTGCTGGAGCAGGAGATGGAATGGCATGTACTTTTGGTGCAGGCTTAACTGCACCTGGATTATGTCTAGATATTGCTGGTACAGCATCTGCATTCTACGTCTCAGTGGATAAGGTTGTGCCTGATATAAGATACAAGACTCTACTTTATCTAAAGTCCGTCGTGCCTGAACTATGGTGTGTAGGAGCTTACATTAATGGTGGAGGATTATGTTTAAGATGGTTTAGAGATGAAGTTGCTAAAGAAGAGAAGAGAAGAGCCCAAGAACTAGGCATAGATCCATATAAGATCTTAGACGAGCAAGCATCTAGAATACCTCCTGGAAGTGAAGGCGTAGTCTTTATTCCTCATCTAGGTGGAAGAGCATATCCTTACAATCCAAGGATAAGAGGGGTTTGGGCAGGATTCACCTGGAAACATAACATTGGACACCTCTTTAGATCTATTCTTGAAGCAATAGCCTTTGAATATGATCACTACCTAAGAATACTCAGAGAACTACTGAAAGAAGTTAAGATAGATGAAGTAAGAGGGATCGGCGGTGGAAACAAGAGTGAAATATGGAATCAGATAAAAGCAGATATTTTAGGTGTACCATATGTACTCCTTAATAGAGAAGAATATGCTGTTACTGCACTGGCAGTAATAGGTGGATATGGTGTAGGAGTGATAAAAGACTACGTTAAGGCAATCAATGAATGGGTTAAACCTGTTAGAAAGATTCAGCCAAACACCGAAGTACATGAGAAATACAAAAAATATTCAAGCTTTTATGAAAAATTGATAAGTAGACTAGACTACATACTTGAAGGACATGAATTACTAATCGAGTAAGTATATTAAAACATTTAAGAAGATACTAGATGTAAGGATGTAAGCAAGGTATTATAATGCTGCAATATTAGTATGGGTAACTTGAAAAAGATCTTTTTCATAATCTTAAAATACTAAGAGCGAAAAGATTGAAGTGAAATGGGTCAGGAGAAACTTTATGGATATAATGGAAAAATCATTCGTATCAATCTATCAAAAGAAAAGCTAACATTTGAAGAAGTTCCAAGAAAGTGGTTGGATAAATATCTAGGAGGTAGAGGGTTGGCGGCAAGATATTATTATGAAGAAATCAGCCCTTATACTTCTCCACTCTCTCCAGAGAATAAGCTGATAATAATGACTGGACCATTAACAGGTACTAGTGTATGGGGTTCCTCAAAAGCACATATAGTAACAAAATCTCCTTTAACAAATATCTACACTGTATCTAACGCAGGTGGACACTTCGGAGCATACATTAAGAAAGCAGGATATGATGGTATAATCATAGAAGGAAGAGCTAGTAAACCATCATATATTTCAATAATTGATGATGAAGTAAAGATAAGTAATGCTGAAGACTTATGGGGCTTAAAGATTAATGAAGCCCATAAAGTCCTACTTGATAAACTTGGAGATAATAATGGAACAGCTGCCTGTATTGGACCAGCTGGAGAAAAGCTCTCTAGAATTGCTAGCGTTCTAGTTGATTTTCCAGGTTCAAGAAGAGGTGGAAGCTTTGGTAGAGGTGGTATTGGGGCAGTTATGGGTTCAAAGAATCTTAAAGGGATACTCGTCTCAGGCTCAAAAGAAGTCGAGGTTGCAGAACCTGATAAGTTATCAGAATACCTAAGATCGAATATTAGTCTGTTAAGAGAAACCACAGGCTACCACACTAAGTATGGTACAGCACAGTACGTAGACTCACTTTATGAGCTTGGGGCCTTCCCATTAATGAATTTTACTAAGACAAGGGTTGAAGAACATCTTATAGCTAAGCTTTCATCTAAAGTCTTCAGAGAAGAATTTGTAGTAAGAGACGTAGCATGTTATCGCTGCCCAATCGCATGTGGGAAGTACGCTAGACCAAGTAGTGAATATCAGAAAGATCTTAGAAGTAAACCAGAATATGAAACGATTTGGTCGTTTGGTCCTCAATGTGGAGTATTCGACTATAACTACATTATAGCGGCCAATAATTTTGCAGATGATTATGGATTAGATGGAATCTCTACAGGGTACGTAATCGGCTTCAGTATGGAATTATATGAAAAAGGCATCCTAGATAGAGGAAAGACTAATGGACTAGAATTAAGATTTGGTAATGAGGAAGCATTGATAGAACTAACAATCCAAATCGGTGAAAGAAGAGGTTTTGGTGAGAAATTAGCAGATGGAGCGGTTAGAGCAGCTCAGTCTATTGGACACAACACTGAATATTATGCAATGCATGTCAAAGGTATGGAGCTTACAGCATATGAGCCTAGAGCATTTTATGGCATGGGGCTTGCATATGCTACTTCTTCTAGAGGTGCATGCCATAACATCGGTGGCTGGACTATTAGAGACGAGCTGCTTAAACCGAAAATCGATAGATATGCAGTCAAAGGTAAGGGATTACTTGTGAAAACGATACAAGATGTAAGAGGATATATTGATTCTCTAGGGTTGTGTACTATACCTAGAAGATCTCTAAACCTTACAGATACTCCTAGTCCAGAAGTTTTGAAATTTGTGACTGGAGTGGAACCTAATGAAGACTTAAACACTATTGGTGAAAGAGTCTACAATCTTGAAAGAATGATCTTGAATAGAGAAGGTGTGAGGAGAAGAGATGATATGCTGCCTAAAAGACTTATGATAGAACCGATTCCAGACGGTCCTGCGAAAGGTCATGTCTTATCTCCTGAGATATTTAATGCAATGTTGGATGAATACTATGCTGTTAGAAAGTGGAGCGTAGATGGAGTAGTATCTGAAGATATAAAAACTGCATTAAACCTACCTTAGATAGAGGGGTAAAATATGCCTCCACCTCAAAAACCTGAAAAAATAATTATAGATTTTAAGAAAGGAGTTATACAACCATATACACGGAAGAAAGAAGTTCGATTAAGCGAACTAAAAGAATACTTCTCAAATATTGAAGAGGTAGAGAAGATATTGTCAAAGGGTAAAGACCCTCTTATCTACGAATATTATGAATACATTCATTCTGAAGCTACGGGAAATCTAAATCTTGGATTAACAATAATATATCCTGGAAAAATTGGTAATGAGTACTATATGACGAAAGGGCATTTCCATGAAAAAGATGCTGCTGAATTCTACTTCTGCATGAAGGGAAAAGGCATGCTTCTTATGCAGAATAAAGATGGAGAAGTATCAGTGGTAGAACTTGAGCCAGGCTCACTAGGTTATGTTCCACCTGGATGGGGTCATCGTACAATAAATACTGGAAGAAACAGGTTTGTCTTCTTCTTTGCTTATCCTTCAGATGCAGGACACAATTATATGATAGTTAAAGAAAAAGGCTTCATCAAAATAGTCACAGAAAAAGATAAAGCTCCCAAAGTTGTCGATAATCCAAGATATTATAAAACTTAAACGTGTATACTTCTAGAACTTTCCAGCTAGGGAGTTAATGATATCTTTAATGCTTCTGCTTTAAGGCTTTTCGAGAATGCTTCTAGCCCATCTCTTAAGCTATACCTATGGGTTATCAGAGGCTTAACGTTAACAAGCCCTGACGCTATAAGCTCCAGGGTCTTCTTAAATTCTATCGGTGTCTGCATAGATGTTCCCAGCACTGTTATCTGCTTATAATGGATAATGTTAGTATTTATTGATACTTCTTCAGAGCCGGGCGGAAGACCTGCGAAGAAGTTTATTCTCCCACCTTTACGGATTATTCTTAAAGCATCTCTCTGTGCATGTGGAGAACCTACAGCAACTATTACCNCATCAACCGCATGACCATTCGTTAACTCTAGAACAGCTTTCTCAATATCTTCTTTTAATGGATTAACTAAATACTCTACGCCCAGACTCTTAGCTGTCTCTATTCTTCTATCATCTACCTCACTGATTATTATCTGGGTGGCTCCAAAAGTTTTAGCAAGCATGTAATGCATTAAACCTATAGGTCCTGCTCCTATTATCGCTACAACATCTCCTGGATGAATATTGAGCTTTAACTGGCCTCTTAAACAAGCTGCTAGAGGCTCGATTATTGATGCTTCTTCATAGCTTAGATGCTTAGGTATCTCCAGCACCCCGCCTACATAGAATGCTTGGATAGGTATCTCAACATATTCAGCAAATGACCCATCAACATCTATGCCTATTGAGTACCTGTTAGGGCATAATACATGTTCTCCCGATAGACAGTATTCACATTTACCATCAAATACATTCGGGTTTACTACAACTCTCTTACCGACGTAATCTCTAAGAGCCCCTTTTGCTTCAACAATATCTCCAGCAAACTCATGACCTAAAGTAATCGGGATTTTTGTTCTAGCACCGGTCAAATATGCTTTAACATCCGTAGCACATATGGTAGTAGCTTTAACTTTAAGAATAGCGTTCGAATCTTTTAATACAGGTTCGGGGGCATCTTCAAGTCTTAGATCTTCTTTACCGTATAATCTTAATGCTAACAATGCTGAATCTAACAATCATATCTTTACATCTTAATTTAACTATTCTTCTATAACAAAAATAATAGCTGAAGAGAACATCAAGGCCTTATGTAAACAGACTTAACCTCGGTGAAGAATTCTAATGCTTTTCTCCCCTGCTCTTTTAATCCAAACCCTGACATCTTTATACCGCCAAAAGGCATATGAGGCTCATTATAATTTGTATGCATGTTTATTAACGTAACTCCAACCTTTGCTTCTCTAATGAATCTAAAAGCTTTAGATAGATCATTCGTAAATATTGAGGTGGACAACCTGTACTTGCTATTGTTTAAAACATCTAATGCTTGATCGAATGTTTCCACCGTTATCACTGAGAGTACAGGACCAAATATCTCTTCTTGAGCAATATACATCTCAGATGTTACTTCATCAAAGATCGTAGGCTGGATAAAGAACCCCTTATCATATTCTTCACCTTTTAATCTTGAACCTCCAATAATGAGTTTAGCTCCTTGATTCTTACCCAGCTCAATGTATTTTAGTATGGATTCCATCTGAGATTCACTTACTACAGGTCCAACATCAACGTCTTCTCTAAGACCATTACCTAATCTAATCTTCTTAACAAGTTCTATAACCCTATTCATAACCTTATCTTTAACATTTTTCGTAACGATTAATCTACTAGTAGCGGTGCACTTCTGACCTGCGACTCCAAAAGTTGCGGAGAGAAAACCTTCCATAAACATGTTGAGGTTAGCATCATCCAATACAATACAAGCGTTCTTCCCACCCATCTCTAATTGAATCCTAGTAAGACGTGGGAATGCGATAGAAGCTATTCTTAACCCTACTTCTGTTGAGCCTGTAAATGTTATAGCTTTTACTCTCTCATCTTTAATTAATAGTTCTCCTGCTTCAACACCGCTCCCTATTACACAATTTACTACACCTCTAGGTAGTCCCGCTTGATGTAGGATTTCTACAAGTTTTAATCCTGTTATTGGTGTATAACTTGCAGGTTTAAAGACGACCGTATTTCCAGCCATAAGAGCTGGAGCGATCTTCCAAACAGGAATTGATAGAGGATAATTCCATGGTGTGAGAACTAGAACTATACCTAATGGTTCCCTAGTATAATATGTGACTAAATCACTCCTATCTGCTTCATCAAATTCTCCTATTAGTCTGCCTGCTTCTCCTGCAAAGAATTCCATCATCTTAATTGATACATCTACTTCTTTCCTTGACTCGCTTAGAGTCTTTCCTTGCTCGATCGTAATAAGCTTAGCTAATTCATCACGTCTATTCTTCATTATCTGAGATGCCTTGAAGAGGACTAATGAACGTTCCGAGTAAGATCTTTTACTCCATATCTCAAAAGCTTTATCAGCTGACTCTAGAGCATATTTTACCGTATCGGTAGAAGCACGCTTAACGTATCCTATAACCTCTGATGTAGCTGGATTAATGTCTTTAAAAATGTGTTCAGTTTCCGAGAAGAAACTTTCCCCGTTTATGAAACTACTGTACAGAGGGACTTCCTGCTGCATGTTCAATGTACAGTGAATTAAGGATTTTAACGTTTTCTAGATACAGCTTCTCGAGTAACTGTTGTCGTTAAAATTTTATTGTATAATGTAGTACCGGTTTATGCACGTTCAGTTTCTAGAGTTATAGAAATTTGATGGAAAACGGATTCAGCTTCTAAATCCTTCGTAGTAGCCCGCTTAAGAAGCTGAGTCTGATTATTAACAGTATCCTCCAATTACTAAGACTTCTCCACTTATGTATGATGCTTCATCGGATGCTAGAAACAATATTGTATTCGCAACTTCTTCAGGCCTTCCGAGTCTGCCGAATAGGTATCTATCCATTTTACTCTTTAACTCTTCTTCACTTCTATATGCTTTAAACATTTCAGTATCTATAGCTCTTGGAGCTACAGCATTAACTCTAATATTATATGGCATGAGATCTTGTGCTAAAGATTTCGTGAACCCTATTAAGCCTGCTTTAGAAGTTGCATAAGCGATTATCTTGTCTCCTCCTCTTAACCCCAAGATGGATGCAACGTTAACTATGGCCCCTGAATTCTTCTTAATCATGTATGGGACAACATACTTACAGCATAGGAATACAGACCTAAGATTAATCTTCATAACTCTATCCCAAGTATCAGTATCTGTTTCTAATATTGTTCCAACAGGCTGTATAGCTGCATTATTAACTAGAACATCTATCCCTCCATATTTTTCTATCACAGCATCAACCATGCTCTTCACATCTTCTACTTCCGAAACATCCGCTTGGATAAATACTGCAGAATCCTCGGATATTTTCTCATTAATATATCTAGCTATAGATTCTCCTTCATCTCCAAGTATATCTACGATAACTGTCTTAGCACCTTCTCTAGCAAAAAAGATTGCAGTCGCTTTCCCTATACCTCTTGCTGCACCAGTTATAATGGCCACTTTACCCTCGAGCCTTCTCAATAAATAACCCAAAAATGTGCTTAACAACAGTATTATTTAATTATTACTAAACATTTATGAAAACAGTTCTAAAATATATAATCCAAAACAACCTATCATATTTACTGTAAAGAGGAGATTATGTAAGAAATATCAGTAAGACAATAAGGTGTAGTCCTATATATTGATATATAGGGTTGTATGAAAGATATGAAGTCGTTGCGAAAGTCATACAAGTAGGGCTCGTACCAATATTCTATCATGTAGATGTTGAAATTGATAAGGAAGTATGTTTAGCTGTTGTAGAGGCAGGCTCAGAACTATTAGAGTTTAGTAATAGAGGGGCGAGAGCATACAAGGTCTTTGCGGAACTTGTTAAATTGCGTGATTCAGAAAAACCTAACCTGATACTAGGCGCTGGAACAATACTAGACCCTGCATGAAGACCTATACGTAAGCCTAGGTACAGACTTTATAGTTGAACCAAGCTTTAATCCAGAAGTATTCCAGAGAACAAACTTGAGAGTAAGAATTACTTAAAGTCGTCCCAAATTTTTCCTACTCTTAATACTTAATTTATATACTATTAAAGATGATGTATCCTTTCAACTTGTGGATGAAAATACTTAGAGGGTTTTCTAAAATATTATTTCATTATCTTTATTCTTCTTCTATCTATGGTCAAGATAGCCATTACTATAGCTATTGCTCCGAAGACGATCATTCTAACGTTAAGGTCTATAGCGATCATGCTTAACCCTGAGTCAAGCCATCTAATTATCAATACTCCTAATAGAGTTCTATGAACCCCGCCTACGCCTCCAGTTAAAGCAGTACCACCGACTACTACGCTTGCGAATAGTGGGATCATGTCTAGGACTCCAACTTGCATGTGTCCTGCTTGAATCTGGGAAGCATAGAGTATTCCTGAGATCCCTGCAAACAGTGAGCATAACATGAAGACAAGTATCCTAACCATCTTAACATTTATGCCTGCTAGACGTGCTCCAACAAGATTTCCACCTACTGCATATATTGCTCTACCGAAAGGTGTGGCGAACGTCAAGAATATTGATATAAGCCAGATAGCAATAGCCCAGTAGAATATTGAGGGTAGCCCTGCAATCATTGTTGTAGATAGAGATCGGAAAGCAGGATCAGTTATCATCCTTGTATATCCTCCAGAAATTACTTGAGCTGCTCCTTCTGCAACCATAGAAGTTGCTAAGGTTGCCATAAAGGATGGAATGTTAAATCTTGCAAGTAATAATCCATTAACGGATCCGAAAACTAAGCTTACAGCTAAAGCTACTGGGATAGATAAGAAGCCTATCGATGGATAGAGGACTGCAAAAATCATAGCTGATAATTTTAGAACACTTGGAACTGAGAAATCAAATGAGCCCATAAGGATCACAAAAGTTAAACCACATGCAGCTATCAAGAAGAAAGACATACCATAAACTAATGTGATTACACTATCCCAACTAGCTAAGAAGTAGGGGTTAGCCATTCTTAGACCTATCATTAAAAGGATTAACCCAGTTATCGGTATTATTGTATTAAGATTTCTCTGAAACCGTTCACGTGATAAAACTGCTTCCTTCATCCTTTATCTCACCATTTAAGCAATCAATGCACCCTTGAGAGCCCTAGAAGCAATGACGACAGCCCCCAATAGAAGAGCTCCAATATATAGCTTAAGATGGTTTGGATCAACACCTGGTAAAAGGAATAAACCATTAAATATCAATACGTATACTAGGGCTCCAAGAAGTGTTCTATGTGGTCCACCCATCCCTCCTGCCAACGGAGTTCCTCCAAGGACTATAGCTGCAAGGCCTCTTACAAGCTCGCTTGGATCAAAGTCTACTCTTGTCTGATTTCCTAGATGGACAAAGATAGCGATTGACCCTAATCCAACCAAGAATCCACTAAACATGAATGCAAGAATCTTATACTTTTCGACGTTTATACCAGCGAGTTTTGCACCTTCTTCATTTGATCCAATAGCGCAAAGATACGTTCCAAGTTTCGTGAAGAACATTAAGAAGATCGCTATTGCTATAGTTGGAAGTGCGAGAAGGAATGGCGATGGAACATAAGGTATTGGAGATTCTCTTAAGAAATTGTAGGCTGGTACTGTAAGCGTTAAGACACCTGATACATTTCTTACATATGTTGTTAGGAATGCAAGGACAGCTGTCATTGCAAGAGTTAAAATAAAGGATGGTATCCTAGCTTTAACATGTACTACTCCATTAAATAATCCAATAAGTAGACCGAAGATCGGATATATGAATATCGATGCTAAACCAAGGTATGGGTAGAGTAGCCATACCAATGCACCTCCAAACATCCAAATCCCCATATACGAGACATCAATAGATCCTAGAAGAATAACAAAAGTTGGACCTACAGCTAGCATTGACGTAACAGCGAAATTCTTTAAGATAGCTACAAGATTACCTGTTGATAGGAACCTCTCTGGGACAACTGATGAGAATATTATTACTAATCCGAATATGGCCCATATAGCGGGATTTCCTTTAATTAATCTCCAAGCAGAAGTAAGAATTGGTATAATTACCGCTTCTTTTCTAAGATTATTACTCACAGCTCCATCACCTTCCTAAAATCTTCATTTGTGTATACTTTCTGTAACTTTCCATCTCTCATTAAAACTACTTTATCGCAAAGGATAGCATATTCCTTTGGATCATCACTTACTAGAACCAACGATATACCATTCTTCTTCATCTCTAACAATACTTCATAAATATCTTCTCTTGCACCTACGTCAATACCTATAGTAGGATCTTCTAAGATAAGTATTTTTGGACTTCTCTCAAGCCACTTGCCAACTGATACTTTTTGCTTACTTCCTCCACTCAATGAATAACATTCTGCTTCTACGCTTGGAGCTTTAATTCTAAGTTTCTTAACTATCTTCTCTGCAAGAATTTTTTCAGCCTTAAAACTTATTACTGAAACAATCTTTAATGGTCTTCTTACAACCTTCTCAAAATTAACTATGGAGACATTCTTCTTTATAGGCCAGTAGAGAAATAATTCTTTACCTGTCTCACCTGAGAAATATCCGATGCCTCTACTCAGTCTTGAATGAGGTTCACCCTTTATGCTTACCTCCCTGTTATCTACGATTATTTTACCCCCATCCGCCAACAATTCACCATATAGTGTTTTCGCTACTTCACTCTTACCGCATCCTGCTGGTCCAAATAATCCAATACATTCTCCTTCACGTACATCAAAAGTAATATCTTGATAGTAGCCTTTCTTTGTAAGATTTCTAACAGATAAGATTATTGGTTTACCTTTAGCCTCTGCTATTCCATATTCATGACCTGCGTAGAGTTCATAGTATGAAACTCTACCAACTATTTCTCTGAATAACTGATCTTCAGAGATTTTTTCAATTGAAAGATCATGATGTGCAACAAGTTTTCCATCTCGTAGAACATATATTCTATCACTAGATCTCATAACTTCAGGGATTATGTGTGAAACGAATATGAAGGAATTATTCTTCTTTAAGCTTAAGATATATTGAAATAATTCATCTCTCTCTTCAATCGATAGGGGGGCTGTAGGTTCATCAAGAATGATTATAGGCGTGATATCTGATGATTCACCACCTATTGCTAATCTAATACTGAGGATTGCTCTTGCTATCTCAACCATCTTTTGTATAGATAGAGGAAGTTCATACATATAACTACCTAAATCGCATCTTACTCCAAGTTCATCAAAGACTGACTTTGTAATACCTATAATCTTCTCTAACTGCAATCTTCCAAGTCTAGTAAATTTTTCTTCAAGACCTAAAAAAAGAAACTGGTATACTTTAAGATGAGGTATGACACCTCTCTCTTGGTAAACTATAGTGATACCTCTTCTCAAAGCTTCTATTGGATTCTTTGGGAAAGGGATCCTGCGACCACCATAATATAATTCACCACTATCTGGCTGATATACTCCTACAAGTATCTTCATTAAAGTAGATTTACCAGCGCCATTCTCACCGACTATGCTGAGGATCTCATTTTTCCTAACTTCTATAGTGACTGCGTCAAGCGCTCTTACGACGTTATCAAAGGTCTTAGAAATATTTTTAGCCTCCAATAACAGGTTTTGTATAGCCATTACTCATTCGCTCCAAATATAAAAAATATGAGGAGAGTTTATTAAAGATTATTAAGGAATAGTCGGCGTACTTAATCTAATGCACCCCAGAATGGTTCAAGCTTTAAGCCTTCAGCTTCAGCTGCCTTCAATTTGGATTCATTATCACTATGAGTATCCCAAGTCAGCTCAAGGAAGTACCTCATAGTTAATCCGAACTGCTTCCTGAAAGATTCAAGATTCTGTCCCTTAGTTCTATCTTCTGTAACCTTCATCCTCTTCATCATTGGTACATAGTAGAAATTGTTAGCTGTTAGGTAGTTCTTTGCATGTCTATCATACGTTAAGTTAAGCTCTTGGCACTTTCCAACAGAAAGCGTTCTGAAATCATATGGATAATCTCTGGCAGGATAGACTTCACTGATCTTCTGGAATTCAAGTAATTTTCCAGCATCTACGACTACGAAGTTCGGATGCCACCATAATCCAGTAGACTTTATAAGTTCTTCATTCTCTTCCTTTATACGCGGTGTCGTCATGTTTAAGACTGTTGTAACCCATGGGGATTGAACCATCTCATCTCTAAGCGGATATGATGCACCTGTAACAGCATCATAAGTGGCTGCAACACGGTATCCTCCAAAGTACTGGAATTCTGTTAGAGAGGTCACAAACCAGTCTCCTTTCACGACCTCCTCTAGACATGCAACTATAGCATCTCTTGCAGCTGCAAATGGTCCAATGTCTATGCCTCTTTCTTTGAAGACTGAAACTGTACCCATTGCTTGATCATCATTATGACCCCAGACTGCTTCATAATCTGTTCTTACAGCTAGAGCATCTTCTCCTGCTTTTCTACCTCCTGGATACGCCCATTCACCCCAGTAATGTCCGAGTAGCTGTATGAATGGATATCTTCTCCAAGCAATAGCTATACCTTGATTTATCAATGCTGTAGAGTCTGGAGCAATAGTCTTTGAAGATTGTACATGTAGAACCTTGCTCTTACCATACTTCCTCATCTTCTCAAATAGTAGAGTCATGCAGTGGAAGCTCATCTCATCAGACATAGTACTGAATTCGAAGAACCAATGTGGACCTCTATCTCCAGGAAGTAAGGCAGGATCTCTACACCAAGCAGTTGCTGCAAATACTTTATTCTCTTCACATAATCTAACAATCTCCTCCATTGCTGCCAGTGCTGGAGCCCAGTAAACTACACCTTTCGATCCAGCAGCAATTAATGAGTCAGTAGCTTCAACTGCTTTTAATGCTTCAGCACCTATTTCTATTCCCTTAAAATCTAGCCCGAGCTGTTTGCAGGCTTGGTCTGCTCCTTGATAATCATATTTTGGTGCTTCTTGAGCTAATGTCCAAGTAACGTATCCAACGAGGAATTTCTCTCCAGGCTTGCCTGTAGCATATTTCTGTGCTAACTCACGTCTAAGCTCTGCAAGCCCTGGAGCCGCTGGACTTACGGTCGAGACGACAGTTTCAGTTTTAGTAACAGTTGTAGGAACAGTTACCGTAGCAGCTCCAACCGTCACAGTCTCTTTGACAGTTGTAGGAACTGTAGCTGTTACTGTTGCTGCTGGTACTTCTGGTTTTAATGCATATCCTGCTACCCCTCCTATTACGAGCCCAGCTACTGCTGCTCCAGCAACCTTTGCAGCGGTACCTACGGCAGCTCTTCTAGAAATCTTCCTATTAAGAATGTTTTCTTCATTCATATTCTCTATAGACCTCACAATAATTATGTTGTTGCCGCTTATAAAACTTCTTAGTACATCTTCCAGTTAAGAGATTTAAGAAAAGGGTAAGTAAAACATTGTTTGATTTTAGTCTTATCAATATGTACATTTTCACTCTTTTTTAATTTAGAATAGGTTATACCAAAGTTGAATAAAGGTTAGGTGCTGCTAGAGGATGTTGTTTAAAAATGTTGTATGGCACGTATAGTGGACTTATCTGATGGAGACATTTCTAAATCTCTCCGAAACTAAATCCTTCTCCCTACGATAAGCTTACCTGCCCATCAGGATAACCTTTAAAGTTTCAGATATTTATATCAAAGGCAGTTGACATCAGATAAGGATTGCTTTTTTATCTAGATCTTTAAGTTGAATGTGAATGTTATGAAAGGATGCTGGTTTCATAAGGTCTACCTCGTTTAATATTTTTATCATATTGTTTCGCAATTATGTTGAAGTGAGCCCGAGGCTTAAGGATAGAGTAGCAGTTGTGACAGGTAGTTCTAGAGGTATTGGTAGAGAGATAGCTTTGGCTTTTGCTAAAGAAGGTGCAAAGATCTGTATTAATTATGTTTTTTCTGAGGAGGAAGCTAGGAAAGTTGTTCAAGAAATTATATCAATAGGTGGAGAAGCTATAATGATTAAAGCTGATGTATCAAATAAGCAAGAAGTAGAAAGAATGTTTGAAAAAGTTATGGATAGATATTCTAGAATAGATATTCTCGTTAATAATGCTGGAGTATTTTACCAAGGCTCTATACTTAGTTTTGATGAAGAAAAGCTTGATACAATGTGGAGGGTAAATGTTAAAGGAACAATATACTGTATACTTGAAGCCGTAAAGTATATGGTTAAGAGACGTTACGGTAAGATAATAAATATTTCAAGTACAGCTGCGATAGGGACAGCTTCACCTGAAACAACGCTATACGCTATAACTAAAGCAGCAATCATAGCTTTAACTAAGAGACTAGCATTTGAGCTAGGAGCATATGGAATAAATGTTAATGCTATTGCTCCAAGCTTTGTCTTAACAAACATGAATATTGGAGGAAAAAGTATTGAGGAAATACAGCAAATAATAGAGAAGAGGAAAGAAACAGTCTCATTAAAGAGAGTTGCTGAACCAATTGATATAGCTAATGCTGCAGTATTTCTAGCATCTGATGAGTCTTCGCTCATAACAGGACAGATTATAGTAATAGATGGTGGAAGAATTGATTATCTAACTCATTCAGTTTAAGATTAAGTATTCAACGATTATTGATTCAATTTTGACCACTTCAATCAGTCGATTAAGTATTAATCATGATGTAATTTTTATAATGTTTTGGTTCTTTTCAAGTGAAAAATTTATTTATGACAAAATAGAGACAACATTACATGAGGCTAAAAGATAGAGTAGCTATTGTTACTGGAGGGGCAAGAGGAATAGGGTTTGCTATAGCTTTAAGATTTTCCAAAGAAGGTGCTAAAGTAGCTATACTTGATATAGATATAGCTAAAGCAGAAGAAGCTGTAAAGAAGATAAAAGATGAAGTAAGAGATGCTGATGTTATTGCTCTGAAAGTAGATGTAAGTGATGTTGAATCTGTAAAGAAAAGCGTAGAGAAGGTAGTAGATGAGTATGGTAGAATAGATATCCTAGTTAATAATGCAGCAATCCATCTAGGTAAACCATTCCATGAAGAACCTTTAGAATACTGGGAGAAACAATTCAAGATAAATGTTCTCGGAACAGTTATACCATCCCAGAGTGTCGTACCTTATATGATAAAAACTGGAAAAGGGTCTATAATCAATATATCTTCGAAGGCAGCTATAACTGGAGAGCCTGGGCATGCTGCTTACAGCGCATTGAAGGGAGCAATACTTTCTCTAACATTGGCTATGGCTATAGATTTAGCACCATACAATATTAGAGTTAACGCTATCTGCCCAGGACCTACTGAAACAGACTTGCTATATGCTGCGACTACTGAGGAAGATAGAAAAAGAATGGCTCAACGTTCACCTCTAGGGAGATTAGCGAAACCTGAAGATATAGCTGCCGCTGCTTTATACCTTGCAAGTGACGATTCTGCTTATGTTACAGGTCAGAGAATTGCAGTAGATGGAGGAATGTCCATAGTCGCAGTTGAAAGATTCTAGAAGACAGAGTTCATTTTAATTGAACTTATTTTTTATTTTATTATTAGAGGAGTAGGTGAGGCGGCTAAAATTTCTTGAATCTTTCATTTGGGGCGCCGCATATTGGACATCTCTCAGGCAGTTCTCCCTCAACTGTATAACCGCATTTTTCACAGATGTATATATCACTTATTTCTATGTCTTTCCCTCCTTCTACCATCTTTAATGCTTTTTGATACATGGTTAAGTGTATTTTTTCTGCTTGGAGTGCCCAGCTTGTTGTTCTTTCAGCTTCTCTTTCTTCTTGTAGTTTAGCTACAGCATTATATGAAGGATACATCTCTTCAACTTCATATCTTCCACCTTCTATCGCATTCTTTATGTTATCAGATGTTGAGCAGATCAATCCTAATGCTTGGAGATGATTACTTGCATGAACCTGCTCAGCATAAGCTATCGCTTTAAAGAGACGGGCTATATTTTTGAATCCTTCTTCTTCAGCTTTCTTAGCGAAGAGTATATACTTCATGTATGCTTGGCTTTCACCTGCGAAAGCATTCTTTAAATTTTCCTTACTCATTCTTCTCATATTCTCATAGATAACTATTCATAACTGTTGCTATTATGTGTTGCGTATATAAGAAAAAGGGGTTCGTCCTTGTTATATAATTCTAGTTCTCATTGTAGTCTCTTCACACAGATAGTATATTCAACATGTTTCTTGTGTAGTATTATGTCTTAAAGCTTCCTTCTATTTACATTTATTTCTTCGATGTTACCATCTATTTTTCCAATAATTATCTTGTCGGCCAGCTTAGGGAATAAACCTGTTTCAATTATTCCTGCTATAGATCTTAAAAGGCTATCTAACTTCTCAGGATCTTCTATTATACCTATGTCTACGTCTCCTAAAAGGTTTCCATTATCGCTAACCAGTGGTCCCATCTTTCCAGCTGATTCTCTCAACATTAATCTGAATCCATTTTTTGTAAGTGTTCTCTTAACATGTGGATATGCTTTCTCAAGGATCTCGAGAGGTACTGGTCTACTAAGTTTTTCTACTAGTTTAACATAATCTCCTATAAATATTACTTTTCTAGATGCTTGTGTTATTACTTTCTCCATTAGCATTGCTCCTCCGCCTCCCTTAATAGCGTTTCCTTCTCTATCTGTCTGGTCGAAGCTATCAATCATCAGGTCTGGTTCAGGATACTCATATAAACTTGTTATTGGAAGATTATTCTCTAAAAGTAATTGCCGTGACTGGAATGATGTAGGGATGAATAGTATTTTCATTTTCTTTTCTTGGATTAGTTTCTTTACATAACCTATAGATTGAGCCATGGTTGAGCCTGTTCCATATCCGATTATCATTCCATCTTCAATGTATTCAAGAGCTTTTAAGATAGCATTCTCTCTAGCTTTCTTAACTTCTTCCTGAATCATTCAGAATCTCCTCTGCTTCTTTTCTCAACATTCTTAATCTATGAATTATTTCTTCAAGATTCTGTATTTCTTCTTTGCCTATTAACGTATTCTTTAATCTTTCTATAGTTTGTAAGTCAAGCCCCTGTTTAGTTGGTCGTTTCTTTATATTCTTTTCAAGATTTCTTGATGTGTTACGGTAGATTAATATGAAAGATAAAGTTGTCGCTGTGAAAACTGCAATGAGTATTGCTAGAATTAGGGCTAGAGTCCAGCTCACAAATATTAGCAATATTCATGTGCTTATTAATAATTTCTTTTTAAGATAATGGCTTTAGACAGCCTTAAGCTGATAGTTTCATTAAGTAATAGAGAACTGTGAAGCTTACTGGAGCTATTCTATATAATGCAGATAAGAGATTCCCGAAGCTTCCTAGAATATACGTACTCCTAGATTGGGTGTCATCTAGTTTCATTCTGAGTTACTATACTATTGGTTTTAGTAATATGTTTTTAGAAGGAGAAAATCTAGTATAGATAGCATGCGACATAGTGGTTTATTCTTGCTTCTTTTAGCTCTGGCTCATTTTTATCGCATGGCTCAAACCTGTAGGGACATCTTGGATGGAATCTACATCCACTAGGAGGATTAATAGGGCTTGGAGGCTCTCCTAGTATAACTTTTCTCTCTTTTAATCTATTAGATGGGTCGGGTTCAGGTACTGCTTCTATCAATCCTTTTGTATATGGGTGGAGAGGATTTCTAACTAGTTCGTAGGCTTCAGCTTGTTCAACTATTTTTCCAAGATACATTACTGCTATCTTATCACTGAAGTGTTTAGCTGTAGCAATATCGTGTGTTATGTATAGGAATGAGATCTTGTATTTTTCTTGAAGTTCTTTTAGAAGATATAGTATCTCTGCTCTACTAGATGCATCTATCATCGAGACAGGTTCATCGGCGACAATATATTCAGGTTTAAGAATTAGTGCACGTGCAATTCCTACCCTCTGCCTCTGCCCTCCACTTAACATGTGGGGGTACTTCCTCATGAATTCTTCGATTGGTGTAAGTTTTACATCTGTTAAAGCTTTAGCAATCATTTCTAGTCTCTCTTCACTATCTCCTACATGGTGGAGGATGAGTGGTTCTTCAAGTATTTCTTTCACTGTCATGAATGGGTTTATGCTTGAATATGGATCTTGAAAGACTGCTTGAGCTCTCTTCCTAAACCATTTTAATTCTTTCTCCTCTTTATCTGTTATATCTACTCCATCGAAGATTATCCTACCGCTTACAGGCTTAAGCAATCTTAGAGAAACTCTTCCAAGAGTTGTTTTTCCACATCCAGATTCTCCTACGAGTGCTAGAGTTTCTCCTCTAAATATTCTTACATTAACTCCATCTACTGCTTTTACAGGTATGGTCTTGAATAAACCAATTCTAGACTCAAAATACATCTTCACATTCTCTAGTCTGATAAGCTCGCTACTCATGTTTCTCCACCGTATAACCAGCACATTGTCTTCTGACCTTTTTCAGGCTCAAACCTCCTAGGTTCTCTTTCTCTACAAATATCCATGACGTAGGGGCATCTTGGGTGGAATCTA
This sequence comes from Candidatus Geocrenenecus sp. JGI 0000106-J15, assembly GCA_000405685.1. Classification (GTDB taxonomy): domain Archaea; phylum Thermoproteota; class Nitrososphaeria_A; order Caldarchaeales; family Wolframiiraptoraceae; genus Geocrenenecus. The sequence goes on along the minus strand of ASPF01000007.1, from coordinate 12,321 downwards.
CATCCACTTGGTGGATTGACTAAGTCTGGGGGTGTCCCTGGTATAAATTCGGGTTTTTCTTCTCCTGTTAATTTTGGTGTTGCTTTTAAGAGCTTCTGAGTATATGGATGTTTTGGGGATATTAAGACTTGTTCAGCTGAGCCTATCTCAACGATTTGTCCAGCATACATTACAGCTATCTTATCGCTTATATCGCTTGCTAAAGCTATGTCGTGGGTTATGAAGATCATAGAGATGTTTAGTTCTCTCTTCAGCTTCTTTAATAGATTCATTATCTGGGCTTGTATGCTTACATCTAATGCAGATGTAGGCTCGTCTAATATAACTATCTTAGGGTTCATGACTAAGGCCATAGCTATTACGACCCTCTGCTTCATGCCACCGCTTAGCTCATGCGGATATCTATTGAATACTTCTTCATGTAATCCGACAAGCTTCATCTTCTCTCTAGCTATCTTGTATGCTTCATCTCTATCCATCTCTCCATGGATTATTAGTGGTTCCGCAACTTGATGTCCAACCTTGATTACTGGGTTTAATACATTCATCGCTCCCTGGAAAACAATCGATATCTGCCTCCATCTAACCTTCCTTCTAACCTCGTCTTCAGGTAGATCAACAATATTTAATCCATCTAGGATTATTCTACCCTCATAGAGAGCTACATTGTTCGGAAGCATCTTTATAATAGCATTAGCCATGCTAGTCTTACCGCATCCCGATTCACCTACAAGTCCAACAGCTTCACCAGCTTCAACATTAAGATCAACATTATCAACAGCTCTTACAACACCTCTAATAGTCGTATAGTAAAGTTTCAATTGATTAAGCTCTAGCAATATCATAAGCATTCACTCCTCTCAACTATTTCATTCTTCTTAACCTCGGGTTTACTACAGGCTCCATTCCAAGTGCTATGAGCACAAAGGTTATAGCTGTCCATATTATTAGTAGACCTGGAGGTATAATCCACCACCATAGTCCTACATATATTCCTCCGCTTCGAAAACCGTATTCAAGTATCTGACCCCAAGTAGGCATAGTAGGATCTCCTAGCCCGAGGAAGCTTAATGCGGCTTCAAGAAGGATGAATGTTGGTGTAAAGAAGATTAATTGAGCGAAAATAAATGGGGCTACCTGTGGAAATATATGTCTAAACATTATCCACCATCTCGGTGCTCCTATAGCGATAGCTGCTTCTATAAATTGACCTGACTTTAGCTGGAGCACCATAGACCTAACAATAATCGTCAAGGTCGGCCAACCAAATACTACTAACAAGAATACTATTATCCACAGATTTTGTCCGAGGATAAATGCTAAAAATATTAGTAGGGGTAGTAATGGAATATTATTAACAAAGTCAGCTGTTCTTTGTATAACTTCATCTAATTTTCCTCCAATATATCCTCCCATTATTCCTAGACCTGCACCTAGTAAAGTTGTTATCGTTGATGTAACTATTCCTATGAATAGAGCTATAGGAAAACCGAAAAGTAATCCAACTGAAAGATCTCTACCAAGAGAATCTGTTCCCATAAATCCGTAAACATCTCCTCCAACAACCAGCTTTACTTCTCCAACTGAATCTCTTGAATCATAGGTATCTACTATGATATAGAATGTGTAATCTCCTTTCAATACAGTGAATTGTGTATCACCTTTCGGTATACTAAATATTATCTTATGCTGACCTATTGAGTTTACCTCGCTTGGTTTGATAGTTACATTATATTCTCTTGATAAGAATCTTGCTAAGATACTGGCCACCGACAGGTCTCCAGTTAATGAGATTCTCTTTGATTGATCATAAAATCTCTTATAGGGAGGTGATTCATCAACGTATGGTGCTGGAACCGTATATCTGTATAATTCGATATTTTTTCCATCTGGTCTTGTAACATTTAATCGGATAATTACTGGTTTATCATAGTATGTTACGTTTTTCACAGTAAGTGAAAGAAACGTAGGCGTCTTGTCTGCTTGGAAATCTAGTTTAAAGAGGTATATCAACCGTATTCCTGATTCCGTTAGCAATGTATTAGATGGTTTAATTGAAGAGAAGGTATAATGTTCGGGAATCTTTTCATTTGAGAAGTAGTTAACCCAGCTTGGTGGAGCAGACTTAGGATAATCCGCCCAATATAATGGGTTATTCCAATATCTTACTCCGAAATCAAGTGGATATGATACGACGACATATATGCTTAAGATTACCAGTACTGTTAAGAATACTACTCCTATCTTTGAGACATTTAATCTCCAGAATTCTTGAAATGCTTCCTTAAACCTTGTCGACATTAGTACCTCACTCTGGGATCCAGGATTACATACAAGACTTCTAGAAGAAATCTAGCAACTACGTAGACCAATGTGAATATGTATGTTAAAGCGATGACTACTACTTCATCCATGACTAATACGGCATCATAGAAGAGTCTGCCTAGTCCAGGCCAATTAAAGACTGTCTCTGTTAAGATCGCTCCAGAGATTGAGGTTGCAAGTCCTAGGATTACATTTGTAAGTATGGGTGGTGCTGCAACCCTCATGATGTATCTTCTCCTAACAAGTTCTTCTGGTAGACCTCTAGCTCTTGCAGCATTTACGAAGTCTTCTTGAGCAGTGTTTAATACTATAGTCCTAGTGGTGTATATCCAGACTCCTATTGATGCTATTACTAGTGTTGTTACTGGGAGAACTGCATGCCAGATTATATCTAGAAACTTCATGTAGGGGTCTGAGGGGGGAGGCGTACTATAAAGACCGCCGAAGGGGAAAAGTCTGAGAAGAAAAGCAAAAACGAGTATTAAGATTATTCCTATCCACCATGTAGGGATTGCGTATGAGATAGCTGAGAAATACGATGATAATCGATCTAGAATTCCTCCAACTCTTGTAGCTATTCTTACACCTAGAACTAAGCCTACTATAGCGCTGATGACTGTGGCCGAGGTCACGAGGATTATCGTGTTTGTAAGCCTCTCCATAACTATGTCTGAAACCTTGTTTCCACCTGCGAAGGTTTTCAATGTTCTTGCTTTTCCAAGTTCAAGAGTTAATACTCTCCAAGCCATATCTGGTAATCGTACATACCATGGTTTAGTCAATCCGTAAAACTCCGTCAGCTCCTGTTTCCTTATATTGATGACCCGTTCGAGCTCTTGAGGATCTTTAATAGTTTTCGCTAGAGACTGCCTTAGCATCATTATTTCTTCATTAACCATGGCTTGAAGAATCTTGTCTGATGTTCCAGTCGCCCCAAGTACTAGTACCATGAAGAAAATAACCAGTACAAGTACAGTAATCAGCGTTAAGGCTCTCATGAACAGTGTCCTAGCTAATCCCATCCCGTCTATCGCCTAATATCATTGACGTTCTAATAAATGTTCAAGAAAAAAATGATTTAAGTAGTGAACTTTTCTCCAGTCCCGATTTTATTGTTTGGTTGGATTAAGTTGATTTCTTCATTCTTCTAGAGAGTATAGCTGTTAAAGCAACTGCAACTATCAGGATAACTGCAAATATTCCAATAACCTCTACTGGCATCGTTGTTACAGTCGATACTATTGAAGTTGTCTCCACGATAGATCTCGTAACGGTTACAGTTGATGGAGCTACTTCACGTTTTAAAACAGTAAACGATTCAATAGCTTCTGATACGAATGCTACTTGGTCACTGTATGCTCCTACGACTAGGTCGTATGTTCCTGGACCAATCTCCCAAGTAAATCCTTTAGATAGTTTAATCCTAAACGTTGTTGGAGAAATCTTTTCCGCATCACCAACTTCTAAAACCTGCCCTGTAGCTGGATTAACAATAAGATATTTAGCTCCAAGTGTTCCTGGTCCTGAAAGTTCTGCTGTAAAGACTACTTCATCTCCAGCTGTTACATCACTTACCCGAACATCTATAACTTCAACCATTTCAGGCTCTCCATAATACCAATCTCCTGGCTTGAACGGGTATGTCGGGTCTCTGAAAGCTTTCAATTCAGCGTACTGGGCTGCTGAATCAAACTTGTTTAGATAATAGGGACCATTGCTTATCTGCATGTTTCCATGCTCGTTAAACCATGAGACTGCTGCACGATATCTAGCTAATGCTTGGTCTTTAGTAGCGTATACTTTATCTCCAAGCTTAAAGTAGTTTTCCGGGAAATATCCTTTCTGTGTAAATTCTTCCAGTACGTTCTTTATCATTTCTGCATGATCTCTTAGAACAACCGAGAGCCATGGGATGCCGAGTTTCTCAGCGGTTGTCTGACCGTAGGCTGCTTGCTTCTTAGTAAATACGAGTTCATTCATAGCGGCCATCAGCTCCCAAGGTGGTGTCTCGCTATAGTACAATGAGTAATCCACACCGAGCGGAGAGCCGAATTCAGCAATATAGTTAGGATCAAAGTGCCAGTAGTTAACATATGTCTCTACAGTCTTTTCATCAAGGATTCTTATTCCAACAAACTTATCTAGAGTTACTTTTACAGTCTCAGCTATGCCGCTCTCCATTGCTGCTTTATCTTCATCGTAAGTATTCTCTATCTGTGTTGCTAAGAAGAAGAGTACATCAGCAATAGTTATTGGCTGACCATGATGCCATTTCGAGTTAAAGTATTTACTTAGATCCCATGTGATCTTGCTTGTGGCTTCTTTACCTGCAACGGATACCCATTTATCTTCTTTAGCATCCCAAGTGTATGTTCCCTCGGGTACGATTAGTTTACCGAATGGTCCAGCTGTTTCAACAGTATAACTTGCTCTAAATGGCATTGGCAGTCCCGTAAATGGATGTCTATAGACTGGTGAATCGTAAGTTGCTTTTCTCACATCTACGCTATAGACGTCTTGGAATCCTCCAATCCAGTTCCATGTTGTTGTCTCAGTCCAAACCCATAGATGTCCAAATACTAATGTATCCTTACCTGGAATCCATGCTTCTCTCATATTCCATGTTCCACGAAGACCTGCTCCAACATCGTTTGTTATGCCTTTAAGGTCGGGATTAAGAATAAAGGCGTCAAGACGTGTAGCAACCCAAAGTCTTATAGAATCATGGATACATATCTCAGTTGCTTCTCTATACAATTTATTTCTTGTCTCAAGATCTTGGAACTCACCTAAAGATATCCTCTTTCCTAGAGCATCTATTTCATCATTAACGTAGTTCCAGTATGCAGGGTCCTGCCATCCAGGCATGTAGCCAACCCATGGTGCACACATCTGGTTTATCGTAGAAGAATCGTATTTTTCAGGTGCACCTTTGCCCCAACCCTCTGTATACAATTGCCATTCAAAGTCTTTAGGATCTGTAAGATACACTTTTTCTATCGCTACTCCGAGGGGATGATATAGTCTTTCAACTTCAAAACCTAATCTCTCTAAGTCTGTAGCTATAGCATCTCCTATCTGTCTTCTTTCATCTTCAATTCTAATTATGAATTTTAACTTGATTGGTCGGTCTCCATAATACCATTTACCCTCTCTCATTACTGCACCAGCTTTTGTCATAGCGTCTGTAATCAATCTCTTAGCATATTCTGGATCATACCTAAAGTCGTATCTCTTAACTATATCAAATATAGTTATGTAATCTGGATCGTAAGCGCTTAAGAAAGTAACCATTGGAGCAGCAAACCCTTTGAATATTTCTTTAGTTATATAGTCTCTATTCACGATGTATTGAAGCGCAACTCTCACTTCAGGAATAGATAATGGATTCAGCTGTCCAGCTGGAGCTGGAGCAGGATTTAATACAATACTGTATGACCCAGATGGAGCACTCATCATGCTTATTCCAGGCTTTCCTATTAGTTCTGCCGCAACAACGGAACGTATCCCAAAAAGGTATGCATCAATCTCTCCTGCTTCTAAAGCTGCTGGTGCGACATCAACCGCTACAGATTTATAGATTAAAGTCTCTGCTGCTGGACCTGGTTTTGTATGTGGTGGTGTATACTCAGTAGTAGTAAATTTAGGAGTCTCTGCATATACTGCTAACGGCGATAGCATCAAGAGGAATACTAATATTATTCCAATGAGGAAGAACATCTTTTTCATGTTCATCATAATGTGTGAGGAGAGACCGATAGATAAAGCTTGTGTAGATACAATTGCTGGAATATAGCTCGACATGACTTCCACACTTTCAATATTATGTCTATATTATATCTATATTATATCAGATGACTAGGAGTATTTCTCCAAGCTATCAGTTAAATTCTATTTATGGTTTCTTTTAGGTAGCTATCTTTTTGTATGGGTCTGTTAGTACCTTAAAATTACTTGATGAATAATAACCGCTGTTGTGAGTGCTAGTAGTAGTGGTATTGGTAGCCCTGGTAGTTGTCTTCTTTTGTTTAGTGTATAGATTACTATAATGTATCCTATTATGATAGAGGTTGTTGATGCTAATGCAGAAGCTATTCCGTAGTTGAAGAGTATTGCTGAGATTGTGAGTGAGTAGAAGAAGAGGTCTCCAAGCCCTAATGCTATATCTCCTACCTCTACTACTAACCCTCTTAATAACGGTGCATCAGACTTAGTTATAGATGATAGAAAGTTTAAAGCATTCAGTGAATCAAACGTAATCACTATTCAATCAGACATTCTTGAAGAAGATACTACAATAAAGATTCTACAAGTATTAAATGGGAAACTGGTGGACGTAGTTGTTTCTGATGCCTCTCCAAGGTTTACCGGTGTTAGAGATGTAGATATTTCTAGGCAGATAGAGCTAACAGAAAAATCGTATAATATCTCTCTCAAGCTAGTCAAGAGAGGAGGTTCAATAATGTTGAAAGCATTAGAATGCCGTGAGCTTCAACTACTTGAAGAACAGTTAAGAACTTCTTTTAACTATGTGAAGAGGTTTATCCCCTCAGCTACGAGAAAGACGAGTTCAGAAATCTACCTAGTAGGGTTAAAAAGATATTGAGGACAAATAGTTATGAATCTAGTTTTTCTCAATACTTCTCGAGGAGCTAGACGATGAGACTAGCCATTCTTCGATCCATACACAGGTATTAGGTGAAACTGTACCTTGTCTACCACATACATTATTATATATGCAGGATGGGCATGGAGAACCTTTTATAGGTTCAAGGGTGACCTGTCTAATTAGTGGGACAAGCCTTCTAGTCCACCGATCTCTAGCAAATTCTTTAACCCTCTTTACTATCCCCTTCTTCTCTAATTTTATCGCAATTCTAGAACCTTCTCTACTAGTAACTCCAAGTTTATGCCATAGTTCTGATTGGAGCAAACCTCTTTCCTCATATTTAAGGAGAAGCTTTATGGCTTTTTCTTCAAGCTTACTCATCTTAGGAGGCAAAATAAGCACCTAGAGATACTATTTCTACCTGTACTATATATCTTATTCGCTACTTCTCTATTTGGTTAATCTGGTCTTGAACCTTATTAATCATTCGGCTCAATTCTTTATATCTACTTCTAAGAGTCGTTATACTTATTGAAGCTATTTCTGCAAGTTTACGTTGATTTACTCTCTGTTTAAGTATTTTAGCAGCCATGTAAACAGATGCTGTAGCTATGCTATCGGGCTTCCTCCCGCTTAGTAACCCTTCTTCTCTAGCTAAATTGATTATTTTATTTGCAAGATGCTCAACCTCTCCTTTAAGATTTAATTGATTAATTATCTTAGAAATAATTATGCTGAACTCTCCGAAATCTCCTCTGACTTTTAAATTCTGAATTATTTTCTTATAACCCTTCCAGAAGGACTTATTGCTTACACCAGAAAGTTCTATGAATTCTTTCATGCTTCTATGTATAGAAAACATTCTCGATGAAATATAGAGAGAAGCTGCGGCTATGCTTTTATAGTTTCTTCCCAGCTTTAAACCATTCTTCCAGAGGCGTCTAATACTCTATAGGAGATAACGAAGCCACAGTTCGAGCATACTATCTCTCCGCTATCTTCATCTTGTATAAAGATCTCGGTTCCACATTGTGGGCAGTGTTCCATATCCATTATCTCAAACCTCTCTCTAAGATGTAGAACGTTTCTCCTAAGTATCTCTTTGAGGAGTTATTAGCTGTTCTAACTTCAGCGAAGGGTTGAGAAGTAGGTCCGAAGATGCTTACTATCTCGCCAACTTCCCTAAGGGATGAATCATATACTTTTACACCAATCTTTGGAACCTTCTCACATTTAATAACTAATTGACTTTTCACTATCTTCCATAGTACTCCAAGTCTTACTATAGTTTGCTTACTAGACACATGATTTTGTTTTTTTCCAATAGTTTAAAGTTTATCTTTTTTGATTAAGTTAGTATTTTAAGGCGATGAGCCAGGGTCTTAATTAGAAAATTCTTGCTCATAGGTTTATCAGGCCTGACTATTATCTTCCCTGTTCTAACCCACCACGTAGATGGGTGAGCTCCACTCTCTAATTCTATCCTCCATCCAAGGCTTCTGGCAGCCTCAATAATCTTTTCAACTGAAGGATTCTTTACAGCAAGGCTGAGAGATACACGTCTACATCGAGATCTTGGAACGTTCTTATCAAAATATATTGGCCAAATAACATAGCCATCTCGCTTGATCATTCTACTCTTACCCTCTCCAGCTATCTCTTCTAGTTTTCTGTCTAGACATATTTTAGGCTTCTTACTTCTCTAAGTTATTTTTATTTAAAACCACCTATTTAGTATCTTAAAAGACTTATACCGAGTAGAAGTACAACCCATGTTTCAATTGAGAGCATCTATAGTTGTTAACTTATATTCTCTGGAATAAACAATATTCTTCTTAGTTTATCTCTTGATTCTCCTTAAAACTTAGATCTGAAGCTACAACATGGTAGATATTGTTAGGAGATGCCATACCTTGACCAAGTATTGTTTCGACTCTATTATAGCTAAGTAAGCCTATATCAAATAATTTAACATGTTGTAAGATATAATGATTTTACTTGGTTATGCCTTAAGTAGTATAGCGTTTATTATTCCATCTTGACTAGGTCTAGAGGTTACTCTTGCTTTACCGATCTCTGTCTCAATTATAGCGCCTTTTGTTATTACTCCTCTCCTCTCATAATCTCTATTAGCCTTGTTTGCTATTACTCGTAGTATCTTTACTTTCTTACATGTTCCTGTGTCTGAATCGAATACATTTGCATAATGATCTGACATAAGTGAATATTTTAAACCTCCCCCTCTCCCTCTCTCGGCTTTAACTTCTCTCTCACCAATCATAGTTAAAACTGGGTCTCCACCTCTTTCATATCTCCTCTTCTTCCTATATGGGCGCTTCTTTCCACCTGTAGGCTTTCTCTTATGAAGGTCCCAATGCCATTGAACCATCTACATCCGATAATCTTTCGAGAAGCCTGTATTTAATGATAAAGCAGATATATTATTTTAAATAATTCTTGACTAGAGTTTTCTACTACTGTTTTTCAGACTTCTAGGTATTCTTGATCTCTAACCTTCCCTCTGAATCTAATTTTCCAGCTTTCTCTCTATTCTCTTCCATTCTTAACATTAATGCTTTCTTTATTGATGAAGGGTTATTGGGTACACCTAAGTAGTCTGCAAGCAGTTGAGTTGTCTTCAACATCTTAGTTTTTCCTTTCTCTTCTGCTTCTACTAGTCCTCTCTCTACTAGGATCTTTACATGTTTGTATGCTGAGTTTCCCCTGACTACTGCAACTTTACTTTGCTCAATCGGTTGATGGTAAGCTATGAATGATAACGTTCTCATAACACCTCTACTAAATAATGGTCTTTTTACATACTTCTTAACTAACTCATGATATTCTCTTCTAAGTCTTAGATAGAATCTCTCACCTGGAAGCTCAACTAATTCAACTGCACTCTGACCATCGTTATATTTCTTCATTAATTCTTTTACGGCTGATATTACTTTCTCCTTCTTTCTAAGCCCACATATACTTAGTAGTTCTCTAACCTCAACTGGTTTAGATGCAGCGAAGAGTAATGCCTCAATTCTAGTGATAATTTCTTTAAGGCTTTTCTCCACCAATCCACTTCACCATAATCTTGTCAGTCTCCTCATCTTGTATTATCTCTATAATGCCTCTAGCAGCTGCGAAAAGTAGTAGTATAAATCTTCGGATAGCCTCGATTTTGTCAACATCTTCTATCAAAGCTTTAAACTCTATAATTTCATGTTCTACAAAGATCTCTTTAAGGGTCTTGACGAATTCCTCTATTCTTTCTTCCAGTTTTACTAGGTAATCTTCAAGACTTAAATCTGTAAATGCTTGTAGTTCTTGAGGAGCATTTCCAACTTTAATATGTTGATAGAGTACGTTCTTCAGAGATTGAGCTAGATCTTGAATAGTTAATATCATGAATTCTGATGGTATGGGTAGCTCGATAGGCTGGGGGATGATTAACTGAAGTTTTTCTTTGGGTTGGCTGGGCGTATCTAATCTAAGTAGCTTCTCGGTCTTCATTCTATGAATAATTGCAGCTGAGTATACTGCTATACCACAAGGGTTTAAGTCTATGATATCAAGCTTCCCAAGTTCTTCTACTAATGCTCTTATAATCTTGACTAGATTTACCTCCCATGGCTTCACTCTATCAATTCTAGTCACGTCAAATAGTATCTTCCATCTAGGATCACTCCATATTGTTATTGTTCTCTCACTCATAATTCATAACCTCATCAATAGTCATCTTAACAACTCTTGACTCACTACTCTTATTATATACCCCGACCAGCTGGTCTGCCTTCTCAGCGATCACGTCTTTTAAGCTTATAACTATTATCTGGGTCTTCTTAGACATTTCCTCAAATAGTTCAGCTAACCTAATGCTATACTGGATATCCATATGCGCATCCACCTCATCAAAGATGTAGAACTCTGCAGGTGTTAATCCCTGGAGAGCTAAGAGTAAAGCTACAGCAGCAACAGACTTCTCCCCTCCACTAGCACTCCTAGCAGACCTTGCTGATTTACCTGGAAATCTTAAGATCATCTCTACCCCCTTACTGAATGGATCTTCTAAGTCTTCTAGTTTAAGCCAAGCTTGCCCATCAGTTAGCATGAAGAAAAATTTCTCAAAGCTTTCTGAAACCTTGTTAAAAGTATTCATGAAAACTTTCTTCTTCTCGCTCTCAATCCAAGATATAAATCTCAGTATCTCATCTCTTTCTTCTTCAATCTCTCTAATTCTTTGAGATCTCAACTTATAATTTCCAATGATCTCTTCATATTGTTGGGGAGCGAGCTGATTTATCTTTTCTAACTCATTCAATTCTCCTCTTAACTCATTTTCAACTTCTTCGATCTCTTCTATAGGGATATCAGGAAAATCTAAAGATAGTAGTGAATTTAACTCTTCTTTAATCTTCCTCATATCTGATTCTAGCTGACTTCTCCTAATAGCAATACTTAATCTCTTGTTAGTTAATTCTTGAAGTCTAGATTCTAATGTTCTAAGCTCGTTTCTAATAACAGAGATGGCTGATGAAGATTTTTCTAATTCACTCTTTTTTTGTTGTATGTTAAGGATTATTAAGTTTAATTCATGGTGATGGTTCTTAAGATCAGCTTGGATTAGATTATATTGAGTTAAAATATCTTCAAGTTTTCTTTCTAACTCTTCTTTCTCACTCTTCTTATCCTTTATCTTTAATTCTGCATTCTTGATTTGAGCTTCTAATCTCTCACATTCTTGATTATATTCTTGGATCAACCGGGAAGTTTCTCGAAGCTCTATCTCCAACTCTTTACGTTTAGTAGAAATATTTAGAAATTCTTCTTCATTCTTCTTAATCTCCTCTTTTAAAAACTGGATTTCAGACTTATCTACCAGCTTTATTTTTCCTAGTTCTTCAATGTATTTTTCTAGTCTTGAACGAGCCTCCGATAACTCCTTCTTTAACTTAATCTTTTCTAAGCTTAGAGATAAAAGCCTCAAGAAGCTATTGAATATCTCTTCTTTATTTTTATTAATTGCTCTTTCTTCAAGTTCTTTCTCTAAATTGATTTTACTTTTTTCATTATACAATTGCTTTTTTTCTTCTTCTATCAGGTATAGACGATTCTGTAACTCCTCGATCTTCGCTTTAACCTGGTTTAAGACTTTGATCGATTCATTATATTCGTATTCTAACTGGATAATATTCTGCTCCATTGCTGTACTAACAACTTCTATTCTTCCATCTGGATATAATGTAATACCTCTACTATCTACTATTCTAATGTTAGGATTTTGGGGGAACTCAATATTCTTCTTGAATAATACATTCTTTAGAAGTCGACTCAGTACTGTCTCCGCCCATTTTGTTTTTGCTTTAACTCCTTCAAGTTTCAAATCTACTGTC